>DASSGK010000505.1:0-30364 GCA_035693505.1 Vicinamibacterales bacterium
ACGTGATCGCGACTAACGACTAGCGACTCCGTACTAGCGACTCTCGACCAACGACTTTGTTGGAGCGTGAAGGCTCTGGCCGGCGTCTCCCCTCGCGCTCCCGATCAACGAACAACAAAAAAGGCGGGCCCTGGGCCCGCCTTCTTTGCGTCTGGATTGGTTCCTTCCGTTTCGGGCAGGCCTGAAGGCCTGCACTACATCGACTCGGGGCTGCGCTAGCCCCCAGTCCCTGATCCCTAGCCCCTAGGCACACCCCGACGTGTTGCCGCAGTTGCTGCACTTGTAGCACGCACCGCTGCGGATCATGATCGAGCCGCAGGTCGAGCACGGCGGCGCGTCTTCCTGGTTCTGAATCGTCGAGTGCTGGTTCGCGCCCGACTTCGCCGCCGGCGCGGGCGACGGATCCTCGGCCACTGCGGCAGCAGCCGTCGATTCGAGCTCGCGGCCGTTGACGCCGGCGTTGTACTGCGCGTCGTTGGACAGGAACTTCGACGCCATCCACCGGAAGATGTAGTCGACGATCGACTTCGCGAACCGGATCTCCGGGTTGCGGGTCATCCCCGACGGCTCGAACCGGACGTGGCTGAACTTGTCGACCAGCGCCTGGAGCGGCACGCCGTACTGCAGGGCGTAGGAAATCGCCTGCGCGAACGCGTCGGCAAAGCCGGAGATCGTCGACCCTTCCTTGGCCATCACGAGGAAGATCTCGCCCGGCTGCCCGTCGGCAAAGAGGCCGACCGTGATGTAGCCCTCGTGCCCTGCGATGTCGAACTTGTGCGTGATCGCGTGCCGCTCGTCGGGCAGCTTCCGCCGCACCGGGCTCGTCACGAGCTGCGCGGCCGCGATCGCCGCGAGCTCCGCCGCCGTCTTGTCCTTCGACGTGTTGAGCGGCTGCGTCCGCTTGCTGCCGTCGCGATAGATGGAGATCGCCTTCGCACCCAGCTTCCACGACTGGATGTAGGCCTGCATGATGTCTTCGACGCTGGCTTCCTTGGGCACGTTGACCGTCTTCGAGATCGCGCCCGAGATGAACGGCTGCGTCGCGCCCATCATCTTGATGTGGCCCATGTAGTGGATCGAGCGCTGCCCCTTCGCGGCCTTGAACGCGCAATCGAACACCGGCAGGTGCGACTCCTTGAGCCCCGGCGCGCCTTCGATCGTCTCGTTCTTGTCGATGAACTCGACGATCGCCTCCACCTGCGCCGGCGAGTAGCCCAGTTTGGCCAGCGCCATCGGCACGGTCTGATTGACGATCTTCATCATCCCGCCGCCGACCAGCTTCTTGTACTTCACGAGCGCGATGTCGGGCTCGACGCCGGTCGTATCGCAGTCCATCATGAAACCGATGGTGCCGGTCGGCGCGAGCACGGTCGCCTGCGCGTTCCGGTAGCCGAACTGCTCACCGAGCTCCACCGCATCGTCCCAAGAGGACTTCGCGGCGGCGTACAGCTCCGACGGCACGTTGCGGCCGTTGACGTCGCGCATGGCGTCGCGGTGCTTGCGCATGACGCGCAGGAACGGCTCGCGGTTCCTCTCGTAGCCGGAGAACGGCCCGCCGTGATCGCGCGCGATCCGCGCCGACTGCGCGTAGGCCTCGCCGGTCATCAACGCCGTCAGCGACGCGGCATAGTCGCGGCCGGCGTCGCTGTCGTACGGAAGCCCGCGCGACATCAGCAGCGCGCCGAGGTTGGCATAGCCGAGCCCGAGCGGGCGGTAGGCGTGGCTGTTCTTCCCGATCGCCTCGCTCGGATAGCTCGCGTTGTCGACGATGATCTCCTGCGCGGTGAGGAGCGTGCGGATGGCGGCCTTGTAGGCGACGGTGTCGAACTCGCCGTCGGCCTTCACGAACTTCATCAGGTTGATCGACGCCAGGTTGCACGCCGAATCGTTCAGGAACATGTACTCCGAGCACGGATTGCTGGCGTGAATGCGATCCGTCTCCGGGCAGGTGTGCCACTCGTTGATCGTCGTGTCGAACTGCATGCCCGGGTCGCCGCAGACGTGCGTGCCTTCCGCAATCAGGTTCATCAGCTCGCGCGCCTTGTAGGTCTCCATCACGGACCCGTCACGCACGGCCTTGGTGTCCCAGGTACTGTCGTCGAGCACCGCTCGCATGAAGTCGTCGGTCACGCGCACGCTGTTGTTCGAGTTCTGGAAGAACACCGACGAATACGCGGGGCCGGTGAACGAGCCGTCGTAGCCCGCGTCGATCAGCGCCCACGCCTTCTTCTCTTCCTCGACCTTGCAGTTGATGAACTCGACGATATCCGGATGGTCGGCGTTGAGAATGACCATCTTCGCCGCGCGCCGCGTCTTGCCGCCCGACTTGATGACGCCGGCGAACGCGTCGTAGCCCTTCATGAACGACACCGGACCCGACGCCGTTCCGCCGCCCGCCAGCAGCTCCTTCGAAGAACGGATCGGCGACAGGTTCGTGCCGGTGCCCGATCCGAACTTGAACAGCATTCCCTCGGTTCGCGCCAGCGTCAGGATGGAGTCCATCGTGTCCTGGACCGAGTTGATGAAGCAGGCCGAGCACTGCGGCGCCTTCTCGAATCCGCAGTTGAACCACACCGGGCTGTTGAACGCCGCCTTCTGGTACACGAGGATGTGCTTCAGGTCGTCGCTGAACGCCTGGAGATCCTCTTCCAAGGCGAAGTACTTGTTCGTCCGCGCCCACAGCGTGATCGTGTCGACCACGCGGCCGATCAGCTGCTTGACGCTGCGCTCACGCTCGGGCGTTCCGATCTGACCGCGGAAATACTTGGAGACCACGATGTTGGTCGCCTGCTGCGACCAGCTCTTCGGAATCTCGACGTCGCGCTGCTCGAACACCATCTCGCCGCGTTCGTTGCCGATGAGGGCCGATCGCGTTTCCCATTCGACCTCGTCGAACGGATCGACGCCGGCCTCGGTAAAGAACCGCGGGAATGTCAGACCCGGCACCGCGGCAGCCGTCCGCGTCCTGGAACGCGGCTTCTCCGCCTCAACGAACGGCGGTACGGCAGCCGTCCCACTGCTCTCGCTCGACTGCTGGCTGGCACTTGCGGCCTGGTAGGCAGCGCCCTCTTTCATCTCGTCCGCTCCGATCGCGGCGATCGCCCTCCCGCCCCGGAGGTGACCGTCGTTCTGTTGTGGAATTCGTTTGGCCGCCCGAAACCCGTAAAAAGCTATCGCGCACTCTCGAGAAGCTGGGAGATTCCCGCTCGTGTGCTTTGTCCCGTTCGGCGAATCAATATGCGCTCGGCCTGCACGTTTGTCAAGCGTGTAAACACCACATATTGTGCTGCTCTTTTAGGTCACTCGCAAGATGTTGACGTTTCTGTGCGAACGTGTACTTCAGCGTCCCGCGAGCTGGGCGGCGATGACCGCCGCTTTTTCCGCAACAGTTTTTGCGAGCACCAGATTCTTCGTGCGAATCGCGTCGTCGGCGGTCTGGAGGAAGCGTTTGGCGGAGTCGTACTGCGTGCGCGCGTCGGTGTTGAGCGCGCGATAGTCGATACGGTTGAGATCGGTGTTCGCCTTTTGAATCGACGCGCGGATCCCGCGCTCGACTTCCCCTTCCGCCGCCGGCGGCGTCGTCTGCAGCGTCGTCAACGGCTTCGGCGGCTCGTCGGCCGGCTTGGCGGGCGGTTCGACGGGCGCCGGTTCAGCAGGCTTCGGCGGCTCCGCCGCGGGCCTGGCGGGTTCGGTCCTCGCCGGCGCCGGAGGGCGGAGACGAGCCGGCGGATTGTGTGCGGGTTCGCTGACCAGCGGCAGCGGCGGCGGGGCTTCCACTTCGGTGGGCTGCACATCACGCGGCGGAGGCACCGGCATTTCGAGCGGCGGCATCTCGGGGGTCGTCTTCGCCTGCGCGTGCGTGCACGCGGCCGCGACAGGCGCCATCAAGACGAAGAACCACAATTTCTTGGACATCTTTCAAGCTCGCGGCAGCAGCATCCGGAACGTGGTTCCGGACCCGGGCATCGACTGCACTTCGATCTCGCCGTCGTGCATCTGCACGGTCCGGTACACCATCGACAGGCCGATCCCGCTGCCTTTTTCTTTCGTCGTGAAATACAGATCGAAGATCCGCTGGAGATCGGCCGGCGCGATGCCGACGCCCGTATCGCTGAAGACCACGGCCACGCGGCGCCCGCGCGCCGATTCGCAGCGAATTCTCAGCGTGCCGCCGTTCGGCATCGCCTGGCAGGCGTTGAGCGCGAGGTTGAGGAACGCCTGACGGAGCATGCCCGGGTCGCCGTTGACGTCGGGCGCGGCGTCGCAGTCGACAATCAGCTGCACGCGCGCGCGGTCCGCCTCGGGACGCACGATCGGCACGATTTCGTCGAGCAGCGAGCGCACGGCGATCGGCTGCAGCTTCAAATCCTCGGGGCGCGTGAACTTCAGGAACCCCTGGACGACTTCGTCGAGCCGGCGGATCTCCTTCGCGATGACGTCGACGTGCTGCATCGCATCCGCACGATCCAGCGGAGGCGGTTCGGCGACCACAGCGGCCCGCGGTTCGACGAGGTCGCCCCGGGCCACGAGGATCCGTCCCGATGCCGTCCGTTCCGCGGCCTGCACGGCCGGACGCACCGGCCGCGGGTTCACCTGCTGCCGCAGGAGCTCGAGATGGATCATCATAGCGTTGAGCGGATTCTTCACCTCGTGCGCCACGCCGGCCGACAGCCGGCCGAGCGCCGCCAGCTTTCGCGAGTATCGCACCGTCGACTGCACTTCGCTCAAGTACTCCACGTTGCGCGCGATGAGCATCACACCGACCAGGTCGCCTTTGGGATCGTTGATCGCGTGCGTCATCACGAGACGCTCGCTGTCACCGAAGGACGCCGACAGCGGACCGCGCGACTGGCGGCTGACGAACGTCTGCTCTGATAACCGCCGCAGCGGGTGATCGGTCGCGAGCATCGTGCCGAGCGAGACGCCTGGCGCGGCAGCCGGCAGCAGCGCGCGCATCGCCGGGTTGGTGAACAGCAGCTCCTCCTTGGCGTTCACAATCGCCACCGCGTCTTCCAGCTGCTCGACTGCCGACTCGAGATTGGCGACTTGCCCGGCCATCTGCGAGCGGTCCGCCGACAGCTGCTCGCTGACGGTGTTGAAGAAGGTGCCGAGGTCTCCGAACTCGTCCTGCTGATCCAGATCCAGCCGGACGCCGAACTCGCCCTTCCCCAGGCGAGTCAAGCCGCTCCGGATCATGTGAATCGGGCGCAGGAACAGCTGCGACAACAGCGTCGCCACCAGCACCGACACGCCGAGCGCCGCGAATGCCGTCACGAGCGACGGGCGCAGCGACTGATCGAGATCCTGCCGGATCAACAGTGTCGAGACACCGATGCGCGTCGACCCGATCTCGGTGTTGCCGAGCAGGAGCGGGCCGCGAAACTCGAGGTTCTCGCCTTGACTCGAATAGATGGCGGCCAGCTGCGAGAGCGACGAGCGCTCGAGCAGCTTTCCGAGATCGCCGACCGGCGGCAGCGGCTGTCCCTCGAGCGATCGGTCGGCGTGCGCGACGGCGACGCCGTTGGCGTCCACGAGCGCGGCATACATCACGTTCTTGGAATACAGGCTCGACTCGAGGATCGAGCGCAATCCCGGATCGGCCCGCAGCGCGGCGAGCGGATCCGCGCCGCCGACGACCACCTGCTGCGCGCGGTGATAGATCGCGTTGGCCAGCAGTTCTGCGCGCGCGTTGCTTTCGTCGAGGCTGACGCGCGCCAGCCGCGACAGGTGCAGCACACTGAGCACCACCACGACCGTGACGACGATCGAGGTGACGCCGACGACCTGCTTGCCTTTTATTCCTAGACGCATATCAGGGCTCAGGGCTGAGGGCTAATGGCTGATGGGAGATGGAAGAAGGCGCTCCAGCCATCAACCATAGCCCTCAGCTCTCAGCTCTTTGCCCTGTCTACTCTGCCTTCTTCGGCCGCAGCCTCAGCTTGTTGAGCTTATTGTGCAGCGTTTTTAAGCTGATGCCGAGAATTTCCGCGGCCCGCGTCTTGTTGTCTCTGGTGTGCGCCAGTGTCATCACGATCAGGCGCCGCTCGGCCTCTTCGACGGTCGTTCCGGGCGCCAGGGCCAGCTGCGGCTGCTGGGGCACCGGCGGTTCGTCGGTCAGGACCGGCGGCAGGTGCCTGGTCTCGATGAACGGGCCCGACGCGAGAATCGTCGCGCGCTCGATCACGTTCCGCAGCTCGCGCACGTTGCCCGGCCAGGCGTAGTGCTCGAGCAGTCGCATGGCGGCCTGGTCGACCCCGGCAATCGATTTCTGATTCCGCGTGTTGAACTCGCCGATGAAGGCCTGCACCAGCAGCGGCAGATCTTCTTTGCGCTCCCTCAGCGTTGGCAGCCGGAGCGAGAACACGTTGAGCCGGTAGTACAGATCCTCTCGCAGCTTGCCTTGCTGGACCGCCGTGGCCGGATCGACGTTCGTTGCCGCAATCACCCGCACGTCGACGCTCTGCTCCGTGCGGCCTCCGAGGCGGCGAAAGGTCCGCTCCTGGAGCACGCGGAGCAGCTTGACCTGCGTGGCGGGCGTCATCTCGCCGATCTCGTCGAGGAAGAGCGTGCCGCGATCCGCGAGCTCGAAACAGCCCTGCCGGCGATCGGCCGCGCCGGTGAAAGCTCCCTTTTCGTGGCCGAAGATCTCGCTCTCCAACAGCGTTTCGGGGATGGCGGCGCAGTTGATGGCGATGAACGGAAAGCCCGCGCGCGGACTGAGCTGATGAATCGTCTGCGCGATGAGCTCCTTGCCCGTGCCCGACTCCCCGGTGATGAGCACCGACGCCGCGGTGGGCGCCGCCTGCTCGACCACCTGATAAATCTTGCGCATTTCCGGGCTGTTCCCGATGAGCGAGCCGAACGTCCCGTGTTCGCGCAGCTGGCGCCGCAGCGCCTTCACCTCGCGCATCGTCTCGAGCCGTTCGACGATCTTGTCGAGGAGAATCTTCAGCCGCTGAATGTCGACCGGCTTGGTCAGGTAGTCGTACGCGCCTTCCTTCATCGCCTCGACCGCGGTGTCGACCGTGCCCTGCGCGGTCAGCAGCAGCGTCGTGACGTCTGCGCCCACCTGCGGCAGCGCGCGAAGGAGCGCGAGCCCGTCCATCCGCGGCATCACCATGTCGGTAATGACAATCGCGGGACGAAACGAAGTGACTTTTTCGAGCGCTTCTTCCCCGTCGCACGCGGAATCGGCGATGAAGCCCCAACTCCTGACCAGCTGTTCCAAGCCGACCCGCGCCGACGCGTCGTCCTCGACGATCAGCACGCGCTCCGCGGCGACCTTCGGATCCGTCTCGACAACTTCTGGAGTGCCAGCTGTAATCATCAATCCTCAGTCCTCAACCATGTCATTTTTACATTCTGGTCGGCGGCAGCGGCCGATGCAAGCTGAACGTTAAGTATTTTTTCGAGCTCATCGATGGCGACCACCTTGCACGAGTCAGCAGCGGAGGGTGGAATGGGAGTCCGACTGATCACGATTTTGGTAGCGGCCACGGTTGTCGTCGGCTGCAACCAGACTTCGGCTGGAACCTCGGGCAACGCGCTGGCGAAGCCGGTGAACGGCGCTGCAGCGGCGGAGCCGTCGGCAACAGCGGATGCCGCCTCGCCGGCGACGAAAGCCACGGAACCGGCGCGAGAGATCACGATTCCAGCCGGCACTCAACTGACCGTGACGCTCGACACGCCGGTCGGATCGGACACGAGCCATGTCGAAGAGGCCGTCACCGCGCATCTGGCGCGCCCGATTCGGATCCAGGGCGAGACGGTGCTGGCGGAAGGATCGCGATTGAACGGCGTGGTCACCGACGCCACGCGATCGGCGAAAGTGAAGGGCCGCGCGCACGTCGCGTTGCAGTTCAACGCGGTGACGCCGCACGGCGCCGATCAGCGGTACTCGATTCGGACGGCTTCGATCGGGCGGACCGCGGAGGCCACGAAAAAGAAGGACGCGCTCGAGATCGGGGCGCCCGCGGCAGGCGGTGCGTTGATCGGCGCGCTGGTCGGCGGCAAGAAGGGCGCGCTCGTCGGCACGGCGGTCGGCGGCGGCGCCGGCACGGCCGTGGTGCTCTCCACGTCCGGAAAAGAGATTCACATCGCCAAGGGGACGTCGCTCACGGTGCGGCTGACCGCGCCGGTGACCGTGCTCGTGAAGGGATAGGGAGGCCGAACCTGAAACGTCGGCGGAGACGTGCGATACATTAACGTCGCGTGTTTCCAGACTCGAACGGTCAGCCTCCCGACATCACACCAGCGAGCCCGCAGGCGCCCACACCGCTTGCGGCTCGCATCGTCGCCCTCATCGAGGTGCTGCTCTGCTCAGATGTGCTGACACAGTTCGCCATCGGAGGGACGCTGCTGGCGCTCGGGTATCAACCGAAAAGGCCCGACGGTCAACTGAGCGTCGGGTACGTCGTCGCGCTCTCGCTCGGTGACGCCCTCCTGCTGATCGGCATCATCCTCGCCCTTCTCTACGCGCACGGGGAGCGTCCGCGCGACGTGTTCATCGGCCGCCGGTCGATCTTCTCGGAAGCGGTGTTCGGACTGTGGCTTCTGCCCCTCACGTTCGCCGTTGCAGCCGCGGTGATCCTTTCGGTTCGGCGCTTCGCTCCCTCGCTGCACAACGTCGAGAACAACCCGCTGCAGGGACTGCTCGGGACACCGAGCGATGCCTGGTGGTTCGCGCTCGTCGTCGTGGTGGCCGGGGGCGTACGCGAAGAAATCCAGCGAGCGTTCCTGCTCCACCGGTTCGACGTCTGGCTGGGAGGACGGACGGTGGGCCTGATCGTCACGAGCATTGCCTTCGGCGCGGGCCACTACACGATCCAGGGGATCGATGCCGGCCTCGCGACGGGATTGCTCGGCCTGATGTGGGCGGTCGTCTATGTGCGCCGGGGTTCCGCGATCGCGCCGATGGTCAGCCACGCAGGATTCGACCTGCTGCAGATCGTGCCGTTCCTGGGGTTGCTATGATTAGAAAACCCGCGGTCCGCACTACCCAACGCCGGAACCGCTAGCGCCCCGCCAGGTACAGATCGATCACGCCGCCGCGCCGGCGCAGGCCGGTCATCCAGTCGTTGATCGCATTGAGACGCTGATCGGGCGATGCGCTGAAGCGCTGGTCCAGATACGCGCGCATCCGCAGGTCCTGCCTGAGCGTTTCGCGCAGATGCGCTTCGTCGATTCCCGATCGCGCGAGCGCCGAGTCGAACGCTTCCGGCGACGAGAAACGCTGGCGGACGCGCTGAACTTCCCGATCCACCGCCTCGCTCGTCGGCTCGGCGGGCGCGTACCGATCGACTTCGGCAAGCACCAGTTCGCGATCGATCAACTTGTTGAGCACGGCGCGCACCGGATCCGCGGCGCCGTCGGCGGACTGAAGGCCGAGGTCGGTCGCCGCCGTGACGTCGGTCAACGTGATCAACTGCCCTGCGACAACGGCCAGCACGCGATCGATCGTCTCGGCGTGCAGTACGGACGTCCCGAGCGCGGCGGCGACGAGCCAGGCGCAGGCGAACCGTGCGCCAATTTGCAATTTGCAATTCGCAATCTGCAATTTCATGTCTAGAACGCCTGTCCGAAGCTGATGAACCAGACCGCGAGGCTTTCGCCAGGCTGCCGGTTGACCTTGAATCCCAGATCGAACCGGATCGGCCCGAACGGCGACTTGTAGCGCGCGCCGCTCCCGAGCGCCGTGCGCATCTCGCCGAGGTCGATGTCGGAGACGCGGGTGAACACATTTCCGGTATCGACGAACCCCACGACACCAAACCCGTGCGCAATCGGCACGCGCAGTTCTGCGTTGAAAATGACCAGGCCGTTGCCGCCGATGGCAAACCCGTTGCTGTCAATCGTGTCGTGGACGGGATCCGGCGGCGTGTGACGCACGCCCAGTTGATCCAGCGCAAACCCGCGGACCGTGGTGTCGCCGCCGGCATAGAACCGCTCGCTCTGAGGCAAATCGCGAATCAGTTCCACGTTGCCCAGATCGTCGACGGCCTCCCGCGGAAAGCCAGCCGCCATACCAACCCGCGCGCTGCCCGCGAGCACGATGCGATTCGTGTGCGGCAGGGTGCGAAACGCCTGGGCCGTGAAGAACGACTTCACGAGGCCGATTTCGGATCCGATCGCACGTGCGGCCACCTGACCGCTCACGCTGGCATATTCGCCGCGCGTCGGATCGACGGCGTCGTCGCGCGTGTCGCGGACCAGCGAGGTCGAGAACGACGACAGCCGGTATTTCGAGAACACGCGATCGATCAGCGGTTTGTCGGCGTCCGGCTTCTCGTCGAACACGGTCGTTCTCTGAATCTGATACGAGCCGGTGATGCTGACCGTACGGGACAGCTTCCTCGCGATGTCGGCGCTCAGGCTGCGGCGGCGGAAGTTGAAGCTCGATCGCCGCTGCTGCTCGAAGGCGAGGTTCACGAAGGCATCCGCGGCGGTATCGAAGATTCTCGGCTCGCGATAGGTGCCGATAACGCTGTACTCCAGGTTCGCCGAGCTCTCGTCCGAATGAAAGGCGACGCTCGAGAAAAAGCTGAGCGATCGATTCTTCCCGAACAGGTTGCGGCGGCCGATCTGGAAGAACGCGCGCGGCGCGAAGTCCAGCTCGTTGTGCGCCACCGTGCTGTCGCTCGTCGCTGCGGTCACCACCTGACCGACCTCGACGCCGCCGCCGTAGCCGACCGTCGTTGGCGGCGCCTCCTCGACCGTGACCAGCAGATCGCGCGTCGTCTCGCCTCCGTGACGCAACTCGGTAATGCGCGTACGCCGGAACAGGCCGAGCGCCGTCAGCCGCCGCTGGCCCTCGTTGATTGCGCCGAGGCTGAACGGATCGCCGGCCTTCATCTGCAGCGCGCGTTCGATCGTGCTCGCGCTCGTGCGGACATTCCCGACAATCAGCACGTGATCGACAAACACCTGCGGCCCTTCGCGGATCGCGAAGGTCACAGCAACGTGCGTGTCATTCTGGCTGAAGGCGGTCGACGGCTCGACCGACGCGCTTTCGTACCCGAGATCCTGGTACCCGAGCTGAATGGCGTCGCGATCCGCGGCCAGTTGGCCCGGGACGTAGGGAGCGCCGGCGCGCAGACTGACGCGAGCGCGCAGCGTCGCCTCGGCCAGCGCCTCGTTGCCGGTGAAGGTCACCGAGTCGACGGTGGTGCTCGGCCCCTCGGTGATGACCGCGCGCACGGCAACCGGGACCTGCGCGGGTGGCGGCGTCTGCGTCACGACCTGGACCGCGGTGCTGACGTGCGCCGTGGCAAAGCCACGCCGATGGTAGAAGTCTTCGATGGTCTGGACATCGGCGTCCAGCTGGGTCGCCGCGAACGGCTGCCCGTCGCGCACGCGCAGCGACGATTCGAACTCGGACAACGGCACGGCCGCGTTCCCGGAGATTTCGTAGGTGGAAACCTTGAACTGCTGACCGCGCGTCACGGCGAACGTGATGACGAGCTCGCCGTCGGTCTCTTCGCGTGTGTGTGGCGCCCGTGCGTCGCGGTAGCCCTGTGCGCGGAGGTATTCCTCGATCCGGTTGCTCGAGTCCTCGAGCAGATCCTCGTCGACCGATCCCTCCCGCTCCACGGGGACCATTTCCGCCCGGCGATCGCCTGGCAGCGGATCGCCCGTGAAGGCGACGCGCACGCGCGGGCCCGGCGTCACCGTCAACGTCAGATCGGCGACTTTCTGGTCGGCCGACAGCCGCACCTGAGGCAGGATTTTTGCCTCATAGTAGCCCTTGCTGCGGCGCTCCTCGATGTATTTCTCGATGCGGCTGTTTAGCGCGTCGCGCTGGTACGGCGCGCCCGCCGAAACGCCCAGGCGCCGGACGAGTTCGGGGCGGCCGACCGTCGGTTCGCCGGTGATCTCGACGCTGCCGATCGTCGTACGCGGCCCGGGATCGATGGTGAACACCAGCGTGGCACGCTCCGGCGAGTGTTCCAGGATCGGCTGTGGGGTGATGTTCACGTTCAGGTAGCCGCGCTCGCGCAGTTCGTCGGACAGAATGCGCGTCATGTCGGCGGCGCGTCCCAACGGCGGCGACACGCCGTACCGATCGATGAGCGCACGGCGAAGCTCTCCCTGGTCGATGCCGGGAACGCCGAGGGGACCGTCGAAACGGATGCGAGCGACCGGATGAATCGGGATCAGGTCGTAGCGCAGGGCGACACGACCCTCGTCGATCACCGCATCCACGGTGACACCCTCGAAGCGTCCGAGGCTGAAGAGGTGCGCCATCGTCTCTCGCACCTGCAGCATCGACAGCGGCTGGCCCGCAACAGTCGAGACGACCTGGGTCAGCGCGGCCTCGGTGGTCTCACGTCCCTCGACCATCAGGCGCACCGAACCGATTGGCTTGCCCAGATAGTCGGACACCGCCGCGTCCGCTCGCGCGGCCGCTACGGTGGCACCGAGGACACACAGGAAAGAAAGGTTACAAAGAAGGCGCCGCATCAGAACACGTGTCTCACGCGGAACTCGAGCGCGTACGTCTGTGTGTCCTCGTTGCGCGAGAGAATCCACGACAGCCGGTCGCTCTCCTCGTACTCGAGCAGCACGATCTGATCGTTGATGGACGTGCCCAGGCTGCGCGAGAACGTCAGGTACACGCGATCCGAGATGCGCTTGCCGATCGTCAGGCGGGCGGTCGGGTTCAACCGCGACGTTTGCTGACTGTACGGGTCGATGAACGACGGCGTGAGCTGGAAGGTGTCGACACCGAACGTCTGCTCGACGACTTTGCCGACTTCCGACGAAAGGCTGCCGGTGATCGCCTGTGTGGCCCGCGTCGTGATGATGTCGGTCTGCGTCTGGTTCGGGTTCTGCAGCGCGCGCAGCTCGGGCGCGACACTCTGCGGCCCGTTGCGCTGAGCATCGCTGAAGAGGAGCGCCAGGACGTCGGAGGTCGGCAGCGGGGGATCGGAATTCAGCGTCGGCCGCAGCTGCGCGCTGGTCCCCGCGATACCGACCGTCACGCGATAGGTCTGCCCCGGCACCCGCACGTTGGTCTCGGCCTCGACGTCGAAGAACGGTTCGATGCGCGTGGGGTTCGTGAAGTCCATCGTGCCGTGCGTAATGCGATACCGGCGTCCCTCGAACGTCACCTCGCCGCGCTCGACATCGGCGTGCCCCGAGACCACCGGCCGATCGTAGGTGCCGCGCAGCGTGAGGTCGGCGCTGGCGACGATCCGCGCCAGGTTATTTTCAACGCGCAGCGTCGACGGCATCAGCAACTGCAGATCGAATTTCAACGGCACCGTCGAGGAGGCGTCGGCCGAAGCAGTCCCTCCGCCGTTCCCGGACCGCCGTGAGGCGAGGTCGAAGATGCTGCCCGGCGTGTCCACCCTCCGGTTCCAGACGGCGCTCTTCACGGTGACGGTGCCGCCCAGCGTCGGCGCCTTCAGGGTGCCGCGCAGCGACAGGTCGGCGTCCACCACGGAGCGGACGCCCTCAGGGACCCGCAGGTGCATGTCCTCGCCGCGCGCGGTGACGTCGAGATTACCGGGCACATAGCCGTCGAAGTCGATGCGGCCGCCAAACTGCACATGGCCGCCACCCATCGTCGCCGACACATCGTCCAGGCGGATGCCGCCCGGGTCGAACTGGATTGTGCCGTTGATGGCGTCCAGCGAGTTCGGGATCGAAAAGTGCCTGATGCGCCCGTCGGTGATCGTCGCGTTCCCGGAAAAATGCGGCTGCGCGAGCGGTCCGTCGATCGAGGCGGTCAGTTCGGCGCGGCCTGCGCCGCGCACGTCGCGAAAGAAACCCTGGAGGATGCCGAGGTTGGCATCGCCGACGGCCTTCAACGCGATCCGATCGTCCTTGAGACCGACCGTGCCCGACACACGCAGCCGCGTGTCCTCACCGACCAGCTGCAGTTCGTCGACCCGGATCTGCTGGCGTTCGAGCGCAATCCGAATCGGAGCCGCGTTCTTCACGCTGTAGTCCAGCAGCCGCATCTCGAGCGAGTCGACCGTCCCGTCGATCGACAGGTGATCGACATCGGCCAGTTCGCCGACCACACGGATCGCGCCGCTGGCCACGGCGGTCGTGAACGGCGAGAGCTTTGGCACGAACAGGCGCACATACGGATCGAGCGAGGTGTCGTGAAACCGGAACGTCAGCTCGGCATCGGCCTGCGGCGTGAGGGCGATCCGCCCGGTGCCGGTCAGCGCCATGCGTGGCGATGCCGCGTCAATCGACCCGCTGAGCTCGGCGCTACGCAGCGCCATGGTGCCGTTGACGACGCCGACGCCTTCTTCTCCGATGAACAGGTCGTCAACGCGGTACCGGAAATCGTTGCGAGGCGACGCGAACGTGCCGTTGCCCGTGGCGGTGAAGTCGGCAAGGCCGGAGAGCGGCGCATTTCGAAACGCAACGAACGAAAGGTGTTCGACCGGAATCCTCCGGCCGGTGGCGTTGAACGAGTAGGTCGAGTCCCAGCCGACGAACGCGGCGCCGGTCACGTTGCCCGTGTCCTTCGCGATCGTCAGGTTGTCGAGACGGACACCAGTGCCATCGAACCTGAGAGGCGACGTCGCCTGCTGAAAATTCTCGCCGTACGCGACGCCGTCGGCGATCGTCATGGTCCCGAAGCCGATCGGCCGCTCATATCCACCGGTCAGGTGAAACTCGCCGGTCAGGAAGCCGGAGACCGGATACTCGTCGATCCCGAAGGCGTGACGCAGGCTGTCGAGATCGCGCCGCGCCACGCGAATCCGTGCGTTGATCTCCTCCCCGCGATCCTCGCGCGGGTATCCGAGCGAGAACAACCCGTCGGCGTGGATCTCGGCGTTGCCAATCCGGACCGCCCCGTCCTTCACGTTCACGTACCGGTTTTCGACGACGATCTGCGCGGACCCGCTGCCCCAGAGCGTATCGAAGGCGCGAAGGTCCTGACCGCTGAACAGTCCTTCGACCCGCGGCGAGCGGAAGGCGCCCGTCATCACGCCGTCGAACTCTCCCCGGCCGGCAAACGGCACCGCGCTCGCCGGCGATCCGAAATCGCTGATGATCCCGGCGAGAATTTCGTCGCTCTCCTGCCAGTCGCTGCTGGTGACGTGAAACGGCAGCCTCGACTGCGATCCGTACGCGGTCGTCCCGCTGAACGTGACGTGCGTCCGCTCGGTCGCAAAGCGTCCCTGGTCGATGACGACCTCGTCCGGCCCGTAGCGATACGACAGCTCTCCGGCGATCGGCACGTGCGCGGGCAGCGGCTGCGGTGCGAACGGCCCCCACTCGGGACCCGCCCGAACCGCGTCGGCCGCGCGTACTGCGGCGAGCGCGGGAGTCATGGCCGTGACGCCGGCCGGCGGCTCGACGATCAGATGTCCTTCTCCGCGGTGCTCGGAAAAACGCCCCGACGGCCAGTCCAGCACGTTGTGGAGAGACGCGCTCCCCGCGAAACGCAGCCCGGGAAACTGTTCGAAGTCGGTGAATCGCTCGAGATCGACGCCGGTGAGCGTGGCATCGAAATGGTGCGTCGGTTTCGTCTTCTCGCCGAACGGCTTGATGCCGTAGATGAACTTCGCGTCGCCGCCATAGAACTGCGAACCGGCGTCCCAGACGTCGAAGCCGTGTTGCGTCCAGCGCAACGATCCGTAAAGGCGTGGAAACCGGTACGCGTTCAGGCCTGCGAGCTCGCTCGAGAACGTCCCCGTCAGGTCGCGGTTGGTCTCCTCGCCGGTCTTGAACAGGCGGAAGCTGCCGGTGAAGTCACCCGCACCCGCGAGACTCCACGTCGCATCCTTGAAGAACAGCTCGCGCATGCGCGGAAAATTCACGCGCGACTTCACCTGGTAGCCTTGATTCGGCCAGTGCGCCAGATCGACGTCGCCGCTCGCCACCGTCGCGGCGCCGTCGGTATCGAGGTCGATGCGATCGAGATGAATCCGCGATCCGTCGATGACGAACTGCGCTTTCATGTTCGCCCACATCGGGACGAAATCCTGGATCGTGACCGTGCCGCCGTTGAACGCCGCGGTGCCGTGATAGTTGGGCAGGTTGCCGATGGTGATGTCGAGGTTCCGGCAGACCACGCTCCACGGCGTCTCGTGATCCTCGAACGCGAACTGCCCTCGATACGCGCGGAGGTGGCGCAGTGTGGTCGTCAGCCGCTTCGGCCCGGGCGGCTTGCCATCGTCGTGGTTGAAGCGCGGAAAGTTGTGCGAACCGTCCCACTTCTCCACCAGCATCTCCCAGTCGGTCATCTCGACCGAACTGATGGTGATGTCGGGACGCAGGCGGAATGCCGGCAGCCAGTCGAGCGCCACGGCAATCCGCTTCGCCGTGAAAAACGGTCGATCCCCCTTGTGAAGGCCGTCGATCCTCAAGTCTTCGACGAGGACCTTGCCGGTCAGCACGTGGATACGGAGCCCGCCGATGTGGAGCGGCCGTTCGATGTATTTCGAGCCGGCGTCCTCCGCCTTGGCACGGACGACCGGGCCGAGGTCGATGGTGATCGACGCCACGATAGCCGCCGCCAGCAGCGCCACGAGGACCGTGAGGCAGAGGCTGAGGTAGCGAAGAGCCGGATGAGTGCGGAGACGCTTGAATACGTTCACTGAATAACGAGGAGCAGCGCGCCGGCTTCGACCGACGTCCCTTCCGCCACGTGGATTTCGGCGACCGTGCCCTCACGGCTTGCGCGCAGCTCGTTCTCCATCTTCATCGCTTCGACCACGACGAGCGGCTGGCGGGCGGCGACCGTGTCGCCGGCTTTGGCCAGGACCCGGACGATCTTGCCCGGCATCGGCGCAACCAGTCGTTGCGGACCCGAACTGGTCCCCGCGCCGTCGTTCTTCCGGCCCCACCGCCGGCGGCCATTCAACGTGACGGCAACCGGCGTGGTGCCGATGTGCACCACAAGCTGTCCACCGACGGGATCGGCCGCGACGTTGACTTCCTTTGACCACACGCTGTCTACGATCAGCGACAGCATCTGCCCGTCGATGCGCGCCGCGTCCACGTGCCGCGTCTGTCCATCCACCGACACTGCAAAACCGTCGCCCGTGCGAGTCACGACGACCTGCAGGAGGCGGCCTCCGACTTCGACTTCGTACTGCACGTCAGCGCAGCCCCTCGGCGCGTGCCAGCGTCTGCCAGCGGCGCGCGCCGGGAGCCTCGAGCCGGTCGGCGGACGCATCGGCCGCCAGCACGGATGGGGACATCACCGCTTCGAGTGCCGCGGCGGCGGCCGCGAGCTCCTCGAGCGCGGGGGTGGTCTCGACGAACGGACGGCCGTTCCGTGACTTGAGGACTTCGTCGAGATACGTGGTGTGAAACCTGCCGCTCTGAAAATCCGGCTGCGCGAGAAGCCACGCGAAAAACGGGACGGTCGTCTTGATGCCGGTGACGAGGTACTCCCCAAGCGCGCGCTGCATGCGGGCGATGGCCAGCGGGCGATCCTCGGCCCACGCCACCAGCTTTGAAATCATCGGGTCGTAGAAGATCGGCACGTCGAGCCCGGCCGTGGCGCCGCTGTCGTCGCGGATGCCGGGCCCGGCCGGTGCGCGCAACTGCTGAATCCGTCCGGGCGAAGGGAGGAAGTTGTTGTCGGGATCTTCCGCGTAGATGCGGCACTCGATCGCGTGCCCGCTGGGGCGAATCAGCTGCGCCGGATCCAGGTCGATCCGCTCGCCGCGCGCGATGCGAATCTGCCAGCGCACCAGGTCGACGCCGCTCACCATCTCGGTGATCGGATGTTCGACCTGCAACCGCGTATTCATCTCCAGGAAATAGAAGCGGCCGTCCTCGTCGAGCAGGAACTCGATGGTGCCGGCATTCGTGTAGCCGACCGCTTTGGCCACCTGCGCCGCCGCGGACGTCATCGCCGCGCGAAGCGCGGGCGACACTGCCAGCGACGGCGTCTCCTCGACAACTTTCTGATGACGACGCTGGATGGAGCATTCACGCTCTACGAACGGCAGCACCGTTCCGTGGCTGTCGCCGAGCAGCTGGACTTCGATGTGCCGCGGACGCGTGAGGCGGCGTTCAAGGTACACCGTCGCATCGCCAAATGCGGTTCCTGCTTCGGATCGCGCGGCGCGCACCGCGCCGGCCAGGTCGGCGGGGTCGGCGACCGTGCGCATCCCCTTGCCGCCGCCACCGGCCACCGCCTTCACCAGCAACGGATAACCAATCGCGGCGGCGGACGCCGCGATCTGGTCTTCCGGGACATCGACAGACAGCGGATCCTCGGTGCCGGGGACGACCGGCACGCCCGCGCGCTTCGCCGCCGTCCGCGCGGCGGTCTTGCTGCCCATCGTCTCGATCGCTTCCGGGCTCGGGCCGATGAAGGTCAGACCGGCGTCGCGCACCGCGGCGGCGAAGTCCTCGTTCTCCGCGAGGAAGCCATAGCCGGGATGGACGCCGTCCGCACCGCATTTCCTGGCGGCGTCGATAATCGCCTCGATGCGCAGGTAGCTTTCACGCGGCGCGCTGGGGCCGATCGCGTACGCCTCGTCGGCGAAGCGCACGTGGAGCGCATTCCGATCGCATTCGGAGTAGACGGCGACGGGCGACACGCCCAGCTCGCGGCAGGCGCGGATGATGCGAACGGCGATCTCGCCGCGATTGGCGATCAGAATCTTCTTCAGAACACCTTATTCTACTGGAGGGGCGGGGTCGACGCGGGCGGGCGGCGGTGATGCGTGGCCTGCTCGTACGAGTACGCGAGCTTGAGGAGCGTCGGCTCACTCCAGGGACGGCCGAGCAGCTGGAGGCCGGCCGGCAGCGTGCCTCCGCGCGTAAAGCCCATCGGGACGGTGATCGCGGGAAAACCGGTGCTCGGCGAGAACAACTGGCTGTTGTCCCCGCCCGGCGTGTTCAGATCGCCAATCAGCCGCGGCGGATTGCTCCAGGTCGGGTAGGCCAGAGCATCCAGCTGACCGGCGTCCATCAGCTTCAGCACAGCGGCGCGCAGCTTCTCGCGGTACTCCTCGCGCCGCAGACAGCTCGCGGTCTGCCCCGGGACATCGTCGGCCGCCTGACCGCTTTCGAGACGCGCCTGAATCGACGGATGGAAGCGGCGCGATTTGATGATCTCCTCGAGCGAGTGCATCGGCGCCTTGTCGGCCAGCCGCGCGAGATACTGATTCAGGTCGTGTTTGAACTGATTGCAGCCGCCTCCTCGGCCCATGTCGTCGAGGCCCGCGACCTCGACCGGATCGATCACTTCGGCGCCGAGGTTGCGCAACTCTCCGACCACGCCTCTGAACACCTCGTCGACTTCGCGATCGAGGGTCGGCGTGTCGTACGCCTGGTGGAGCACGCCGATCCGCGCACCTTTCAGCCCATCCGCGCGCAGCGACGCCGCGTAACTGGCCGGGATGTGATCGCGTCCGGCCGCGGTGACCGGATCCGACGGATCGGGTCCGGCGATCACCTGGAGAACCGCGGCGGTGTCCGCGACGGTCCGCGTGACTGCGCCGGCGATGTCCGCACTCAAGTTCAGCGGCACCACACCCGACCGGCTCACGAGCCCCATCGTCGAACGAAGTCCGACGAGTGCTTGATGAGCGGCCGGTCCGCGGATGGAATCGCCCGTATCGCTCGCGAGGGCGATGGCCGCGAAGTTCGCGGCGGCGCCGGCCGCCGAACCGCCGCTCGAGCCGGCCGTGACCCGGCTCGTGTCGTAAGGATTCCGCGTATAACCCGGCAGGATCGAGTTCACCGTTTCGACGGGGCTGAACGCGAACTCTGCCATGTTCGACTTCGCGATCATGATCGCGCCCGCATCGCGCAGCCGCTTGACGATGAACGCGTCGGCGCCCGTCATCATGCCTTTGAGCGACAAGGATCCGGCGGTGGTCGGCATGTCGACCGTCTCGTAGTTGTCCTTCACCAGCACCGGCACGCAGTGCATCGGCCCGACGGGACCCGACTGGCGGAAGCGCCGATCGAGATCGTCGGCCGTCTTCAGCGCGTCCGGATTGGTCATCACAATCGCGTTCAGCGCCGCGCCCTTCTTGTCGTGCGCCTCGATCCGCGCGAGATAGCGTTCGACGAGCGTGCGGCACGTCAGCGAGCCGTCGCGGAAGGCCGACTGGATCTGCTCGATGGTGGTTTCTTCGACGCGGAAGGAAGATGGCGGCTGGGCGGAGAGCGTCGCCACCGCGACGAGCGCGGCAGCGACTGGAGCGATACGCATGCCGTCAGTGTAGGTCAGGTGGGTCGTATGGGTCGCGTAGGTCAGGTGGGTCGTGTGGGTCGCGTAGGTCGGGTGGACCTACCTGACCTACCTGACCTACCCGACCTACCTGACCAACCAGACCTACCCGACCTGCGCGGCCTAGAACAAGAACTTTGCCGCGAACTGCACTTGGCGCGACGAGCCCGAGTCGCCGGTCGGGAACCGGGTGTTGCTGATGATCCCGAACGAGGTGCTCCCGACCGTCGCCGTCCGTCCCGGTTGTCCGAAATTCGCCTGGTTGAACAGGTTGAAGATAACCACGCGGAACTGGACGCGCGCGCTGCCCTGAAGGGCCAGGTTCTTGATGATCGAGAAGTCGGTGTTGCCGAATCCCGGCCCGTACATCACGTTGCGTCCAAGGCTACCGAAGTGCGCCACGCCCGCGGCGCTGTACGGCAAGGCGAACACCGAGCTCGCATTGCACGAACCCGCCGCCGGCGCCGCGATGCGCGGATCGCAGACGGTGGTCTGGCCATCGAACCACTGATAGCTGACCGGGAAGCCATTCGAGTCGTTGTTCGGATGCGGGTTGATCGACGGCAGCGCGCCGATCAGATCGGGCCGCACCGTGGCGGTGCCGGTAATCGTGGCGATGTTCGTCACGATGTTGAACGGGTTCCCGGTCTGCGCCTGTTCGACGACGACGAGTTGCCAGCCGTCCTTGAGGCGGTTGCCGTGGAACGGCAGCTCGTACGTGGCGTTCACCGAGAAACGGTGCCGGACGTCGAAATCCGACGGCCCGACGCTCTCGGCCAGGTCGAGATTGTTCTGCGCCGTCAACGTGCCGTCATACGAGTTCGTGTCAGTCGATTTCGACAGCGTGTAGGAACCCTGGAGCTGCAGCCCGTGGCTCATGCGCCGGTTCGCCGTTACCCAGAGACCCTTGTAGTCTGACCAGCCGAGACTCGTCGAGTCGGTGATGTTGCCGAGGGTTGTGCCCGGCAGGATCGGGCTCGAAGCCGACAGCCTGACGTAGGGCCGCACCGTGCCGCCTGCGGTCGTGAACTGGTTCAGGTTGATCGGAATGCGCTGCCGGTCGCCATGCGACCCGAAGTATCCGACCATCACGCCGGTCCCGCCGAATTCCCGTTCGACGTTGGCGTTCCAGGTCTGCATCCGGCCAGGCAGGAAGTTGGGATCGGTGAACGACGGGGCAAGCGCCGCGGCGCCGGCCTGTGTGACGGCCGTGTCCAGCTTGATGTTGCTCGCCGCCGTCCCCGCCGCTTGACCTGAGAACGGCGACACGATCGGCGGGTTGCCGGTTTCGCCGGTGAAGTAGCCGGTGTTGCTCTGGTTGACCATCACCGCGTAGGCGCCGCGCACGACGGTCTTCCCGTTCCCGGTCGGGTTCCAGATGACACCCAGGCGCGGCTGGAAGTCGCTGCCGTTCTTGGTGACCTGCGTGAACCCGTTAGTCCCGATCTGCATCAGAGACACGGTGGCCGGATCGAACGTGACGAGCTTGTTGTCCTGCTCTGTCGGCGAAGGCAGGTAGTCGTACCGCAAGCCGACATCGAGCTTGAGGTTCGAACCCAGGGAGATCGAGTCCTGGATGAATCCACCGACCGCGTTCACGAGCGCGTTGTAGGCGCGCGTTCCGAGCGTGATCGAGAATTGGCTGCCGAACCCCTGCTGGAACGCCGCGACGCTCGGATAAGTGAAGGCGCCGGGATCCTGATTGAAGTTGTAGTGCTTCACATGGCGGTACTCGCCGCCGAACTTGATGATGTGGTTGCCGCGGAGATAGGTGGCCGTATCGCCGATGGCAACGGTCGTGACCTCGCGCCCGCTCGGGAAGCCGCCCGGCCCGCCGAATCTCAGTCCCGGTCCTGAAATCGTGATGTCAGGCAGCGCGATCGGCATGGTGGTCTGCCCGACATTGATGCCGATCGCATTGGTGTCGACCAGCGTGTTGGGATCGAAGTTGATGCTGATCCGGTTGTAGCCGGCGCGCACCTCGTTCACCAGCGCCTGGCTGAAAACGTGGGTCTCGTTGGCCGTCATGATCTGGCGATGGCCGCCACGGGTGTCGCTGTAACCGGCTACGGTCTGCCCCTGCGCGTTCGACTCGATGCGGGAGTCGCGCTGGAACGCATAGTAGAGATGCAGATCGTCGTTGTCGCGCAGGTTGTTGCGCGAGTCGATCGTGTACTGGTCGATGGTCACCGGCGCGAGCGGCGAGCCGATCGCGCGCGTGCCGGTGAGATCGTTCGCAACCGGAATGTACGCGAGCAGGTTCTTCGCCACCGGATCGGTGACGGCGGCGCGCTGCGCGTTGGTCAGCGTCCCGGAGTTGAGATCGACGCCTTGCTCGTGGCGCAGGCCTTCGTAGCTGCCGAAAAAGAACGAGCGGTTCTTGGCGACGGGGCCACCGAGATTGAAGCCGAACTGCTTCCGGTTGAATTTCGACTGCGGTGTTTCGTTCCCCGACGCATCGAGGCTCGCCGGATTGAAGTAGTTGCGCGAGTCGAACTTCTGGTCGCGGTAGAAGTCGAACGCTTCACCGTGCAGCTGATTGCTGCCCGATCGTGTCGCGACGTTGACGATCGCGCCCGAGTTGCGGCCGTACTCGGCGCTGAACGTCGAGTTGTCGACCTTGAACTCCGACACCGTGTTGATCGACGGCTGGAACGTCACCTGGGAGTTCGATAGATCGTTCAGGTTGATGCCGTTGACCATCATGTTGACCGAGGTCTCGCGATTGCCGGCCGACATGAACGAGAACGAACCCTGCCCGCGCAGAGGCGCGCTCAGTCCGGCATTCTGCGGCGAGGTGCTGCCACCGGGCATCAGCGGACCAAGGTCCACGAAGTGGCGGCCGTTCAACGGAATCTCCTGGACGGCTTTTTCCGCCATCACCTGGCCGACCGATACCGTAGCGGTGTCGATGAGCGGGGACGCGCCGGTGACGGTCACGTTCTCGGCCAGCGCGCCGACCGTCAATTTCAGGTTGAGTGCGACGGTCTGCGCCGGACCGAGGTCGAGTTGCCGTTTCTGATCCTGGAAGCCCTCGATGTGCGCGGTAATTTCGTAGCTGCCTGGCGCCAGCGCCGCAGCGACGTACGCGCCGGCGGCATCGGTCACCACGCTGCGATCCTGGTTGGTCGCGGTGTTGTGGATCGTGATCGACACACCAGGCATGACGGCGCTCTGCGCATCCGTGACGGTGCCTTGAAGGGTCGCGGTGGACTGTGCGAGGGCCGGCGCGGCGGCCACCAACCCGATGGAGACGGCTACCGCGCCAATCAATCTCAGTCGCTGCATGAACATCCTCCGTACTTGCAGTTGAACAACGGTTCTACGACAGGCCGTGCATTGAAATACGGCCTTTGTCATTGGATGTCAACAGACAGAAACGTCCGATTGCAACTTCGATCGGGCTTTTTTGTCAGCGATCCAAAAACCCGGGGGGCAGACCTTAAAGGGGGATGTTGCCGTGCTTCTTGGGGGGATTCTTGTCGCGCTTGTTTTCGAGGTTCTTGAGGGCAGTGATCAGCTTGCGGCGCGTCTCGCGCGGGCGTATGACCTCGTCCACGAATCCTCGCGACGCCGCCGTATAAGGATTCGCGAATTTTTCCCGGAACTCGCTGACTTTTTCCGCGCGCACGGCGGCCGGATCGGCCGCCGCGTCCAGCTCGCGCTTGTACAGGATGTTGACGGCGCCCTCCGGGCCCATCACGGCAATCTCCGCCGTCGGCCACGCGTAGTTGAAGTCGGTTCGAATGTGCTTGCTCGACATGACGCAGTACGCGCCGCCGTACGCCTTCCGCGTAATCACGGTGACCTTCGGCACCGTCGCCTCGGCGAACGCGAACAGCAGCTTGGCGCCGTGGCGAATGATGCCGCCGTATTCCTGGACGGTGCCCGGCAGGAAGCCCGGCACATCCTCGAACGTGACCAGCGGGATGTTGAACGCGTCACAGAAGCGGACGAACCGGGCGCCCTTCACTGACGCGTCGATGTCGAGCGTGCCCGCGAGCACCGCCGGCTGGTTCGCGACGATGCCGACCGGCCGGCCGTCGAGCCGCGCGAAGCCGACCAGGATATTTTTGGCGAAGTGCCGATGCACCTCGAGGAAGTACCCCTCGTCGACGATCAGATGGATCACGTCGAGCATGTCGTACGGATGATTGGGCGACGCCGGCACGATCCGATCGAGCGCGGCATCTTCGCGCTCGGCTGAATCGCTGGTGCGCACCCGGGGCGCGTCGTCCAGGTTGTTGGACGGCATGAAGGACAGCAAGTCGCGAATCAACGCCAGGCACTCGCGGTCGTCATCGGTCGCAAAGTGCGCGACGCCGCTCGTGGCGTTGTGCGTCATGGCGCCGCCGAGCTCCTCTTTCGAGACCTCCTCGTGCGTCACGGTCTTCAGCACATCGGGACCGGTGACGAACATGTAGCTGGTGTCCTTCACCATGACCGTGAAGTCGGTGATCGCGGGCGAGTACACCGCGCCTCCCGCGCACGGACCCATGATGGCCGAGATCTGCGGAATGACGCCGGACGACAGCGTGTTGCGAAGAAAGATATCGGCGTAGCCGCCGAGCGAGAGGACGCCTTCCTGAATGCGCGCACCGCCCGAGTCGTTCAGGCCGACGATCGGCGCGCCGAGCTTCATCGCGAGATCCATCACCTTCACGATCTTCGCGGCATTGGTCTCGGAGAGCGAGCCGCCGAAGACGGTGAAGTCCTGCGCGAAGGCAAACACCTGTCGGCCGTCGACCAGACCGTGACCCGCCACGACGCCATCGCCCGGGATGATCTGGGTCTCCATCCCGAAGTCGCGGCAGCGATGCGTGACGAGCTTGTCGACTTCCTCGAACGTGCCGGGATCGAACAGCAGCTCGATGCGCTCGCGCGCGGTCAGCTTGCCCGCATCGTGGTGGCGCTTGAGACGCGCGGCCCCGCCACCGAGTTCGGCGCGGCGCTCGAGATCCGCAAGGGTATCTAAGGGATCGGTCATGGGTGAGGGCTAATGGCTAATGGCTCATTGATCATGGTCGATGGCTCAACCGGCAACAGGACGTGATCCATGAACCCTATGCCATCAGCCATTAGCCATCAGCCACTGTGATGGTCAGGCTTTGACCGTCTGAGATTTCTCCCAGTCCTTCAGGAACTTCTCGAGGCCGATGTTGGTCAGCGGATGGTTGAACAGCTGGTCGATGACCGCCGGCGGGCAGGTGGCGACGTCGGCGCCCATGCGCGCCGCCTCGATCACGTGAATCGGATTACGGCAGCTGGCCACCAGTATCTCGGTGGTGAAATCGTAGTTGTTGTAGATCTCGACGATCTCCTTGATCAGCGCCATCCCGGTCGTGCCGACGTCATCGAGGCGACCGACGAACGGGCTGATGTAGGTCGCGCCCGCCTTTGCCGCCAGCAGCGCCTGCGCCGCTGAAAAACAGAGCGTCACGTTGACCCGAATGCCTTCACCCGACAGCGCCTTGCACGCCTGGATCCCGGCGCGCGTCAGCGGGACTTTCACGACCATGTACTGGTCGATCTTCGCGATGTCGTGCCCCTGCTGGAGCATGCCGTTCACGTCTACGGCCGTCACCTCGCCGCTGACGGGTCCCTTGACGATCTGGCAAATCTTCTTCAGGTTGTCGCGATAATCGCCAGGCTCTTTGGCGAGCAGCGTCGGGTTGGTCGTCACGCCGTCGATGATGCCGATGGCCGCCAGCGTTTCGATGTCCTTGATGTTGCCGGAGTCGATGAACAGCTTCATGGTTAACTCCCGGAGATTTCAGAATTCAGATTTCAGATTTCAGATTGAATTCGGATTCAGATTGCGCGCGTTCAATCTGAAATCTGAACTCATAAGTCTGAAATCTCATGTCTCATCCACGACTGGGTTCGTGAGCTCGCCTACGCCTTCGACCTTGATCGTCACCGAGTCGCCCGCCACGATCGGACCGATGCCTTCCGGCGTCCCGGTGGAGATGATGTCGCCCGGCTCGAGCGTCATCACGAAGGTAATGAACTCCACCAGGTGCTCGATCGGGAAAATCAGATGCTTCGTGCTCGAGCCCTGCCGCTTCTGGCCGTTGACCCATCCCTCGACCGCGCGCGGCGTGGCGTCGAGTCCGGTGGCGATGCACGGACCGATCGGCGCGAAGGTGTCGAACCCTTTGCAGCGCGTGTACTGCGATTCCTTTTTCTGCAGATCCCGCGCGGTGACGTCGTTCACGCAGGTCAGCCCGAGGATGTAATCCCACGCGCGTGAGGCAGGCACGCGATGCGCCGGCCGGCCGATGACGAGTCCCAGTTCCGCCTCGTGATCGACTCGTCCGACGCCGGGCGGGCGGCGGATCGGCTCGCCCGGTCCGATGACAGCGGACGTCGGCTTGATGAACAACAACGGCTCCGCCGGCAGTGCCTTCCCGACTTCGCCCGCATGATCCTTGTAGTTCAGGCCGACGCACACGATCTTCGAAGGCCTCACCGGCGCGAGCACGGTGACCGATGCCAGACCGCCCGGCACAGCCGCGCCCGTTGACAAACCTGTGAACGGGTCGCCGGACGCACGGCGCAGTCCGTTCCCGGAGTCGACGGCATAAAACGTCTCGCCGCCCTGCATGACACGATAAACGCGTTCCATCAACAACCCATTCTATCAGCGGGCGGTGTCGACGACGCGCGCCGATGGTTCGCTGGCGTTGCCGGCCTTGTCGACGGCGCGCACGGCGTACACGTACGCGATTCCCGGCTGAACGTTGTCCCGGAACGACGGCTCGACGATGGGCGACGGCGTGATGGGCTCGAGCGTCTGAGCCGGGTCGACACCGCGCAGGATGATGTAGCCGGCGAGATCCGGTTCGGAGTTCGGTTCCCAGATCAGGTTGATGGCACCTTCGCCTGAGATGGAGTTCAGGTTCTTCGGCACCGCCGGGGGGAACGTATCGACGAGCGTGTCGCACCGCGGCGGCGGCGCCTCGCTCTCGATGGTCGTGCCATCGATCGTTTGAGCCGCAACCACCGTATAGCAGCGCTTTTCGCCCCACGTAATGCGCTTGTCCGAATACGTCGTCGCATCCACGGGCTTGTCTGTCAGCTTGATCACGGCGCCCGGATTGGACGCGTCGTACACGTTGTACGTGATCGGCGGCCGTGGCGCGGCGAGCGTCCGCGACGGCAGCAGATCGCCGTCGGATGATGCAGCCGTGACGACCGGCGGCCAGGTCAATGAAACGGCGGCCTCGTCGTACTTGATGGTCGGCGCCGAGGGCACCGGCGGAGGCGGAACGAGCGGCACGACGACGCGCTTCGAGAGCGGACCTTTGCGGCCCCGCGTCGACAGGCCAACGGCCACGTACGTGCGAACCGGCATCGCCAGGGGCGGGCCGAGCAGCGGACCCTCGCTGCTCGCAGCCACCGGCGGCGCCGGCGCATGCTTATCGGCCGGCACCGTCACCGGTTTCTGCATCGCGGGTGTCAGCGGCTCATTGACGCGCGCGACGGCACCCTGATCCAGGCCCGGCCCCTCCGGAGCGTCGACCTCGTCCGAGGGATCGTCGGCGTCCGCGGTGAGGTTGGGGTCGCGAGGCGCTTTGACTTCGACGGTTCCGATCTTCGTGCCGTACTTGAGGAGGTTCGCGTCCGACAGCGGCGGCACCGTTACCGGCGCGGTAATCGCGTAGACGTCCGCTTTGGCGACATTGGCGGGACGCGTGCCATCGGTGTTGGCCGCTGGAACCGTGAACGATACATCGACCGTGTCGCCGCGGCGCGCTGCCACCACATCCACCGGCGCGACGGGCAGCTTGACGAGCGGCGGCAGCGGCGGTCCCGATTTTCCGCAGGCGCCGGCGGAAACAGCCGCGGAGATCGCGACGATCGCCGAGAAAACGACGCTCTGCGTTCTTTGCGTGCTCCGCGGTTTTTCCTTGTCCGGCACGCAGACGCGGTCGATCACAGAATGTACCGCGACAGGTCTTCGTTCTTGACGATGTCGGCGAGCATCTTCGTGACGTAGGCTTCGTCGATCGTGACCGACTTCTCGGAGAGGTCCGGCCCCTCGAACGAGATCTCGTCCAGCAGTTTTTCGAGGACCGTGTGGAGGCGGCGCGCGCCGATGTTCTCGGTGTGCTCGTTGACGGTCTGCGCGAAATCGGCAATCCGGCGGATGGCGTCGTCGGTAAATGCGAGCGCGATGCCTTCCGTATCCATCAGCGCGATGTACTGCTTGACCAGCGCGTTGCGAGGTTCGGTCAGGATGCGCACGAACTCGTCCTTGCCGAGCGCCTCGAGCTCGACGCGAATCGGAAACCGCCCCTGCAATTCGGGGATGAGGTCCGACGGCTTCGAAACGTGGAACGCGCCTGCGGCGATGAACAGGATGTGATCGGTGCGGACCATCCCGTACTTGGTGTTGACCGTGGTTCCCTCGACGATCGGCAGGATGTCCCGCTGAACGCCCTCGCGGCTGACGTCGGGGCCATGGGATCCTTCGCGGCCGGCAATCTTGTCGATCTCGTCCAGGAAGATGATGCCGGCCTGTTCGACGCGCTCGACCGCGGCGCGCGCCACGCTGTCCATGTCGATCAGCTTCTGCTCTTCTTCCGTGGCGAGATACTCGAGCGCCTCGGGCACTTTCATCTTCCGCTTTTTGTTCTTGCCCTGGAACAGGCCCGGCAGCATGTCCTTCAGGTTGATGTCGACCTCTTCGACCGACGAGCCGGCGATGATCTCGAATGACGGAAACGACTTTTCCCGGACGTCGAGCTCGACGGCGCGCGCATCGAGGCGGCCGGCACGGAGCTGCTCGCGGAAGCGTTCGCGCGTCTGCTGCTGCGCATCGCGCGCGGCTGCCGGTTCTTCGTCCGGCGCGATGGGCCGGGGCGGCAGCAGGATGTCGAGCAGTCGATCCTCGGCGTTCTGCCTCGCCTTGCCGCGGACGTCCTCGAGCCGTTCCGCGCGGACCATGTCGACGCCGAGCTCGGCCAGATCGCGGATCATCGACTCGACGTCGCGACCGACATAGCCCACCTCGGTGAACTTCGACGCCTCCACCTTGAGGAACGGCGACTGCGCCAGCTTCGCCAGCCTTCGCGCGATCTCGGTCTTCCCGACGCCGGTCGGACCGATCATGAGAATGTTCTTCGGCGCGATCTCTTCGGCAAGTTCCGGCGCCAGCTTCTGGCGGCGCATGCGGTTGCGCAGCGCGATCGCCACCGCGCGCTTGGCGGCCGCCTGACCGACAACGTGCTTGTCGAGCTCGGCAACGATCTGGCGCGGCGTGAGCGAGCCGGCGGACGTCTGGGTCGTTTCGGGCAGCAATATGGGCACTACATCAACTCTTCAACCGCGACGGTCGCGTTCGTATAAATGCAGATCTCACCGGCAATCGCCATCGCCTTCTCGGCGATCGCGCGCGCGTCGAGGTCGGTGTTGTTCGCAAGCGCCTTCGCGGCTGCAAGCGCATACGGGCCACCCGATCCGATCGCCACAATCCCATCGTCGGGTTCGATGAGATCGCCGTTGCCGGACAGCAGAAACGTCGCCGACTTGTCCAGCACGATCAGCATCGCTTCGAGGCGACGCAGGATCCGATCCGAGCGCCAGTCCTTGGCAAGTTCGACGGCAGACCGCTCGAGATTGCCTCGATACTGTTCCAGCTTTGCCTCGAAGCGTGAAAACAAGGCGAAGGAATCGGCGGCGGAGCCGGCAAAGCCGGCCAGCACGCGTTCGTTGTACAGGCGGCGGATCTTCTTCGCACCGTGCTTGACGACCGTCTGGCCGAAGGTGACCTGCCCGTCTCCCGCCAGCACGGCGCGGTCGCGATGCCGGACGGCCAGGATCGTTGTGCTGTGAAACATCGATTTTTCTGACTGTATCGGCCTACGGATCGGGGTGTCAAGAAAACGGGACGCATGACTCATATGGGAGACGTAGCGCCGAGCTTTGTACTTTCAAATCGTTCTTTTTAGGCCGATACTTACCGAATCGCAATGGCAGGTGAGTTGCTGTTTCTCACCTTTAGAGGGCCTACGCCATGAAACGAATTCCATCCGCGCTGACGGCCACCGCACTTGCCGCATTCGTGCCGGCGTGGCTGCTCGCGGTACCGGCATCGGCACAGCAGGCGGCAGCTCCCGCACCGGCGGCCGCACCGGCGCCGGCCCCGGCGCCGGCGCAAAGCAGCGGGTCGGGCGGTGGCGGCGG
>DASSGK010000506.1:0-4955 GCA_035693505.1 Vicinamibacterales bacterium
ATCGCACGCGTGCGCCGTGCTTCAGCGCCTTTGCGCCGGGAAGGAGCTCCAGCGTCGCATCGGCGATCCGCGATTCGGCGAACGCGCCAGGCGTGACCAGCGCCTGCCCGCGCGCGATGTCGTCGACTTCGACACCCGAGAGGTTGATGGCTGTGCGCTGCCCCGCCACCGCGATGGTCTGTCGCTCACCGTGCACCTGCACGCCGCGCACCTTGACCCGGCGGCCGCCGGGAGCGACGAGCAATTCCGCATCGGGGGCGACGCTGCCCGACACCAGCGTGCCCGTGACGACAGTTCCGAACCCCTTCATCGTGAACACGCGATCGATCGGCAGCCTCGTGACGCCGTGAGACTCGCGGCCAGTCGCGCGGCGGCTCACGTCCATCAGCGCAGCGACCAGCGCGTCCATCCCGTCGCCGGTCTTTGCTGACACTGGAACGATCGGCGCGCCTTCGAGGAAGGATCCCGCCACGAGCTCGCGCACTTCCATCGTCGCGAGCTCACGCATTTCGCTATCGGCGAGGTCGGCCTTCGTCAGCGCGACAAGGCCCGCCGGGACGCGCAGCAAACGGCAGATGTCGAAGTGCTCGCGAGTCTGCGGCATCACCGATTCGTCGGCCGCGATGACGAGCATCACGAGATCGATTCCGCCGACGCCGGCGAGCATGTTCTTGACGAAGCGCTCGTGGCCCGGAACGTCGACCAGCGCCACATTGGCATCGCCGATCGTCCGGTGCGCGAACCCGAGGTCGATCGTGATCCCGCGTGCCTTCTCTTCCTTGAGACGGTCGGGATCGATCCCCGTCAAGGCGCGCACGAGCGCGCTCTTGCCGTGATCGATGTGGCCGGCGGTTCCGATGACGATGGAGCGCATGGGGTCAGATCTCGCGTTTCTCGGAGGCGAAGCAGCGGCGAGAAATGCGACATCTGACCTCAATCACCGTCTTCCGCCCTTCCGACCCTGGCGTTCGCGCCGACCCGGGCGTTGCTTCCGACGCTTCTCTGTTTTGGGCACGCTCTTGCTGCGCCGGGAGCCGCGCTCGCCTTCCCGGACACGTTCGAGGATCTCCGACAGGCCGAGGTCCACCTGCCGCATCTCCATGTTGACCCGGATGACCTGCACCCGCACGCGGTCCCCGAGACGGTAGACCTTGTGCGTGTTCTCACCGACCAGCGCGTGGGTGCTGTCGACGAACTTGTAGTAGTCGTCGGCCATCGTGGAGACGTGCACCATCCCTTCGACGAAGTGTTCGATCAGCTCGATGAACAGTCCGAACGCGGCGACGCCCGTGATGTAGCCCTCGAACTCATCGCCGACCTTGTCGGCCATGAATTTCACTTTCTTCCACTGCAGCAGCTCGCGCTCGGCATCGTCGGCGCGCCGCTCCATTTCCGACGTGTGCCGGGCGACCTCGGGCAGCTCGTCGGTCCACTCTTCCCGCGTCTCCTCGGTCAGCAGACCATGACGGGCAGCACGGAGGGCGCGGTGCACGACCAGGTCGGGATAGCGGCGAATCGGTGACGTGAAATGCGTGTAGCTGGGAGACGCGAGGCCGAAGTGCCCGAGGTTCTCGGGCGCGTACCGCGCCTTCTGCATCGTTCGCAGCATCAGCATCGCAATCGGTTTTTCTTCCGGCTTCCCGTGGATTTTCTCGAGCAGCTTCTGAAAATGTCTCGGCCGCAGCGCATTCACCGGCGCGCCGAGGCTGTAGCTGAAGCCCGAGATGAACTCCTCGAACTTCGCAATCTTCAGGATGTCCGGCTCCTCGTGAATCCGGTAGAGCGCGGGCGCCTTCTGCGTCTCGAGGTGCGTGGCGACCGTCTCGTTCGCCAGGAGCATGAACTCCTCGATCAAGCGATGCGCGACGTTGCGGTTGAGCGCGATGATCGCCTCGACCACCCCACCCGCATCGATGATGACTTCGGCCTCCTTGATGTCGAAGTCGATCGAGCCACGGCGATGCCGCGCATCGTTCAGGATCTGGAACAGCTCGCGCATCATCTCGAACATAGGTACGAGCGGCGCGTATCGCTTGAGCAACTCCGGATCGTGGTCGGTGAGAATCCCGTTGACCGCGGTGTAGGTCATCCGCTCGTTGCTGTTGATCACCCCGTCGTGGAACTCCTGACGGACGACCTGGCCGCGCCGATCGACTTCCATGAAACACGACTGCACCAATCGATCGACGTGCGGATTCAGGCTGCACAGCCCCGTGGCCAGCTCGGCGGGGAACATGTGCACGGCGCGCTCGGGGAAATACACCGACGTTCCCCGGTCGTACGCCTCGCGATCGAGCGCGCTGCCCTCCTGCACGTAGTGGGAGACGTCCGCGATGTGCACGCCCAGCCAGAAGGTCCCGTTCGGCAGTTTTTCGATCGTGATCGCGTCGTCGAAGTCGCGGGCGTGCTCGCCGTCGATCGTGACCGTCGGCAGATCGCGGAAATCGGTGCGCCCGCGGATGTCCTTCTCGGCGACCGACGTGCCGAGGCGGACGGCCTCGGCGATGGCTTCTGGTGAATGCGTGTCCGAAATCCCGTACTTGCGGATGATGATCTCGGTATCGACCCCGGGCGCGTTGATGTCGCCGAGTACTTCGCTGACGTGGCCGATCGCGCCTCGGGTGGCCGAAGGCCAGCGCGTGAGCTCGACGATCACCATCTCGCCCGGCGACGCGCCGCCGTCCTGCCCGGGCGGGACGAAAACGTCCATCAGCACGCGGCGGTCGAACGGGATCACGTGGCCCATCCCGCTGTCGTCGCGGTCGTAACGGCCGACCAGCGAACCGGTCCGCCGCTCGAGACTCCTGATGATCTTGCCCTCGGCGCGTCCGCCCTCCTTGATGCGTTCGATTCGCACGACGACGCGGTCGCCGTGCATTGCTTCGTCGAGATGCTGGTTGGGAATGTAAATGTCGCCGCCGGAGGGTTCGAGCGGACGTTCGGGCGTCACGAAGCCGTAGCCGGCCGGGTTCGCCTGGAGGCGGCCGACGTAGAGGTCCATCTTCTCGGGCAGACCGAAACGATTGCCCCGGATCTGAATGAGCTCGCCCGAGGAGACGAGCGACTTGACATGCCGCTTGAACGACGTCTGGTCGTCCTTCGGCACCTTGAGCACTTGTAACAACTCGCGCATGCTGGCGGGGTGATGCACCCGCTCCCGCATCAGCGCGAGGACTTGATCGCGTGAAAACATCTGAATTTAGGCTAACAGAATTACTTGAAGGTCGCCGACGTTCGTGCCCGTGGGACCGGTGTGGATGAGATCGCCCAGCGAGTCGAAAAACACGTAGGCATTGTTGTCGTGCAGAAAGCGCGCGGGTACGAGGCCGGACGCCGCGGCACGATCGAGCGTCGTCGAATCAATCAGGGCACCTGCCGCGTCCGTGGGCCCATCGATGCCGTCGGTGCCGACGCTGCACAACGCGCCAAGCGCTCCGGCATGGGCGAGCACGTCCGCCGCGGCCAGCGCGAACTCCTGATTCCGGCCGCCCTTTCCATGCCCGGTGACATGAACCGTGGTCTCGCCGCTCGAGACGATGCATGCGGGGCGGCGCAGGCCCGAGGCGCGCGCCAGGACCGCTCTCAGATGGGCGACGGCGGTCGTGCGCGCTTCACCAACGACCGGATCCTCGAGGCGCAGCACGTCGTAGCCGAGCGCGCTCGCCTTCGTCACCGCGCCGCTCATGGCGTTGCGTCGCGACCCGATCACCGCCGATCGTGATTCGGCGATTCGTGGGTCCGCGGGCTTCGGCGTGTCCGGGATCTCTCCCTCCATCCCGCGACGGAGATGGGCGACGATCGCCGCCGGATACGCACTCTCTCCGCCAAAGTGTCGGATCACCTCGAAGGCATCGACGAATCGGCTCGCGTCGGCGACGGTGGGGCCCGACGCAATGAAGCTCGGATCGTCGCCGACGACGTCGGAAATTATCAGCGTGTCGCACCGACCGTTGGCGCGCGCCGCCAGCCATCCGCCTTTCACCGCCGAGAGATGCTTCCGGACCGTGTTCAGCGCGTGAATGTCGGCGCCCGCTCGCAGCAGCCGGTCGGTCGTCGCCCGCTTGTCCTCGAGCGTGAGTCCTTCCGCAGGCACCGCCATCAGCGCCGAGGCGCCGCCCGAGACGAGTACGAGCAGCCGTTCGCCGGCGTGGAGGCTTTCGGCAAGCGACAGCGCGCGGCGGCCGCCGCGTTCGCTTTCGACGGTTGGAATCGGGTGGCCCCCGACAATCAGCTCGAACCCGTCAGGCACCGACTCCGGCGTCGACGCAATAACCAGCCCGGACCGGATGCGCGAGCCCAGGCGGCGAGCCGCTGCGGTAGCCATCGCCGGCGCAGCCTTACCAGCTGCGACGATTCGCACGTCGTCACGGATCTGCACCGCACCCGCATGAAGCGCCTCATCGATGAGCGCTTCGGGCGCAGCCGCACCAATCCCCGCCCTGGCGATGGCCAGGAGATCGAGTCGGAGATCTGCGAGAGACCGCGTCAGTGTGTCTGCTTGGGATCGGACCAGGCTGAGAGACCGGTCACGACATCGAACTGCTTGAGGAGTGAGCTGACCAATTGTGGGGCGTTGTCTTGCGTGGAGAGTTGTTCGAGCTTGCCCATGATGCGGGAGAGCGCCGCTTCAACACCGGTAATCGCGCTCTCTGAATAGTAGTCCCGCTGTTGCTGTAGACAGCGGCGATGTTTGAGAAATTCTTCCCGGTAGAACTCGGTGAGCAAGTGCTGCGCGCTGATCGGCCTCGAATCACGAACGAAGCGTGGCATGCAGATCCTCGAGATGAATTGTCCCGTGTTATCAACGAGTGTAACGCCGTCTCAAAACGACTGTCAAGATTTCGTAAGCTGTTCTACCGGTTCCACGCCGCGACGACCCCACCCAGGCACCCCACCGCCATGCCGCCGACGATGAGGGCGAGGCAGAGCTCAATCGGAAGAAAGCTGATGGACGA
>DASSGK010000507.1:0-3051 GCA_035693505.1 Vicinamibacterales bacterium
GTCCTCCGCAGCCCAGCAGCACGAGCGAGATCGAGAGCATCAGCTGTTTCATTTCGTGTCCTCCTTTTTCAACAAGCGACCCTTCACAACCACGCGAGCCCTGAGCATCGATTTCGTCGGATTCTTGACCTGCACTGAAACTGACAGGCCGCCGTAGCAGACGTCGAAAATTTCTTTCTCCCATGCGTCTTGTTGCATGTTACCGACGAGGACGCAATCAATCTCACAGCCGTTTTTGGAGTGGAGAGTAATACTCGTAGGTCGCCAATTCTGATTGATCGCGAACGTGAATGTGTTGTGACCTTCGGCTTTCACCTCGCTGCACTCGTCGAAAAATACACCATCGACGGCTGAGAGTTTTGCTACGCGCTCGCTCATTTCGTGTCTCCTGTTGGTCCTACGGGTATAGCGATCGTCCAGCGACAAGGCTTGCACAAGTGCTCCGGCGGGTGACGCAGGCAGCCCCACACAGCGATGTATGCGCCATGCAGCAGCTTGTAGAAGCACGTCAGCGTCGTCTTTGGCGGGCAGTCGCACAGCACGATGCACGACTCGGTGCTGGGCTCGGTCGTTCGCATCGCCCAGGACATGAGGCTCATCGCTTGCGCGGCCGCCCGGTCACGACACCTTGGCGCTCGCCGCCGCGAACGAGAGCGCCGGCGCCGGCGCGGGCTCGCAGTTGGGCGGCGAACTCGATGAGGTCGAAGCGCTTCATGAGCACCGTGGCGTAGGCGCGGGAGATCTCCGTCGCCTTGGCCGCGTGCGTGATGTTGCCACCGGCCGCCACCAAGGCGGCGCGCCATTGCTCGAGCTTGACCTTCTCGACGTCGGGGGTCCAGGTGCTCACCGGAGCGCCGCGCGGCCGAGATCGGTGATGCGCAGCGCCTCGGCCCACTCCATCGGTTTCATGCTGCGACGCTCGTGCTCCGTGACCTCGGCGCCATCGGAGCGACGGACGAAATGCTTCGTGGCCAGTCCGTTGCTCACGAGGAACTTGGCGGTGCTGTTGGCGGTGGTGCTCCCAACGGAGAACACCGACGTGCGGCGCAGCTTGCCATCGGCGAGGTAGAGGAGCGCGGTCCTCTGGGGCAGCGTGAACTCGTTCATTCTCCACCTCTGTCCGGTATGCCGTGGAGCGCGGCGAACGTGCACTCGCCGAGCGCGTGAGTTACTGTAGAGCATTCTACGCGAGCAGGTCTCCCAGCCAGCACCGACGACAACCACGACTCCCAAACCACGAGCGCCGTGCGGCAGAATTTCTGGTGCTTGTGACAGCCGGACGACTTCACGGCCGTTTCTTCGCTTTGATCTTCTCGCTCGGTTGCATTTGTTGGATGACGCCCTTGTGCTGCGGGCAAACTACAAAGGTGCGTCCGGCAACGATGCCGATATCCCAGTTAGGCATACCGCCGTAATTCCCTTGCACTTCTTCTACGGGGCAATCCTCGACATCACAAGACCACATAGTTCTGATGCCCATGGGGTTTAGACCTTTCTCGTCGTCTTCGGCGGTTGCAGCTGTCTCGGGTAGTACGTGCGAATGACAATTTCGGAGCGACTGGCGGCGCGAATCGCGTCAGCGCACTTGACCGGATCCTCCTGCTCGCCGAGGCAGTCGGTCACGCTCACGTTTCGAAACTCGCAGCGTTTGAGCGCGCGCACGAGCAGGTGGATGACCGTCGTCTTGCCGGAGGCGGGAGGACCCGATATGGTGATGGCGATTTTCACTTGACCAGCTCCCAATCCTTGCTGTCGAGAGGAAACACGGCGCCGTGACCGAATTCGATCCCTGGCGTTCCGTATTTTCGCGTGGCAGACATGATCGTGCCCGCAATATGACGCACCCCTGCGATGACGACGTCGCGGCGGAGTCGGATGCGGACGCTCGAAAGTTCGGTGGCTGCAGGAATAGGCTGAGGAGCCTTCACGTTTTTGTACCCAGGCAAGAAGAGCACGCCGACGGTCGGCACCAGCGCCGGTCGCCAGACCAGGCCGCAAGCCTGACAGGCGTGCGTGTGGTGGGGCTTGGTCGCGAACTCCCCCTCGTCGACGTGCAGTACGCCGCAGGGGATCTGTTGTCCGTCGCGCTCGATGGTGCCGGGGCATGGGAGACGCATCGGGATCGGCGTATCGAAGGGATGGCTAGATCGCTCCACCGACGGAGTGGTCGTGCTGGTCTCCAGCAGCACGTGCAGATTTTTGATGGTGATGCGCAGGAAAGCGATTTCTTCCGAGTCGCTGATGTGCGAGCCGGACTTTCGAGCGCAGCGGACGCACAGGCCGTAGCTGAAGATGGGCTCACGCGGGTTGGCGCAGTTGCCGCACACTTTCGTTGCCCAGTCCGGTTTATTATTCGGGTCGGTACTCATATTACTCGACCTCCTCGCACGCGCGCGTCAGCACGCTTTTGTGCTTCTTCTCCTCCTCGATCACCGCGTTCATGAGCCGGCGGTCGACCGTCTTCTCCAGCGCGTCGCGCACGATCTTCGCCAGCACCTTGGGCGGCAGCGCCTCGACCTCCCAGCTCTTGTTGCCGTGCTCGGCTGCGTAGGTCTCGAACCGCGCGTCGGTCGTCTTGGCGGGGTTGGGCGGGAGCCGGTATTGCTGCACCTGCTCCATCGTGAGCGCCAGCTTGGTGAAGGTCAGGTCACGCACGCCGAACTCGACGAGGCGCTTCTCGAGGTCGCGGACCATGTCCTCGCCCGAGGGGTCGTGGTCGCCGACGTAGAGGACGACGGGCTCGCGTGTGGCTCGGTCCCACTCAAAGTGATTGCTCTCGGGCTGGTTCGCTTCGGTCATGATGCGCTGCGCCGACTCGAACATCGCCGAGGCCGAGCTGTAGCCCTTGTTGGCCATGAGGGTCACGTGGAACTCGCGGGCGATCGGCTCCATCTGGCCGGCGAGCGCCTCCTTCTCGACCCACAGTTCGACGTAATACTTCTGCTCACGCCAGCGGGGGAGCCGGTAGGTGCGGATCAGTTGGTCGACGGCCTCGCGCAGGTTGTCGTAGTCCTGCCAGATGGTCGGCCGGCGCACGCGGTCCTCGATCGC
>DASSGK010000508.1:0-6319 GCA_035693505.1 Vicinamibacterales bacterium
GCTGGTCGGTCAGCTGCTGGCGCACTTCCGCGAGCGGACGGGTCGTCGCATTCTTCTTATCAACCAGCTTGATGATGTGGTACCCGTACTGTGTCTTCACCAGATCGCTGATCTGCCCGGGCTGCATCGCGAACACGGCCTGATCGAACTCCGGCACCATCCGGCCGCGGCCGAAGTAGTCGAGATCGCCGCCGTTTTTCGCGCTGGCTTCGTCCTCGGAATTCTTCTTCGCGAGCTCGGCAAAGTCGGCGCCGCCGCGTGCCTGCTTGAGCAGCTCCTCCGCCTTGGCCTTCACCGCTGCGTCGTCCTTGCCTTCGGTCTTCAGCAGGACGTGGCTGGCGCGCACCTGTTCGGGCGTCGTGTATTGCTCGCTGTTGTTGTTGTATTCGCGCTCGATGTCGGCCGCCGGGATGATCGTCTTCGCGCGCAGCGCTTCGACATCGATCAGCAGGTAGCGGATCTTGCGCTTCTCGGGAATCTTGAAATCGTTCTTGTGCGCGTCGAAGTAGCTCGTGACCTCCGCGTCGCTGGCGTTCACCTGCGTGCGGAAGCTGTCGGCCGTGAAGCTGACCACCGCGAGCTTCACCTTGTCGTTCCGCCGGCGGTACTCCTGCTCGAGATCCTTGTCGTTCACCGACAGCCAGTCGGTCAGCGATCCGCGCAGCTTCTCGACGGCGAGGCCCCGGCGCACGTTGTCTTCGAACTCGGACGCCACCATCGGCGGCCTTTGCATCCGCAGCAGCTGCTGGTAGCGCGCCTCGCCGATGAAGCCGCCGTTCTCCTGGAAGGCGGGCATCGCGAAGATGCGCTGCCTGACCTCTTCGTCGCTGACTTTGATGCCGAGCCGCTCGGCCTCGGCGAGCGCGGCGCGCTCGTCGACCATCTGCTGGAGAATCTGCTGCTCGATGCCCAGCTGCTTGAGCAGCTGGTCGCTCATGTTGCCGCCGTACGCCGACCGGTACGCCTGCAGTTGAGCCTGATAGGTCCGTCGGAAGTCGGCGCCGCTGATTTCGCGGCCGTTCACTTTGGCGACCGTGTCGCCGGATGCGGCGTCGGCTCCGGTTCCGCGCAGGAAGTCGGGTATGTAGAAGAGGACGAACGCAACGCAGACCAGGCCCAGGCTCCACTTGAGCCAGTCCCTGTGGCGACGCATCCGATCGAGCATGGTCATGGGGGCACCTTGGAAACGTTCATTTTAGGCTAGGAACTTGCAATGTGGCAAGCAGTTACAGGCGAGTGATGTGCTATATTTGTTGCGAATAGAAGCACTTAGCTGATGTCTTCAGCCAGTCGAGCACCACGCATGCCGGTCGCCCTGTTCCAGGGATCCGGCCGGACTCCGCAGAGCGGGACGAAGCGTCGCCGCGCGGGCGAAATCTCGCCGACGACGTCGGGTCTGGATTTCGCGTCGCGGCTGCGCGTCCTTCAGCGAGTGCTGCGCGGCCGCGTGGAACGCCGCGACGCGTTGATTGAAATCGTGCGCGGTGTGAACGCTACACTCGAGCCGTCGAAGATCGGTGAAGTGCTCGTCGATCGCGCATCCACCTGGCTGCCCGCGCCGTGCTGGGCGGCGGTGTCCGCCGACCTCTCGGGTCAGCTCTCAGTGCTCGCCGATCGCGGCCTGTCGCCCGACATGGGACCGGCCGTCTACGCGATCGCGAAATGGGTGATGCATCGGAACCAGGAGTTCGTGACCGCCGACATGACGCGCGATGCGCGCATCACCGATCCGTCGGTCGGCGCCGTCATCGCATTTCCGCTCAGCTGCCGCGGCCGCCGCGTCGGCGCGCTGGTCGCGATCGACCGTCAAGCGTCCGCGCGCGAGCCGAAGATGTCGGAGAGCATACTGCGCGCGGTGCGCGTGCTGCTGGAGCCGGCGTCGGTGGCGCTCGACAACAGCCTGCTCCTCAAACGGGCGGAAGCGCTGTCGGTCACCGACGATCTGACCAGCCTGTACAACTCGCGGTACTTGAACCAGGTGCTGCGCCGCGAAACGAAGCGCGCGTCGCGCAGCGGCCGTCCGTTGTCGCTGCTGTTCATCGATCTGGACGGATTCAAGGCCGTGAACGACACGCACGGGCACCTGTTCGGCAGCCGCGCGCTGGTCGAAGCGGCCGCCGTCATCCGCAGCAGCGCCCGGGAAACCGATGTCGTCGCGCGATTCGGCGGCGACGAATTCGCGCTCATCCTGCCGGACACGGGCGGCGAAGGCGCGTTTGCGGTAGGCGAACGCATTCGCGATCGGATCGCGGCCCATATTTTTCTGTCCGAGGATCGCCTGGATATTCACCTCACCGCGTCCGTCGGCGTCGCCACCCTGCCCGATGTCGCTGCCTCAGCCGAAGAGCTGATGCAGGCCGCGGACAAGGCGATGTACGCGGTCAAGGACTCGGGCAAGAACGGTATTCAGGCTGCCGTCGATCCCGCCGATACATAGTCGTCAGTCTGTGGTGGCTGGTCAGAGGCCGTTAGTCGTCTGTACTTCACACAACTGCGCACCGTGACCGCTTCGGCCAGCGACGACCAGTGACCACCGACCAGCGATCAATGCCGACAAGGAGTTCCGTTTGAGCCTTCGTTCGATGCTTTCTCTGTTTTCGAGTGACCTTGCGATCGATCTCGGTACGGCCAATACGTGCGTGTACGCCCGTGGAAAGGGGATTGTCGTCAACGAGCCGTCGATCGTGGCGATCAACAAGGTCACCGGCCGCGTCGAGGCGGTGGGCAAGGACGCGAAGGACATGCTGGGCCGCACGCCCGGCAACATCGTCGCGATCAAGCCGATGAAGGACGGCGTCATCGCCGATTTCGAGGTCACCGAGAAGATGCTGACCTACTTCATCAAGAAGGCGCACAACCGCAACGTCTGGGTCCGGCCGCGCATCGTGATCGGCGTGCCGTCCGAGATCACGCAAGTCGAGAAGCGGGCGGTGAAGGACAGCGCGTACCGTGCCAAGGCCAGCGAAGTGCATCTCGTCGAGGAGGCCATGGCCGCCGCCATCGGCGCCGGCATGCCGATCACCGAGCCCTCGGGCAACATGATTGTCGACATCGGCGGCGGCACGACCGACATCGCCGTCATCTCCCTGGCGGGCATCGTCTACAGCAAAGCCGTGCGCGTCGCCGGCAACGAGATGGACGAGGCGATCATCCAGTACGTGAAGAAGCAGTACAACCTGCTCATCGGAGAACGCACCGCCGAAGCGATCAAGATAGAAATCGGCTCGGCCTTCCCGCTCGAAGACCGGATGACGATGGAGATCAAGGGCCGGCACCTGATCGAGGGCGTGCCGAAGACGATCACCATCACCGACGAGGAAATCCGCGAGGCGCTGGCCGAAACCGTGAACGTCATCGTCGACGCCGTCCGGGTCGCACTCGAACGCACGCCGCCGGAGCTCTCGGCCGACATCGTCGATCGGGGCATCGTGCTGACCGGGGGCGGGTCGATGCTGAAAAACCTCGACAAGCGGTTGCGCGAGGAAACCGGCCTGCCGCTGGCGATGGCCGAGGATCCACTGTCGTCCGTCGTCCTCGGCGCCGGCAAGATGCTGTCGGACTTCAACCTGCTGCGGAAGATCTCGATCGACTGATGAGCACCAAGGTCTCTACGACGGTAGAAACGTTTTCCTGATGGCTTTAGTCGACATCCGTCAGCGGTCCGGTTATCTGTTCCTGGTGGTGACCCTTGGGCAAATCCTGCTGATCTCGGCCCAGGTCAACACGAAGTCCGGCGTCCCGGTGATCGAGAGGGTGACCTTCGGCGTCTTCTCGGAGGTCCAGCGCGGCTTCTCGGGCGGATTGTCCGGTGTCCGCAACGTGTGGAGCGGCTACGTCGGCCTTCGGAACATGAAGGCCGAGAACGACGCACTGAAGCGCGATCTCGCGAGCGCGCAGATCGCCGTCCAGGAACAGCGGGCGCTGGCCGATCGCACGCGCGGTCTCCAGCGCCTGCTGGAATTGCGCGAGCAGGTGGCGTTGAAGACGGTCGCGGCCAACATCATCGGTGGGGCCGCGACACCCGATTTCAGGACGCTGACGATCGACCGTGGCACACGCGACGGAGTTCGGACCGACATGGCGGTCATCGCGCCTGGCGGCGTCGTCGGACGGCTGGTCGTGCCCAGCGCGCGAGCCGCGAAGGTCCAGCTGCTCATCGACCGGAACGCGGCGGCGGGCGCCATCATCGAGCGCACGCGGGCGCAAGGCGTCGTGGTCGGCAGCGGCGACGACCGGCTGCGCCTGGAGTATGTGTCCGAGGTGTCCGACGTCGTCGCCGGCGACGTCGTCGTGACGTCCGGCATCGACGGCATTTATCCCAAGGGGTTCATCATCGGACGCATCGAACAGGTCGAGAAGTCGGGCGGATCGTACAAACGCATCACGATCAAACCCGCGGTCGATTTCACCTCGCTGGAGGAGGTGCTCGTGGTGCTCGCGCCGTCGCAGGCGCGCGACGCGGCTGAAGGCCCCTCCGAGTGAAGGCGATTGGCGTGATTCTGGCCGTGGCCGTGGCGCTTGCCCTGCAGACCACGGCGGCGCGCTTTCTCGTGCGCGGTTCGGTCGCCGTGGATCTGGTGCTCGTCGTGGTCGTGTATGTGGCGCTGATCTCGGGACCCGCGACGGGACTGCTGTCCGGGACCTTCGCCGGTCTTGCGCAGGACGCGCTGTCGAGCAGCGTCATCGGGATCGGCGGCCTGGCGAAGACCCTGGTGGGGTTCCTCGCGGGCATCATCGGGACGCAGTTCATCGTGACCGCATCGATCCCGCGGTTCGTGGTGTTCTTCGGGGCGACGGTGCTCAACGCGTGCGTGTTCATGGGCCTGTACGTCCTGCTGGACCTGCGGCACTTCGGGACGCCGTATGCGGCGGTAGCCGGTCAGGCGACCGCGAACGCGGTGATTGGGGTCGTCGCGTTTCAGCTGAGCGAGCTGCTACCTGGAGCGGTGGAACGTCGTCGAGCCGGGAAGTCCCGGCTGCGGCGCTGAGCATTTAGAATGTAACTGTCATGGTTGAAGATCGACGCCGCGCCACGATTCGCCTGACGATCCTGCAGTACACCATCATCGCGATCTTCTCGACGCTCGCGATCGGGTTCTGGGTGATGCAGGTCGTCGAACACGCGCAGTTCGAGGAGATGGCGGAGAACAACCACCAGCGCACGCTCGCCCTGCGTGCGCCGCGCGGGATCGTGTTCGATCGGGACCTCAAGGTCCTCGTCGAGAACCGCCGTTCCTACAGCATCTCCATCGTGCGGGAGCACACCAAGGACCTGAACCGCACGGTGCGCCTCCTCTCCGAGGCGATCGGCGTGGACGAGGCGATGATCCGCCAGGTGGTCGACCGGCATCGCCGCGAACCCTCGTATCGTCCGATCATGATCGTGCAGGACGCGACGCTGGCGCAGGTGGCCGCGGTAAAGGCGCGCCGCCTCGACTTCGAGCTGCCGGACATCGTCGTCGAGCAGGTGCCGACGCGGCAGTACCCGGAGGCGATGGCCGCGCACTTGTTCGGGTACGTGGGCGAGGTGAACGACGCCCAGGTCACCGACAGCGACGGCCTCAAGAGCGGCGACATCGTCGGGCAGGCCGGCATCGAGAAGGTCTACAACAGCCTGCTGATGGGCGCTGACGGCGCGAAGCGCGTCGTCGTCAACAGCGTGGGGCGGGAGATTCGCGTCCTCGATGAAGATCCCCCCACCGAGGGCAAGCGGCTTCAGCTGACGATCGACGCCGACGTGCAGCGATCCGTCGAGGACGCGTTCAAGGCATCGGGTTTCAACGGCGCATCGGTCGTCCTGGATCCGTCCAATGGCGACGTACTGGCGTTCACCAGCGTACCGGCGTACGACCCGAACGCGTTCGCGGCCGGCGTCGATCGCGCGACGTGGGCCTCGCTGAATACGGACGCGGATCGGCCGTTGAACGATCGCGCCATTCAAGGACGCTACTCGCCCGGATCAACGTTCAAGATGGCGGTGGCGCTGGCCGGTCTCGAAGAGGGCATCATCACGCCGGACTTCCACGCCCACTGCGCGGGCCACGCCAACTTCTACGGCCGCGACTTCAAGTGCTGGAAGAAGGGCGGGCACGGGGCGATCGATCTGCGCCATGCGATCGAGCAGTCGTGCGATGTCTACTTCTACACGGTCGGCAACATGGTCGGCGTGGACAAGATCAACAAGTGGGCCACGCTGCTCGGCCTTGGCGTGAAGAGCGGCATCGATTTGCCGAACGAAGTGCAGGGCCTCGTGCCGTCGACTGAGTGGAAGCGCGAGAAGATGCACGAGAAGTGGTACGCCGGCGAGACCATCTCGGTC
>DASSGK010000509.1:0-8343 GCA_035693505.1 Vicinamibacterales bacterium
TGCAGCGAGGCGAGGTCGCTCAGCATCCGCGGGCGGATGCTCAGGATGGACAGCAGGCCGAAATGCGCAGGCGCGGGCATCTCGCCGGCCGCGCGCAGTTCGGCGGCGACCGTGCGCATCACGAGGGGAATGATTTCGAGAATCTCGCGCGCGGTATCGCGCGCCTGGACACGGGTCATGGGCCGCAGCGTGGAATTAGGTGACCTAATAGTTATGAGTGCTAAGTTATCACGCGGTCGGCGGGCGGTCAATTTCGGCTGTCGCGCCGCTCTCGTTCCTTGACACTGGGGAGGGGGGTGTTTACCATGCTGCGTCCCTGCGACATAAGGAGCGTGAAGTGGTCGGATTCGTCCCCAAGGAGATGTTTTTCACGAAGGGTGTCGGCAAGCACCGCGAGAAATTGACGTCGTTCGAGCTCGCGCTGCGGTCGGCCGGCATCGCGGCGTGCAATCTCGTCCGGGTGTCGAGCATCTTCCCGCCGAACTGCCGCATCCTGTCGCGCGCCCAGGGCGCCAAGCGCCTCGAGCCGGGCCAGGTGACCTTCGTCGTGATGTCCGAGGCGGCCACGCGCGAGCCTCACCGCCTGATCGCGGCGACCGTGGGCGTCGCCATTCCGCGCGATCGCGAGCTGTACGGCTATCTCTCCGAGCATCACAGCTTCGGCGAGAGCGAGGACATCGCCGGCGACTACGCCGAGGAGCTCGCCGCGGAAATGCTGGCCACGACGCTCGGCCTCGAGTTCGATCCGGACAAGAGCTGGGACGAGAAAAAAGAAGTGTACCGGCTGTCCAACGAGATCGTGCACGTCCAGAACGTGACCCAGAGCGCCGTCGGCGACAAGAAGGGGCTCTGGACGACCGTCGTGGCCGCCGCGGTCCTCGTCGGGTAAGCATCGCAGTCCCGCCAAGGGACACAAAGCGTTTCAGAGGACACAAAGGAAGGCACTAATGTAAGGGGCATGTGCTGCGCCTCCAGGCCCCGCGTGTGTCTCGTTGCCTTTGCCGCCGCTTGGGCCGTTGTGTTCTTCGTTTCCTTTGTGTCCTCTGTTTCGCGCGCGAGCGCGCAGACGACTGACGTCGTGGGCATTCGCGCGCAAGGGATGGCAGGCGCGTTCACCGCGGTGGCCGACGATGCCACCGCGTCGTGGTGGAATCCGGCCGGCATGGCCGGCGGCGCCTATTTCAACGCCCTCATCGACAGCGGCACCCACCGGGAGCCGCCCCACGACCGCACGCCTGCCGGCGATCTCCAGCGGGCGATGAGCGATACCGCCACGAGCTTTGCTGTGGCCTATCCCGCCCTGGGTTTGAGCTATTACCGCCTTCGGATCAGTGGAATGCAGCCGCAAATCTCTACAGGTACGGGCTCCGGCGTCCGACAAGAGGGGGGAGCGACCGAGGTGCGTTTGCGCACCATGGTGCTGAATCAGTTCGGCGCCAGCGTCGGCCAGTCGCTCGGGTCGCATCTGGTGGTTGGATCGACGTTCAAGGTGGTCAATGGCGGGGCGCTGTCGTGGGTACAGCCCGCGGCCACCGCTTCGCTCGATGCGGCCGGAGACGTGGATCCTTCAGGAGATACAAAGGTCGGGCTCGACATCGGCGCGATGGCCGTCTTCGGCCGCGTCCGGTTCGGAATCATGGTGCGGAACGTCAACGAGCTCGAGTTTGGCGACTCCAGCGAGCCCTTTACGCTGACCCGCCAGGCACGCGTCGGGGGCGCGCTGACAACGGGATCTCGAGGGGTGATCGGGACGATGACGATTGCGGTGGACGGTGACCTGACGACGACGTCCACGGTGCTGGGGGACGAGCGCCGACTGGCGGTTGGGGGCGAGGCCTGGACGTCGAACCGCGCGCTGGGCGTTCGCGCCGGCTTCAACGTGAACACGATCGGCAGCCGCCGAACCGCCCTCAGCGGTGGTTTGAGTGTCGGGATCAAGAAAGGACTGTATGCGGACGGCGAGGTCAGCGGCGGGACCGACGATGGGCGGCGTGGTTGGGGTGTCGGCCTAAGAGTGACGTTTTAGGTCAAAATTGACACAATTTGTCACCTTACATTAAACTCCAGCCCCCCAAATGGCCGTTCGAATAGGCGAACTCCTGCTCAAGGAGAAACTCATCACCCCGGATCAGCTCCAACAGGCGCTGACACAGCAGAAGTCCAACGGGGGAAAGCTTGGGTTCAGCCTCGTCAAGCTCGGATTCGTCAAGGACGAGCAAATCACCGCGCTCCTCAGCAAGCAGTACGGCGTTCCCGCCATCAATCTGGCGCAGTTCAAGCTCGATCTCACGATTATCAAGCTCGTACCGACCGAGACCGCTCGCAAGTACCAAATCATTCCGCTGAGCCGTTCCGGCAGCACGCTCACGATCGCGATGACGGATCCCACCAACGTCTTCGCGATGGACGACATCAAGTTCATGACCGGCTACACGGTGGAGCCGGTCGTCGCATCGGAAATCGCCATTGGCGATGCGATCGAGAAGTACTACCCGAGCGGCAAGCCCGGAACGGGAGCGGCGCCGGGAGCCAAGGGGGGCAAACCGGGTGCGCCAGGCGCGCCGGTCACGGGCAGCACGCTCGAAATGGCGAGCCGCGGCCTCGAGGAACTTCAGAACTCGCTCGGTGCCGGCGCCGACGATGTCGAGGTTCTCGAGGAACTGCAGGAGATCAGCGCGGAGGCGCTGGCCCGCCAGGGCGAGGACGCCCCGGTCGTCAGGCTCGTGAACGTCGTGCTGATGTCCGCCATTCAGAAGGGCGCCAGCGACATTCACATCGAGCCGTACGAAAAGGAACTCCGCGTCAGGTACCGGATCGACGGGATCCTCTACAACATCATGGCGCCGCCGATGAAGTATCGCGACGCCATCGTGTCGCGCGTGAAGATCATGTCGAAGCTGGACATCGCCGAGAAGCGGCTGCCGCAGGACGGCCGCATCAAGATCCGGTACAACGAGAGCGGCGAGCCCAAGGAAATCGACTTCCGCGTCTCGGTGCTGCCAACCCTCTTCGGCGAGAAGATCGTCCTTCGTCTCCTCGACAAGGACAAGTTGATGCTCGACATGACGCGATTGGGCTTCGAGCCCGAGTCGCTCGCCAAGTTCGAGCAGGCCATTCTCCGTCCGTGGGGCATGGTGCTGGTGACGGGACCGACCGGCAGCGGCAAGACCAACACGCTGTATTCGTCGATCGCGAAGATCAACACGCCCGAGACCAACATCATGACCGCCGAGGACCCGGTCGAGTTCAACCTCGCCGGCGTCAACCAGGTGCAGGTCAAGGAGAACATCGGGCTCAACTTCGCCGCGGCGCTGCGCTCCTTTCTGCGGCAGGACCCCAACATCATCCTCGTCGGCGAAATCCGAGACTTCGAGACCGCGGAAATCGCGGTCAAGGCGGCGCTCACCGGCCACCTCGTGCTCTCGACGCTCCACACCAACGACGCGCCGAGCACGATCAACCGACTGATGAACATGGGCATCGAGCCGTTCCTGGTGGCCAGCTCGGTGCATCTGATCTGCGCCCAGCGACTGGTCCGCCGCGTCTGCGCCAACTGCAAGGAACCGGCGCCGCAGACCCCGGAAGCCCTGATGCAGGCGGGGTTCACCGCCGAAGATGCCGCCGAAGTCACGCCGATGAAAGGCGCCGGCTGCGACAAGTGCAACACCACGGGCTACAAGGGCCGCGTCGGCCTGTACGAGGTGATGGCGATCGGAGACGAGCTGAAGGAGTTGATCCTGGTCGGCGCGTCGGGAACGGAGCTGCGGCGCAAGGCGATCGAGGAAGGCATGCTCACGCTGCGCATGAGCGGGCTGCGCAAGGTCAAGGAAGGCTTGACGTCGATCGAAGAAGTCGTGCGCGAAACGGTCAAGTAAGTCGGACTGGGTAGGGACATTGTCTATGGCAACACTTCCGGAACTGCTCAAAACGATGGTCGAAATGGACGGTTCCGACCTCCATCTCGCGACGGCGACTCCGCCACAGGTCCGCGTCCACGGCAAGCTGACGCGGTTGCAGATGCCCGATCTGGGACCGGCGGACACCAAGCAACTGGTCTACAGCGTGCTCACCGATTCCCAGAAGAAGCGCTTCGAAGAATCGATGGAGCTCGACTTCTCCTTCGGCATCACCGCGATCGGCGCGCGCTTCCGCTGCAACGTATTCAACCAGCGCGGCGCGGTCGGCGCGGTCTACCGTCTCATTCCGGAAAAAATTCGAACGTTCGGCGAGCTCGGTCTGCCGCCGGTGCTGGCCAACCTGGCGGATCGGCCGCGAGGCCTCGTGCTCATCACCGGACCGACCGGCAGCGGCAAGTCGACGACGCTGGCGGCGATGCTGGACAAAATCAACTCCGAGCGCCGCGAGCACATCCTGACCATCGAGGATCCGATCGAGTACATCCACCAGCACAAGAGCTGCCTCGTCAACCAGCGCGAAGTGCACAGCGACACCACCAGCTTCGGCAACGCCCTGCGCGCCGCTCTCCGCGAGGATCCGGACATCGTCCTCATCGGCGAAATGCGGGACCTCGAGACCGTCGAATCGGCGCTCAAGATCGCCGAGACGGGACACCTGACGTTCGGAACACTGCACACCAATTCAGCGGCGCAAACGATCAACCGCATCATCGATATCTTCCCCTCGGGCCAGCAGGCGCAGATCCGCACGCAGCTGTCGCTCGTGCTCGAAGGGATCGTCTGTCAGGCGCTGCTGCCGCGGGCCGACGGCAAGGGCCGCGTCTGCTCACTGGAGATCATGGTGCCGACGCCGGCGATCCGGAATCTGATCCGCGACGACAAGGTGCACCAGATCTACGGGTCGATGCAGGCGGGCCAGGAGAAGCTCGGGATGCAGACCGCGAATCAGTCGCTGGCGAGTCTGCACATGAAACGTCTGATCACGCTGGAGACCGCGATGACGGCCTCGTCCAACAAGGACGAGTTGCAGGACATGATCAGCCGCGGCGTCGGCGTCGTCGCGGGCGCGGGCCTGGGCCGGCCCACCGGAACAGCGGCGCCACCGCGCCCGATGCGGAGTTAGTCCATGCCTACATTTGCTTATACCGGACGGACACGCGCAGGGCAGACGGTCAGCGGCGAACGCGTCGCCGACTCGATGGACGCGGCGACCGCCGCCTTGCGGCGCGAACAGATCAACGTCACACGCATTACGCCATCCAAGGCCAAGGAAGAGGCGGCGAAGAAAGACGCGAAGGGAGGGAAGACCGGCAAGAAAGTCGCCGCGAAGAACCTCGCCGTGTTCACGCGTCAGTTTTCGGTGATGATCGACGCCGGCCTTCCGCTGGTGCAGTGTCTCGACATTCTTGGCTCCCAGGAGGAAGACAAGAACTTCGCGACCGTGATTGGCGCGACGCGCGCCGACGTGGAATCGGGCGCCTCGCTCGCCGATGCCATGCGGAAGCATCCCAAGACGTTCGATCCGCTGTTCACCAACATGATCGCCGCGGGCGAGGCGGGCGGCATCCTCGACACGATTCTGAAGCGGCTTGCGACCTACATCGAGAAGGCCGTCAAGCTGGCCGGACAGGTCAAGTCCGCGATGATCTACCCGGTGGCCGTCATCGTCATCGCCGGCCTCGTGGTCGGCGTGATTCTCTGGAAGGTCATTCCGACGTTCGCCGCCCTCTTCTCGGGATTGGGCGCCGACCTTCCGCTGCCCACGCGCATCGTGATCGGGCTCAGCGACAACCTCGTCCGCTTTTTCCCGTTCCTGCTGGTCGGCGGCGGCGCCGCGGCGTACGGCTTCAGGACCTATTACGCCACGGAGAACGGCCGGCACGTCATCGACTCCATCATGCTGAAGATGCCGGTGTTCGGCAACATCATGAAGAAGATTGCCGTCGCCCGCTTCTGCCGGACGCTGTCGACCCTCATCAGCTCGGGCGTGCCGATTCTGGACGGTCTCGAGATCACGGCCAAGACGTCGGGGAATGCCATCGTCGAGGACGCGATCATGGTGACGCGGAAGAGCATCGAGCGCGGCGAGACGATCTCCGCGCCGCTGAAGGACACCAAGGTCTTTCCCTCGATGGTGACGCAGATGATCGGCGTCGGTGAGGCGACGGGCGCGCTCGACACGATGCTCGGGAAGATCGCCGACTTCTACGAGGAGGAAGTCGACACCGCCGTCGCCGGGCTCCTGACGCTCCTCGAGCCGATCATGATTGCGATCCTCGGTGTGGTGGTCGGCGGCATCGTGATCGCCATGTATCTGCCGATCTTCGACCTGATCAGCAAGTTGACGTAGTGATGAGCGAAGGCTCGCTCCGGCGGAATGTCTTTTGGCTGATCGCCATTCGTCTGGTGATCAGCACCATTCTGCTCGGCTCAGCCACGTTCATGCGCGCGACCGAGCCCGGATCGTTCGCGGGCGATCCGTTCTTCTTTCTGATCGGTCTCACGTACGCGCTGACGATCTTCTACTCGTTGACGCTGCGTTTCGTGGAGCAGCACCGCTGGCTGGTCGACCTCCAGCTGGCCCTGGATGCACTGCTGGTCTCCGCGTTCATCTACTTCACCGGCGGCGTGACCAGCTATTTCACGTCGCTCTACGTCCTGCCGGTGATTGCCGCGAGCACGATCCAGCTGCGGCGCGGCGGCCTGATGGTCGCCATGCTCAGCACGGTCCTCTACGGCGGCCTGGTTCTGGCTCAGTATCTGGCGGCGTCAGGATTGCGAACCGATCCCTGGCTGACCGCCTATGCGCAGTCGCTGCCTTCGCAAACCGTGGCGCGTTACACGGTCTTGATGAACGTGTTCGGCATGTTTGCGGTGGCGCTGCTCGGCGGCACGCTGGCCAACAGCCTGCGATCGGCCGGCGCGCGGCTCCAGCAGGCGTCGACCGAGATTGCCGACCTGCAGGCGCTGAACCAGGACGTGATTGACAGCCTGCCGAGCGGCCTGGTGACCACCGATGTCGGATTACGCATCCTCACATTCAACCGCGGCGCCGAAACCATTACCGGTGTGTCGTCGGCCGCTGCCGCCGGACGCGACATCGTCGACGTCCTTCAGTTGCCACAGATCGTCATGACTTCGATTCAAAACGACCTGGGTGTGAAGAAGGGCGCCCGCCGGCGCCATGAATTCCGGTACCTGCCGGCCGATGGCCGCGGGGAACTCGAGATTGGGCTGACCGCGACCCATCTCGAAACGCCGGGAGGCCGTGCGGGACTCCTGTTCACGTTCCAGGACGTGACCGCGATCAAGAAGCTCGAGCGGGACGCGGCGATCCAGCAGCGCCTTGCCGCTGTCGGCGAGATGGCCGCGGGCATCGCGCACGAAATCCGGAATCCGCTCGCGTCGATGTCGGGCTCGATTCAAATCCTGCGACAGGAACTGCCGCTCAGCGACGAGCAGGAGCAGCTGATGGACATCGTGCTGCGCGAGTCCGAGCGCCTGAACACGACCATCCGGTCGTTTCTCGCGTACGCGCGGCCGCAGCGGTTTCAGATTGAGCGGTTCGACGTGCGGCGCGCACTGAACGACACGACGTTGTTGCTGCGCAACAGCGCGGACGTGCTCGAGGAGCACAAGATTACTTGCGACGTGCCGGCGACCGAGTTGTGGTACGAAGCCGACGAGGGGCAGATCAAGCAGATCGTGTGGAATCTGGCCACCAACGGGCTGCGCGCGATGCCGAAGGGGGGACGGCTGCACTTGTCGGGGGCCGTGGAACCGGCGTCGGAGGATGTCGTGCTGACGGTGAGCGATGAGGGGATCGGCATTCCTCCCGAGGAACTGGATGTGCTCTTCCAGCCATTCCACGGCACGTTCGCGAAGGGCAGCGGCCTGGGCCTCGCGATCGTGCATCGCATCGTGAGCGACTACAACGGTGAAATCCGCGTCAGCTCGCAGCCCGGATCGGGCACGACGGTGTCGGTGCGATTGCCAGCGCGCGCGCCCTTCGATCAGGGCTCAGGCCGTCCCGAGCCAGTCCGAGGGACGGTGGCATCGTGAATACCATGGCGCAACCGGCGGCCCCGGTGTCGGATCGCCGGCCCCCGCGGATTCTGGTCGTCGACGATGAGCGGTCGATGCGGGAACTACTCGCGATCGTCCTCAAGCGCGAGGGCTACGAAGTGCTGCTCGCGGAGAACGGGCGCGGCGCGATCGAGATCCTCGAGCGCGAGCCGGTGGACATCCTGATCTCGGACATCAAGATGCCGGATCTCAGCGGCGTCGACGTGTTGCGCGCCGCCAAGAAGATCGATCAGGACATCCTGGGGATCATGATCACGGCCTTCGCGTCGACCGAGACCGCCGTCGAAGCGATGCGGCTTGGCGCGTGCGACTATCTGAGCAAGCCGTTCGACATCGATCT
>DASSGK010000510.1:0-2945 GCA_035693505.1 Vicinamibacterales bacterium
CGAGAGACATTGCGGGCAATTCGATCGGAAAGCCGCCTGCCTGCCACACGCCGCGCTTCACCTCCTCGACGCGCTGCTTGAAGTGCGAGTGGCACGAGTTGATGTCGCTCCACGTGTTGACGATCGCGATCACGGGCTTGCCCGTATAGTCGCTGCGGTCGTATCCCATCTGCGCGGAGCGCGACCGATGGCCGAACGAGCGCATGTCATTGACGCCGAACCAGCGATGACTGCGCAGCTCCTCGGGTTTCTTGCGGCTCATCGTGCTCACTTCCGTGCGGCCGACAGTCCGCCGGGACGCTTTTCGCGCGGCGTGAAGTCCTGAGTGACGAAGCCGCCGCCCTGAAAGCGCTGCGCCGTGGGATCGAGCGGATTCTTCTGCTTCAGGATCTCCGTGGCATAGATCTCGGCGTCCTGCTTCGGAACGTAGCCGAGCTTTGCTTCGTTCTCACCGAAGTTCCAATAGCGGCGCGTGTTGTTCGAGATGCCCCAGACGGTGAGATAGCCGACGTCGGGAACGGCCAGGCAGCGATCGATCATGTGGAAGAAATCGTCGTGCCCGAACCACGTGCTCAGATGACGGAGCTCCGTCGGACGCGGCAGGCAGCTTCCGATCCGGATGCTGACGCCCTCGATGCCGTGCTTGTCCCAGTACATCCGCGTCATCTCCTCGCCCCACACCTTCGACAGCCCGTAGAAGCCGTCGGGGCGGAACTCGCACCCGGGATCGAGCTTGTCGCCGACGGAATACATGCCGAATGCGTGGTTGGAGCTCGCGAACACAACGCGCTTCACGCGGTGGCGACGCGCGCCTTCGTAGAGCTCGTGGAGACCGCGCAGATTGTTCTCGATGATCTCGGGAAGCTGCCGTTCGACGCTCGTGCCCGCCAGGTGGATGACGACGTCGACACCTTCGAGAACGCGGTCGACGACAGACCGATCGCGCAGGTCGCCGAAGCAGATGTCTTCGCCGTCGACGAGCGGCGTCAACGGCTTCGAGCCGCCCGCGGAGCGAAGATCGACGCCCCGCCGCAGCAGCTCCGGACGAAGCACCGTTCCGAGCTGGCCGCGAGCACCCGTCAACGCTACTTTTGTCATTCGATTTTCTCTCCGTCGCGAGTCTCGCGGAAGCGTCGATTGTATCGCGGCAGCCATCCCGGCGCCCGGCCGTCGGGCGCGCTTGTACTCGCGCTCGAACGCGCTCTGGTCGCCTGCTAGAATTGACCTCATCGAAGGGGGTCAACGAGAAGGCGACCGCGAGCCGGCTTGCCGCGATCGTTTCGGACCCCGGTCCTACTCACCGGAGGAATCCCATGTCGAATACGGAAATGGAAAAAACCGTCGCCGAGCTGACGGCGCCGGGCAAAGGCATCCTGGCAGCCGACGAGAGCGGCGGTACGATCGAAAAGCGCTTCAAGACGATCAACGTGACATCGACCGAGGAAACGCGGCGCGACTATCGCGAGCTTCTGTTCTCCGCGGCGGGCCTTGGCAGCTTCATCAGCGGCGTCATCCTCTACGAGGAGACGCTCAAGCAGAAGAGTGCTGGCGGCGTGCCGCTTCCGAAGCTGTTGACCGAGCAGGCGATGGTGCCCGGGATCAAGGTCGACAAAGGCACCGTGCCGCTGCCGCGGTTTCCCGGCGAGAAGTTGACGCAGGGTCTCGACGGTCTCGCCGACCGGCTCACCGAGTACAAGAAGATTGGCGCGCGCTTCGCGAAGTGGCGCGCCGTCATCGACGTAGCCCCGGGAATCCCGACGTCGCAGGCGATCGCGGCCAACGCGCACGCGCTCGCGCGCTACGCGGCGCTCTGCCAGGACCAGGGCATCGTCCCGATCGTAGAGCCCGAAGTGTTGATGGACGGCGACCACACACTCGCGACGGCGGCGACGATCACCGAGGAAGTGCTGCACACGGTGTTCGACGCGTTGCATCGCCAGCGCGTCACGCTCGAGTGCATGATTCTCAAGCCGAACATGGTCGTCCCGGGCCTCAAGTGTCCGCAGCAGGCTTCCGCCGACGAAGTCGGTCGGGCGACGGTTGCCTGCCTGCGTCGCACGGTTCCCGCAGCGGTCCCGGGCATCTTCTTCCTCTCGGGCGGCATGAGCGACGAGGCGGCCACCGCGAACCTGAACGCGATGAACGCGCTCGCGAAGAACAAGCCGTGGGTGCTGTCGTTTTCGTACGGACGCGCGCTGCAGGCCGCGGCGCTCGATGTGTGGCGCGGAGCGGCGGCGAAGAAGTCCGACGCGCAGAAGGCGCTGCTGAAGCGTGCGCGCCTGAACGGCGCTGCGCGCGAAGGCAAGTACACGGCGGCGATGGAAACCGCGTGACGTAGCGAAATCGCGGTCGGCGCCGGCAATCGGACGGATGACCCGCGTGTGAGCAGCGGCAGCCGAACCGAACCGTGCTTGTTCGTGATCATCGGGGCGACCGGTGATCTCGCGCGGCGCAAGCTCTTTCCTGCGCTGTTCCAGCTGATGGAGGACGGCCTCCTGTCGTCGCGCTGCCGGATCCTCGGCGTGACTCGCGACGACAAGATGACGGACGAGCGCTTCCGCGCGATCGGCCGCGCATCGCTCAAGGGCCTCGCGCCGGCGGCGAAGATCCGGCGCTGGTGCGCGAGCGCCCTGCACTACCAGACGATCGCCGAGACCACTGCGATCGGCTACCGCGAGCTCGCCGGACGCATCGCGCAGCTCGACCGTCTTCACGGCTTGGGCGGCAATTGCGTTCTCTACCTTGCGCTGCCGCCGTCGGCTGTCGAACCGACCGTCGAAGCGATAGGGACCGCCGGTCTGGCGCGCGGCCGCGGCTTCACGCGGCTCGTCATCGAAAAGCCGTTCGGCCACGATCTCGCTTCGGCGCGCAGCATGAACGCGCTCGTGCACCGCTACTTCGACGAGGCGCAGATCTACCGGATCGATCACTACCTCGGCAAGGAA
>DASSGK010000511.1:0-28972 GCA_035693505.1 Vicinamibacterales bacterium
GGCTGGCGCCGCGGCTCGCTGTTGCAACTGCGCGTAAGGCGCCTGCAGCGTCGACGGACGGGCCATCAAGGTCGTCAGCCTGGTCGCGCGCGCCTGCACGTCCGCTTGAGTCCGGCTTGCGGATGCGCCTGTCGCTCGATCCGTGAAAAGGTAGACCGTTCGTTCGCCGGTGTCTCGCAAGGCGCGCAGACGCGTCAGAACAGAGGGATAGTCGCTGCCCCAGAGCGTGTCGTCAGAGAGGATCCGTTGGAGGGTGGGCGGCTGCTGGCCGGACGCCAGGACCGCGAGCACACTGAAACAGCCTGCGAGCCGGACAATCCTGGCTATTCGCATGAGCGTCTCCCGTGAATGGATGCGGCCACGCAAGCGGCCGCTCGTCGCCTGGCTGGTGATCCGACCGGAGCATCCGTTTCACCTGCGTGAATGCTCGCGGCCGTTTGAACGACCACCCGTCACTCGGATCGCTGACTCCATTCTAGCGGGGCAGCGATCGCCGGCAGCCGGAAATCCGGCTACCGGGCTGGTGACATCGACGACCGGGCTAACGGCTCATATCGGTAGTGTCCGGTTTCAGCCGGACCGTCATATATCGGTAGTGTCCGGCTTTAGCCGGACCGTCATTGCTTCTGCGATTGAGCCGCCGGCGTCGCGTCGACCACCGACCCCCAGAACCCGATCATCATCTCTTCCCAGGTCTGATCACCCCACTTCACGTCCTTCGTGGGGTCGGGATTGTATTTGTTGCCCGGCGAGTTGTCGAAGTGCGCCACGACCTCGACCTTCGTGCCCTTCGGCAGGGTTTTTGGCTTGGCCAGGTCGTAGGTGATTTGAAAGTTGAAGTCGTATTTCGGCACGCGCAAGAGCACTTCAGACGTGCCGTCCGGGTAGACCGCCGTGTAGGTCATGTCCTTGCCGCGGACGTGCATGTGCGGGGTCAGGCTCGTGAGGACCGTGTCCTGCCTGATCTCGGCGACGGCTTTCACTTCCGCGTTCGCATCGCCCGCGGGAATCACGAAGCGCGGCTGCACCGCCAGGCCGGTGACGTGAATCTGCTTCGGCGGTTCCTTGGCGAAGATGAACCCCAACTGCGTGCGATCGGCGGCTTCCGTGCCGTTGGTCGTGTAGTGCATCTGCAGGATGATGTCGTGGTGGGCGCGCAGAAGCTTCGCGACACCGGGCTCGAAGACGAGGCCCGGCTTGTTCGGCGACACGCCGAAGATGTTGGTCGGCCCGAACGTGTTGCCGGGACGCGTCGGCTTGTCGCTCGACGGCTCTGTATACGCGATGATGTGGTGAACGTGCGCGCGCGCGCTGGGCTTGATCTCCACCGCGGTGTACCAGCGGTCCTCCGGCAGGTCCACCGGAATCCGGAGGTACAAATACTCGATCGTCCCCGTGGCCGGAATCTTGTAATCCTCGGTCATCGAGTAGATTGCGTCGGGTTTGCCGATCGTCCAGCCGTCGGCGAGCGCGGGCATCTTCGGCATGTCGGCGATGTCGCCCTTCGGTGCTCCGCCGTCAATCCACGAGACGATGGTCTGGATTTCCTGCTCGGTCAGCCGCGGGTCGTTCTTGAGCACGCCGTGCGGCATGTCCGATCCCCACGGCGGCATCGTCCGCGCCGTGACGCGCTGCTTGATCGAGCGCAGCCACGGCCGCGCGTCCTCGAACGACGTCAGCGACATCGGCGCGAACATCGTGGGGCGATGGCACTCGATGCACGACTTGTAGAAGATTGGTGCGACGTCCCTGGTGAAGGTGGGTGTGCCGTCCGCTGCCAGCGTCGGCACCGCTGCGGCCATTCCCGCGGCCAGCATACTCAAGACCTGCGCGAAACGCATGGGACGCTCCCTCAGTTTCCGGTTCGCTCGTCGTCTCAGCTGGCGAGTCCGGGTCCAGCTCGGCCGATTATCGCCAAGTTGACGCGAATGCCCAAGAGAAATGACACTCAAGGGTCCACGTTCCCTGAGCCCTTGCGAAGCACCGTTTGACGACCAGCGCGACCCGGCCAGCAGATTCCGCCTGGCGGCGGAATGTCTTCGCGGTCACCGCCGCGTCGTTCATGGGCTACACCGGCTTTACGCTGGTGATGCCGTTCCTTCCGCTCTTCATCGCCCAACTCGGCGTCACCGACGTCGGCGAGATCGCGATGTGGACCGGGCTCAGTCTCGGCGTCACGCCCGGGTTGACGGCCTTGCTCGCTCCGGCCTGGGGACGGCTCGGCGATCGGTTCGGCCGCAAGATCATGGTCGAGCGCTCGCTGGTCAGCTTCGTCGTCTTGTTTGCCGCCATGGCGTTCGTGAGAAACGTCTGGCAGGTGCTGGCAGTCCGCGCCATTCAGGGGCTGTTTGCGGGCTACGGTTCGCTGTCGGTGGCAATGGCCGCCGAGTCGGCCCCGCGCGACAAGATGCCGTCCGCGATCGGCGCCGTGCAGACCGCGCAGCGGATCGGACCTGGTGTGGGTCCGGTGATCGGCGGCCTGCTCGCCAGCCTGGTCGGGCTACGGCCCGCCTTTGTCGCGACCGCGCTGTTCTACCTGGTCGCGCTGGTGGTGGTCCACGCGATGTATGACGATCGGGCCACGCACGCGCAGCCGGCGGTAGACCCGGAAGTCGGACGCGTGACGTTTCGCAACGTCCTCGCGTTTCGCAATTTCATCCTGATGATGGCCGTGATCTTCGGGCTGCAGTTCGTCGATCGAAGTTTCGGCCCCGTGCTGCCTCTGTATGTCGAACAGTCGGGCACGTCTCACGACAACGTGGCCCTCGTGTCGGGCACGCTCTTCTCGATCATGGCGTTCACCGGCGCGCTCGGCCATCACTTCTGCGGAAAGCTGCTTCGTCATTACTCGAGCCGCCTGGTGATTGCCGGAGGCACCGCGGTGGCTGCCGCCGGCGCCGGACTCTTCGGAGCCTCGGGCAATGTGTGGATCATGTGTGCCGCTTCGATCCTGCTCGGCCTCGGCATTGGTGCGGCGATGACCGCGAGCTACAGCGCGGCCGGCGCGGTCATTCCGCCAGGTGCGCACGGAGCCAGCTTCGGCGTCCTGACGAGCGCCTCACTCGTAGGCATGGCGAGCAGCCCGTTCATCGCTGGCTTTGTCGGCGGCGCATCGATCCGGATCGTCTTCTTCGCCGATCTCGCAGTGATGGCGCTGCTCGCGGCCTTCGTCCACCGGACGATGACCGAGTGACTCCGCATGCGGCCGGTGAAACCTGTTCTAACCACGAAGACACGAAAAACACGAAGACGCACGAAGAAAGCTTTTTTGTACTAGTGGCTCTTCTTCGTGCGTCTTTGAGCCCTTCGTGCCTTCGTGGTTAGAACGCCATTTGCGCGCGTGTTAGATTGGTGAGACCGATGCGCAGAGTGTTCGTCGATCGCGAAGCACCACAACTGGACGCGATTCAAGAAGCCGCCACATGGATTCGCCGTGGCGGCCTCGTGGCCTTGCCGACCGACACGCTCTACGGTCTCGCGGCCGATCCGTTTTCTGCCAGTGGCGTCGCGCGCGTGTTCGCGGCCAAGGGCCGTTCAGCGGAGCGGGCGTTGCCGTTGATCGCGGCCGGGATGTCGCAGGTGATAGAGCATCTCGGCCCGCTGTCCGACGCGGCTCGACAGCTCGTCGACCGTTTCTGGCCGGGACCGTTGACGCTGCTCGTGCCCGCTCCTGCCGCGCTCGCCCCCGACGTGACGGGCGGCACGGGGAGAGTCGGCGTGCGGGTGCCGGCCGACGCGGTCGCGCGCGCCATCTGCGCGGAAGCTGACCGGCCGATCACCGCGACGAGCGCCAACATCAGCGGCGAGCCGGCGACGGCTGATCCCGATCAGGTCGAGCGCTCGCTCGGTGACCGCGTCGACCTGCTGATCGACACAGGAATGACGCCCGGCGGAGCGCCATCGACGATAGTGGACGTGACCGGATCCGAGTTGATCCTCGTGCGAGCCGGCGCACTTTCATGGGACGACATCCAGGCATGCCTGCACAACGCGCCGATTCATCCGCACGCGCGATAGGACGATCCGAGCGCGCCGCGCTGGTCGGTCTGATCGCCGGCCATGCCCGGCGCCTCGACGCGGAGCGTTCGCTCGACGAGCTCGCCGGACTCGCGCAGGCGGCGGGCGCCGAAGTCGTCCTGCGCATGCTCCAGGAGCGTCCGAAACCCGATCCCTCGACGTTCCTGGGCGCCGGAAAGATCAAGACGCTCGCCGTCTCGGCCTCGGAGCTCAACGTCGATCTCGTCATCTTCGACAACGAGCTCACGCCGGCGCAGCTCCGCCAGATTGAAGAGGAAGTCGGGCGCAAGATTATCGATCGCACCCAGCTGATTCTCGATATCTTCGCGAGGCGCGCGCGCACGCGTGAAGGCAAGCTGCAGGTCGAGCTCGCGCAGCTGAAGTATCTCTTGCCAAGGCTCGCCGGTTCGGGCGCCGCGCTGTCCAGGCTGGGCGGCGGCATCGGCTCACGCGGGCCCGGCGAGACGAAGCTCGAGACCGATCGCCGCCGGATTCGGACGCGGATTCACGCCATCTCGGAGGACATCGACGAAGTGCGCAAGCGCCGATCTCAGCTTCGCGAGCGCCGGCGCAAATCGTCGGTCCCGACGGTCGCGCTGGTCGGCTACACCAACGCGGGAAAGACGACGCTGTTCAATGTGCTGACGCGGGCCGATGCCGAAGCGTCGAACGCCTTGTTCGTGACCCTCGATCCGCTGGTCCGCCAGGTGCGATTGCCCGATAGCCGCGAACTGCTGGTGTCCGACACCGTCGGATTCATCGACCGCCTGCCGCATGCGCTCGTGGCGGCGTTTCGCGCAACGCTGGAAGAGACCGCCGACGCCGACCTCGTACTGCACGTGATCGACGCGGCGGCGTCCGATCGCGATCGGCGTGTGAATGCGGTCCGCAGCGTGCTCGATGAGGTCGGTGCGCTGGATGTCCCGTCCATCGTGGTCTACAACAAGTGTGATGCGTTGACGCCCGACGAGCGCCGGCGTCTTCAGGATCAGGATCCGGAGGCCTTGTGCATCTCCGCGCTGACGCGGCAGGGGATTGATGAGCTGGTGGAGACCATCGCCTCGCGCCTGGCCCTCGACGTGGTGCGAGTCACGCTGACTTTCGATCCGGACAGCGCGTCCGATCGCGAGCGGATCGCCCGGGTCTACCGGCACGCTCACGTCGTTCTCCACGAGATGCGCGACGATGAGATCTCGATGATCGCTGACGTCCCGCGGCGGCTGCTCAATCGTCTGGGCTAATATCCTTACTGATGCGGAAGCTCCTGCTGGCCTCAATCGTGTGTCTCAGCGCCTGTGCGCCGAAGACTGCGCCAGCCACGGCTCCGCTCGCGCCACGATTTCCGGAATTCCTGCGGCCGGTCGTCCCCGCGGCGATGGCCGACGGCCCGGCGGCCGCTTCCGAGTCCCGCGGCTGGACGTCCCTGCAAGCGGGCGATCTGCGTGCCGCCGAACGGGAGTTCAGCGCGGCGCTGAAGACGCAGCCGGCGTTCTACCCAGCGGAGACGTCGCTCGGGTACCTCGAGCTTGCGCGGAAGGATGCCAAAGCGGCCCTTCCGCATTTCGATCGGGCGCTGGAGCTCAACGCGCAGCACGACGACATGTCAGCGTTTCTGGGACGGGGGACGGCGTTGCTGGCGCTGAACCGGGAAACCGAGGCGCTGGTCGCGCTCGAAAGCGCTCTCGCGCTGGATCCTTCGCAGACCGATCTCGCCCGCCGCATCGAGGTGCTCAGATTCCGGAACGCTGAACAGGGCCTGGCGCGCGCACGCGATGCGGCGCGAAACGGACGGCTGGACGAGGCCTCGCAAGCCTACACGGCCGCGATCGCCGCGTCACCCGACAGCGCATTCCTCTACCGCGAGCTTGCCGGCGTCGAGCGGCAGAAGGGTGACGCCGACGCGGCGCTCGACCATTTCCGCAAGGCCTCGACGCTCGATCCGGGAGACGCGAAAACGCTGGAGCAGATAGGCGAGCTCCTGCAGGCGCAGGGCGACTTCGATGGCGCCATGAAGGCCTACACCGACGCGGCCGCGATCGAGCCGAGCGCCGAGCTCACCAGGCGCCTCGACGACGTGCGCGACAAGGCCGCGTTGGCGCGGCTGCCGGCCGAATATCGCGCCATCGACCAGGCGCCGCAGGTGACTCGCGCCGATCTGGCCGCGCTCATAGGCATCCGGCTCAACCGGATGCTGACGGCCAGCCGGCGGAACGATGCAGCGTTGATCACGGACGTCCGCAACCATTGGGCGGCGACCTGGATCATGTCGGTCGCGCGCGCCGGCGTCATGGAACCGTTCGCGAATCATGCGTTCCAGCCACGAACGGTTGTGCGCCGTACCGATCTGGCTCAGGCCACGGCGAGACTCCTCGCACTGCTCGCCACACGCGATCCGGCGCGTGCGAAGGCCTGGGACGCCGCCCGGCTGAAATTCAGCGATCTCTCGCCGAGCCACCTCGCGTATCCGGCCGCATCTGTCGCGGTCGCATCCGGCGTGATGACGATGGCGCCGGGGAATAGTTTTCAGCCATCGAGGGCCGTGACTGGAGCGGAGGCAATCGAGGCGATTACGAAAATCCAGGCGCTGGCGGGGTCGCAGTGAAGTGCTGACCGCCGCCAACCAGGTCACGCTCGTGCGGATGCTGCTGATTCCGGCGTTCGTCATCTGCGTGCTCTATGGGTACCTCGGCTGGGCGCTCGTAGCCTTCGTGACGGCCGGCGTCACGGATGGCCTCGACGGCATTATCGCGCGGCGCTCCGGCCAGAGCAGCAGCCTGGGCGCATGGCTGGATCCGATGGCCGACAAGCTGCTCCTGGTCACGACGTTCGTGGTGCTGGCGCTGCCGAACCTGGACCTGGCCAACCGCCTGCCGGTCTGGCTGACCGTCTGCATCATCAGCCGCGACGTCGTCATCATCCTCACGGTCGCGATCGTGAACCTCGCGATCGGCAGGCGCACGTTCCGGCCGTCGATTTACGGCAAGATCGCCACGGCGACCTACATCGTCACCGCGGTCGCCGCGATGCTGTTCAACTATCTCGGCTATCGTTCGCTGGTCGTGGACATCGGCGTGTGGGTGTCGCTGGCGATAACGATCATCTCCAGCCTGCACTACATCTGGCACGCGCGGCAGATCATCGACGGGCCTGTGAACTGACAGGAGACAGGAAAGATGAAACCGCGGAGAGCGCCAGGACCGCTGAGAAGGATTGTTGTTTGTGTGCTCTGCGGTCTCTGCGGTTCCTTCTTGTCCGTGGCAAAGGCGCAGACACCTCCGAAGCAGGCGGTGGTCGAGACCGCGGCCGGCACGTTTGTGCTGGATCTCGATCCGGCGGCCGCGCCGAATCAGACGGCCTACTTCACGAAGCTTGCGGCGGACGGCGCGTACGACGGCACGACGTTCCACCGGGCCGTGAAGTACGGCATGGTCCAGGGCGGCGATCCGCTGACGAAGGATCCGGCCAAGCGCGCGCTCTACGGGACCGGAGGCCAGAACATGGTGAAGGCCGAGGCGCGCGCGCCGAAGATGACGCGCGGGTCGGTCGCCGCCGTGCTGGTGCCCGGAAAGCCCGACAGCGCAGGCTCGCAGTTCTTCATCGTGCTCGCCGATCAGCCGGCGCTCGACAATCAGTACACCGTGTTCGCGCACGTTTCGGACGGCATCGAAGTGCTGCAGAAAATTTCGGAGACGCCGGTCGACGACAAGGGAGCAGTGACCGAGCGCGTCGAGATCCGCCACGTGACGATTCGCGATACGCCAAAGGAGCCGTTCGTCACGGAAACACCCGCGGAGCTCGGTGGGTATCGCGCCGTGCTCGATTCTAGCGCCGGCCCGATCACGATCGAATTCTTCGTCGACAAGGCGCCCAACACCGTCCGTCAGTTCATGCGGCTGGCCGCCGCCGGCGTCTACAACGGTACGGCCTTTCACCGCGTGGCGCCGGGCTTCGTCATTCAGACCGGCGCGCTCTCGAGCCGCAGTGCGCCGCTCACCGCGAAGCAGCAGGCGCTGGTGCACAACCTGGCGCCCGAGTTCAACGACACGAAGCACGTCCGTGGGATCGTTTCGATGGCGCGAGGCGACGCGCCGGACAGCGCGACGACGTCGTTCTTCATCTGCCTGGCGCCGTCGGCTGCGCTCGACGGCGTATACACCGCGTTCGGTCGCGTCGTCGACGGAATGGCCGCCGTCGAGGCCATCGAAGCGGCGTCGCGCACCGGCGAGGCGCCGAATACCCGAATCGACGTGCGTGGAGTGCAGATCGTTAAGTGAGTCTCACGGACATGATTGGCGGGTTCACGGCATGCGTCTCATAGCCCTGGTCTCCCTCCTGATCGCGGCCGCGGGATGCGGCCCGCAGCGATCCACCACGGCCGCGCGGCCCTACGATCTCGTGATCAGGAACGGCGATCTGATCGATGGGACCGGCGCGCCGGCGCGGCACGCCGATGTCGCCATCACGGGAGACCGCATCGTCGCGATCGGCACGGTCACCGCCGGCGCCTCGCGCACGATCGATGCGACCGGCCGCGTGGTCGCGCCCGGCTTCATCGACGTCCAGGGGCAGTCGGGCACATCGCTGCTGACCGACGGCAACGGCGAGAGTCACATCCGCCAGGGCATCACCACCGAGATCATCGGCGAGGGTGATACGCCCGCGCTGTGGAGCGGCGATCAGCTCGCGCTGTTCAAGACGCGTCGAGGCTTCGACTGGAGCGGCTTCGATGGCTACCTCAACACGCTGCAGAGCCGCGGCACCTCCATCAATCTCGGCTCGTTCGCCCCGATTGCCGTCATCCGGCAGCAGGTACTCGCAATGGAGAGCCGCGCGCCGTCACGAGATGAACTGCAACGCGAGCAGGACATCATGGAGCGTGCGATGCAGCAGGGCGCGTTCGGCTTCGCGACGGCGCTGATTTATCCGCCCGCCTCGTATACAAGGACCGAAGAGCTGATCGCGATCGCGCGCGTTGCCTCGAAATACGGCGGTGTCTACATCTCGCACGTGCGCGGCGAGAGCTTCCGCGTGAAGGAAGCGATCGCCGAGGCAATCGAGATCGGAAGACAGGCCAGGCTGCCGGTGGTCGTCTACCACCTGAAGATCGGCGCGAAAGCGAACTGGGGGCACATGGACGAAATCCGCGCGGAGATCGAGGCGGCGCGGGCGAGCGGCGTCGACATCACCGCGTGCCAGTATCCGTACACCGCCGGCGGCACCAATTTGAACGCCGTGCTGCCGGGGTGGGCGCAGGAAGGCGGCCGCGAAGCGATGCTCACGCGGTTGAGGAATCCAATGGAGCGCGCCCGGATGCGGCGAGACATCGAGGCGAACACCGATGTCGAGAATCTGCTGATGGGCGCAACCTTCGAAGGGATTCAGATTGCGTCACTGCCCACGGACAAGGATCAGTCGATCCTTGGCAAGCGTCTCTCCGAGATCGCGGCCGGCCGTCATCAGGATCCGTGGGACACCTTGTTTTCGCTGCTGGTCGACTACGAGGGCAACATCGGTGCGATGTTCCACATGATGTCCGAGGACGATGTGAAGACGGCGATGCGGTATCCGTGGGTCAGCGTCGGCACCGATTCGGCTGCGATCCGCCCCGACGGCCCGCTCGGCGCCGGCCAGCCGCATCCGCGCTCCTACGGCACCTTCCCACGGATTCTCGGTCACTACGTCCGGGACGAACATGTGTTGCCGCTGCCGGAGGCGATCCGGAAGATGACGAGCCTGGCGGCCGGCCAGATGAAGATCGCCGATCGCGGCACGATCAAAGAAGGCTACTTCGCCGACCTCGTCGTCTTCGATCCGAAGACGGTTGCCGACACCGCGACGTACGACAAGCCGCATCAGTATCCGATCGGCATCGACACGGTCGTCGTCAACGGAGTGGTCACCGTCGATCGCGGGCAGCACACCGGCGCTCACGCCGGCCGCGCGTTGTTCCATCGACGGGAGACTCGAGCTTCGTTCTAGCGCGTTTAGCTCAGATGTAGTGCAGGCACACTCTAGGCCTGCCCGACCACGGCGGACCTGAAGGTCCGCACTACTTTCGGAAGTCGGCTCTCTAGGACGTCGGGACCAGCCGCGTGACGCGGACGGCGACGCCGACGAGATATTCGACCTGGATGCGGTCGCCGGGTTCGAGATTGTGTCCCATTACGGCCTCCGGACCGACCCGTGCGACCGTGATCTGGCCGTCCGGATCCTCCACGTCCGTGAAGTACACATCCCACGATACCTGGCCGTGAATGCTGACCGGCTGCACTTTCTTTAGAATGCCGTCGCGTGTTCCTTTAAGCATCTCGCGTGGTGTCCGGCTCAGGCGGACCGCTGCCCCCAACACAATATCCGTTTGAACGGGTAGAAAAACGGCCGCTCGTTCTCGAGCCGCGCCAGCAGCCGGTCGCGGTACTCGCCGACGAACTGCTCGTACAGGCCGCCGGGCAGGTGTCGCTTGTATTCCGTGAGCAGCGTCCCCTTGACCCACTCGACGACGTCCTCGCGGCCCGGCAAGACATGAGGATAGACGATCAGCTCCACCTTCGGATCGCCGAACCCGCACCGATATAGTAACCGCGCGTACTCGTCCGGCGTCAGCACCGGTTGTGACCGCCGCCAGCCTCCCAAGGCGGATGCATAGGGCTCGATGGCCGACAATTCTTCCGCCACCGAATGCGTCAGGGCGTCGTGTTGTGCGGGCACCTGAAACGCCAGCTGCCCGGAGGGCGCCAATGCTTCCACCAGCCGGGGGATCAAGGCAGCGTGATCCTCGACCCAATGCAGTGCCGCGTTTGAAAAGATCAGATCCCACGCGGCCGGCGGAGACGTCCTCATGACAAACGACTCGATGCTGGCCGTTTCGAAGGAGAGGCCTTCTGGTGGTTCGTTCATGCGGGTTTTCGCCAGCATGCTGTCGGATCGATCGAGGCCGACGGTTTCACGCGCCTCGAGCCGTTCGTGAAGCGTGCGCGTCAACGTGCCGGTGCCGCAGCCCAGATCCACCACCCGCATGCCCGGCCGGCGACGCACGAGCGCCAGCAAATCGAAAAACGGCTGCTCGCGTTCGCGCTGAAACTTGCCGTACTGCACTGGGTCCCACGTATCGATCATAAGAAGCTCTCCACCGCCGCGCCCTCCGTGGTCAATGCTTGTCGTAGTCGAAAGGCAGCCTGTCCGGTGCTTCATCGACGTCGTTCTCGCTGCGGAAATTGTGTACGCTGACCCCCAGCAGCCGAATGGGCCTCACGCCGGCATCGGTTTTCTCGAGGAGGCGGACGGCTCTGGCAGTCAAGTCCGCCTCGTCGCGGGTTGGCAGCGACGAGTGGCTGCGCGTGATCGTCGTGAAGTCGTCGTACCGAACCTTGATCGTCACCGTCCGCGCCAGCATCTGGCGGCGATGGAGCCAGGAGATGGCGTGCGAGGCCATCTCGGCGATCTCGGAGCGAATCGTCGCGAGCTCCGTCAGATCCTCGGGATACGTATTCTCCGACCCCGACGATTTCACTTCGCGGTTCGGCGTCACGGGGCGCTCGTCCACGCCGCTGGCCAGTTGCCGCAGCCAGTCCGCGAGGCTGCCGACGGTGTCGCGAAGCAATTGCACATCGGCCGTGCGCACGTCGACGAGCCGCTGGATGCCTTTCGCGCGCAGCTTCTCGGCCGTGACCGGGCCGACGCCCCACAGCGCATCCACGGGGAGTTTTTGCAGAAACGGTTCGACACGATCGGGGCTGATCACAGTCAGCCCATCCGGCTTCTTCCATCCTGACGCGATCTTCGCGAGGAACTTGTTGGGCGCCACGCCGGCCGACGCCGTCAGTCCCGTGTCCTCGCGGATGCGCTGTTTCAGCCGCCTGGCGACGGCCGTCGCAAACGTCTCGCCCCAGGCGTTCTCGGTGACGTCGAGATACGCCTCGTCGAGCGAGAGCGGCTCCACGAGCGGTGTGACCTCGCGAAAGATCGCGAACACCGCGCTTGACGCCGCCTTGTACCGAGCGAAATCCGGGCGGACGACGACGAGGGATGGACAGAGACGAACCGCTCGGGACATCGGCATCGCCGAGTAGACACCGAACGCTCGCGCTTCATAGCTGGCCGCCGCGACCACGCCGCGTCCCTCGGGCCGTCCGCCGACGGCGAGCGGCTTGCCGCGCAGCTCGGGATTGTCGCGCTGCTCGACCGACGCGTAGAACGCGTCCATGTCGACGTGAAGGATCCTTCGGACCATGAAAATTGCAGATTGCCGAATGCCAATTGCTAATTTATTGCAGAATGGTACGCTGTTGATATCGCGACCGGCCCCAATCCACCAATAAATCAGCAATTTGCCTTCAGCAATCAGCATTTAAGAGACGATGCCCCAATTTATTTACACGATGAAAGGTCTCGGGAAGGTTCATCCGCCCGACACCAAAGTGCTCGAGGACATCTGGCTGTCGTTCTACTACGGCGCCAAGATCGGCGTCCTCGGTTTGAACGGCGCCGGCAAGAGCTCGTTGTTGAAGATCATGTCCGGCGAAGATCAGAGTTTCATCGGCGAAGCGTTTGCGGGACAGGGCTATTCGATCGGGTTCCTGAAGCAGGAACCGCAGCTCGATCCGGCCAAGACCGTTCTCGGCAACGTCGAGGAAGGTGTGGCGTCGACCAAGGCGCTCCTCGAACGGTATGACGAGGTGAACGCGAAGCTCGGCGAGGACCTGTCTCCAGACGAGATGGAGAAGGTGATGGACGAGCAGGCGAAGATTCAAGACAAGATCGACGCCTGCAACGCCTGGGATCTCGATTCCCAGCTCGAAATCGCGATGGACGCGCTCCGGCTGCCGCCGGCTGACGCGGACGTCACGAAGCTCTCGGGCGGCGAGCGGCGCCGCGTCGCCTTGTGCCGGCTGCTGCTGCAGTCGCCGGATTTGTTGCTCCTCGACGAGCCGACCAACCATCTGGATGCCGAATCGGTCGCCTGGCTCGAACGGTTCCTGAAAGACTACAAAGGCACGGTCGTCGCCGTGACCCACGATCGCTACTTCCTCGACAACGTCGCCGGCTGGATTCTCGAGCTCGATCGCGGCCGCGGCATCCCGTGGGAGGGCAACTACTCGTCCTGGCTCGAACAGAAGTCGAATCGCCTGCAGCAGGAAGAGAAGGCCGAGAGCCGGAAGCAGCAGACGCTCGAGCGCGAGCTCGAGTGGATCCGCATGTCACCACGCGCACGTCAATCCAAAGGTAAGGCGCGACTCAACGCCTACGAGGAGCTGCTGCGCGAAGAGAGCACGAAGAAGATCGAGACGGCCGAAATTTACATCGCTCCCGGGCCACGGCTGGGCGACATCGTCGTTGAGGCGCGCGGTGTGAGGAAGGCCTACGGCGACAACCTGCTGATCGACAATCTCGACTTCACCCTCCCGCGCGGCGGCATTGTCGGCGTGATCGGCCCCAACGGCGCCGGCAAAACGACCTTGTTCCGCATGATCACCGGAGCGGAGAAGCCCGATGCCGGCAGCTTGCGCATTGGCGAGACCGTGCAGATCGGCTACGTGGATCAGAGTCGCGATGCGCTCGATCCCAACAAGACCGTGTTCGATGAAATCACGGGCAGCACCGATGAAATCGAGCTGGGGAAGCGGAAGGTCGCGTCGCGCGCGTACGTCTCGTGGTTCAACTTCAAAGGGGCCGCGCAGGGGCGGAAGGTGGGCACGCTGTCAGGGGGCGAACGCAATCGCGTTCACCTGGCCAAGCTGTTGAAGAAGGGGAGCAACCTGCTGCTGCTCGACGAGCCGACCAACGATCTGGACGTCGACACGCTGCGGTCGCTCGAGGAAGCGCTCCTCGGCTTCGCCGGCTGCGCCGTCGTGATCAGCCACGATCGCTGGTTCCTCGATCGAATTGCCACACACATGCTGGCGTTCGAAGGCGACAGCCAGGTGGTGTGGTTCGAAGGCAACTACCAGGATTACGAGGCGGACCGCAAACGCCGTCTCGGCGCCGCGGCCGACCAGCCTCATCGCATCAAGTACCGGAAGCTGACGAGATAGGGCGGGTGGGTCGGGTAGGTCGGGTAGGTCGGGTAGGTCGGGTGGGTCAGGTAGGTCGGGTGGGTCAGGTAGGTGGGGTAGGTCACGTGGGTCAGGTGGGTCGGGTAGGTTCGATACGAACTGCAACGACAGACGACGTGCCGGGCATCGTGACGCTGCTGAACGCCGCGTTCGCGATGGAGCGCGACTTTGTCGATCGCGATCGCACCAGCGCCGCCGAGATCGCGCACTACATGGAGAGCGGTACGTTCTTCGTGATCGATGGAGACGACGGCGTGCTGGCCTCCTGCATGTATCTCGAGCAGCGCAGCACTCGCCTGTATCTCGGGATGCTGGCCGTCAGCCCTTCGCAACAAGGGCGTGGGCTCGGGCGTCAGATGATGGTGGAGGCCGAGCGCCGCGCGGCCTTGCTCGGCTGCGCTGCGATCGACATCCGCATCGTCGATCGCCGCACCGAGCTGCCGCCGTTCTATCGCTCGCTCGGCTTCGTTGATAACGGAACCGAGCCGTTCGAGGACCCGCTGCTGACGAAGCCGGCGCATTTCATTCGCATGACGAAGCCGGTGGGGTCGAAGGGGCGGGATGGGCAGGACAGGCAGGATGGGCAGGATGGGCAGGATTCCGTAGAGACCATATGAACGGTAACGCGCGCCTCAACGTTGGTGTTCTGATCTTCGAAGGGGTCGAAGTGTTGGACTTCGCCGGGCCGTTCGAGGTGTTTTCTCGCACGCGGTTGGTGCCCGGCGCCGATTCACGACGCACCGACGACAGCGCGCCGTTTGAAACGTTTACGGTCGCTCGCACGCACGCGGCGGTCAACGCGATCGGGCGGCTCGTCGTGGTGCCGCGCTATTCGTGGGCGGATGCGCCCGCGATCGACATCCTCGTCGTGCCCGGCGGTTTCGGGACGCGGGGGCTGCTGCACGACGAGCCGACGCTCACGTGGATCCGCGAGACCGCGGCCCGCTCGCGCCAGGTGACGTCGGTCTGCACCGGCGCGCTGTTGCTCGCGAAGACCGGTTTGCTGCACGGCAAGCGTGCGACTACGCACTGGGCCGGTCTCGAGCTGCTGGCATCGATCGATCCGACGATTCAGGTGCAGCGCGACCAGCGCGTGGTCCACGACGGCGTCATCACGTCGGCCGGCGTCTCGGCTGGCATCGACATGGCGTTCGCCGTCGTCGAAGGAATCTGCGGCCATGACGTGGCCGCGGAAACGGCTCATTACATCGAATATCCATGGGGACGACACGATGTGCCGAAACATCAAGACGCTGTTTAATTTCGACCCGCCGGCCACTGACGAGGAGATTCGCGCGGCTTCGCTGCAGTTCGTCCGCAAGCTGAGCGGGTTCACTTCGCCGTCGAAAGCTAATGAGGCGGCGTTCGAGCGCGCGATCGACGAGACCGCCGCCGTCGCCAGGCGGCTGATCGACTCGCTGTCGACCACCGCGGCGCCGCGCAATCGCGAGGAAGTGGCGGCTGCGGCGAAGTTGCGGTCGATTGAGCGGTTCGGCGCGCGCCGTTGAACGCTACTGTCGGCGTTTCTTGAGAAGCCGCACGACGTCAGGCCAGAACTCGTCCCAGAGATTGCCGCCCATGCGGGTCACGATGCCCATGCCGCTGCGAAAGGCCGTCTGCGCGGCGGTGGTCTGGCTCGGCGGCAGCCACGCGTTCTCGATGATGTTGTTGAGCGTGTTGCCCGCGTAGCGGCCCCACGCCGGGCGGAGGCGCCCGTCGCGACCCTGAGCGAGCACTGATGTCTTCAGTGCGTAGCGGGCGCGGGGCCAGATGCCTTTGCGCGCTGACGGAATGTAGCGCGGATCCTCGCCCCACAGCGCGCCCAGACCGGCCTCGATGGTATTCGAGATAGCCACGTCCGCTTCGCGCTGCGCGTACCGCTTGCCAACGCCCGACCACGAGCGACCCCACTCTTCCGGCGTGTTCCACGCTGTCTGCCACGCGGCCGACAACGGACCGACGATGAAGAGACTCTGCGGCCCGATCGTTCCGTCGACGATCCAGTGGACGCGTTCTCCCGTGGTGATCGGGACGTACGCGTCCGCGGTCACAGGCTTGGTAGCGACCTGATCCTGCTCCACCGGCTCGGCGTCGACCGGCTGTGCGAACGCCGCCGCCGGCCAGGCGGACAACGCGATGGCGAACGCGACGGCGCACGTGCGACGACTGAGCGGCATGCGACGATTATCGGCCAACACGCCGCGCAAACAGGGCGGACGCCGTCGTCACAACCGGCCGGTGAGTACCAGCACGAGCAGGATGAGCACCACGAGGCCAAGGCCGCCGCTCGGCGCATACCCCCAGTTCCGGCTGTACGGCCATGCTGGCACCGCGCCGAGGAGCATGAGGATCAGGATCACGAGCAAGATAGTCATCATGCGCGTTGATTGAGCAAGCGAGGTGCCAGCGCGATCGTGAACCCGGCTCAGGTGTGGCGAAGATGGAGGACAGGTTATCTATACCGACGATGGCCCTGCTGAGAGCAGCGACTCGAGACAGGCGGCGAAACCGTCATTGAACAAAGCGCCCGGCCGTCGCGCCCGCAGGCGCGCGACCGCATCCGGACCCGACATGCCCATCTCGATCAGAATCAGCCCCGCGACAAAGGCCGATCGATTGAACCCCATGCCGCAGTGAGACAACACGCGATGTCCCTGGGCGATGAGCGTCGCGCCGAGGCGCGCGATGGCGCGCGCCTTGATCATGTTCGGCAGGCAGTCGTTATCGTCGTCGATCGGAAAGTAGATGTACAGGCAGCGGTTCGATGTCGTCGGAATGCACGTATCGAGGCCGCCTTCGAGATCGATGACGGTGTCAATCTCGTAGCGCTCGAGCGCGTCCCATTCGTCGATCGCCGGCGAAATGAACAGCCGCCCGTCGTCGTCTACGGGGAAGAGCTCCATGGGTCGCGGCGTTAGTATATCGTCTGGCGTACATGCGAAACATCCTGCAGGACGCGCACTACGGTCTCCGATTGCTGAGGCGCGAACCCGGCTTTGCCGTGGTTGCCACGCTGACGATCGCACTGGGGATTGGCGCCACGACGACGCTGTTCAGCGTCGCGAATGGCGTGTTGCTGAAACCTCTGCCGTGGCACGATGCATCCAGTCTCGTGAGCGTGACAGAGACACGCGATGGCCGCGCCGGCCGGGTCGGCGGCACGGTCTCGAACGGAACATTTCTCGCCTGGAAAGATAGTCACCCCGCCACCATCGACGGCCTCGGCGGCTGGCAGACGCAGACACAGACGCTCACCGGTGCTGGCGATCCGGAACGATTGCACGTGGCGCCCACGACTCCGAGCCTCTTTCCGATGCTGAATGTCCGGCCGCTGTTTGGGCGGTTGTTCGATGCCGCCGAAGGCGCGCGCGGACAGGAAGGCGTGGTGCTGCTGTCGTACGGCCTCTGGCAGTCCACGTTCGGTGGTCGTCGGGACGTCGTCGGCGCGCGTCTGCAGCTGGACGGGAAGCCGTTCACCGTCGTCGGCGTGATGCCGAAAGATTTCGCGTTTCCGGATCGCGAAACGCGCGCGTGGACAGCATGGACCGTCGCGCCCGTCCACGGTGAAGGAAATGCGCTGACGGGTGTCATCTTCAAGGCCGTCGCCAGGCTTCGTCGCGGAGTCTCGACCGCGCAAGCCTCCGCCGAGGCGACGGCGAGCGCACGCGGAGGCCCCGACATGGGAATCGTGGCGCTGGCGCTGTTCGGCAGCAAGGCACCCGCCGATGTCGTCGTGAGGCCGCTGGCCGATGCGCTGACGGCCGACGTGAGGCCTGCGATTCTCGTGATGCTCGTGGCGGTCGCGCTGTTGCTGGCGACAGCCACCGCCAACGTCGCCAGCCTGCAGCTGGCCCGGGCGATCACGCGCCGGCACGAGCTGGCGATTCGCGCGGCCATCGGTGCCGGTGCCGGTCGCCTCACACGACAACTGCTCATCGAGAGCGCGCTGCTCGGTCTTCTGGGCGGCGCCGCCGGCCTCGCACTCGCCCTCGCGCTGAACCGGGCGATGCCGTGGATGTTGCCCGCTGACTTTCCGCGGCTCGACGCGGTATCGATCGACGCGCGCGTGATGCTGTTCAGCCTCGCGGCCACGATGGTGACGTGCGTGGCCTGCGCGCTCATGCCCGTGATGCACGCGCGCCGCATCGATCTCGCGGCATCACTCGCGGAGCGCGGCAATGCGCCGAGCGGAGCAGGGACGCGATCGGGCGCCGCGCGGGCCCGCACATTGATCATGGGCGGACAGGTCGCCGTCGCCTGCGTCCTCATGGTCGGCGCGGCGCTGCTTGCGCGGAGTTTCGTCGCGCTTCTCCATGCCGATCGCGGCTACGACCCCGTCAACCTGCTGACGGCGCGAGTTCCCGTGCCGGCAGACTACGCGCCGGAGCGCAGAACGCAGCTGGTCGATGCTCTGCAAGCGCGGCTGCTCGCGTTGCCCGGCGTCTCACTGGCCGCGGCGGGGAACTCGTTGCCGTTCGTCTCGATGGGCGGGTTTTCGGCGTTCACGATGCCATCGCTGCGCAATCCAGGCACGCAGGTCGATGTCCAGGCGATCCAGCGAGTCGTGACTCCTGAATACTTCAAGACGCTCGGCATGCACGTGGTGGAGGGACGCGCGCTCGCAGCTACCGATACGGCGAACGCGCCACCCGTTCTCGTGGTGAATCGATCGTTCGCCCGCACGTATCTCACCGACCATCCTGTCGGACAGCGTCTTCCCAGGCCTCGCAGCGGATCGGCCGGCCTTCGCTTTCGCGCATCGGACGTGGACTGGGAAGTCGTCGGCGTTGTCGACGACCTGCGCCAGGACAGCGTCGAGGCGCCCCGGCAGCCCGAACTGTTTGCCGCGCTTCAACAAGTGCTGCCGACGAGCATCAGATCGTTCGATCCGATAGTGATCCTGAAGACGAAAACCGATCCGCTCAGCCTGGTCCCGTCGCTGCGCGAGGCCGTGCGCCGCGAAGCTCCAGGCGTCGCTCTCGATTCGGTGATGACGATGGAGGATCGGATCACGAACAGCCTGGCGCGACCGCGGACCTATGCATTGCTGCTCGGCCTGTTCGCCATCTTCGCGATGCTGATCTCCGGCGTGGGGCTGTTCGGCGTCCTGTCCTACACGGTCGCTCAGCGATCTCGTGAGATCGGCGTGCGCACGGCGCTGGGTGCACAGGGACGCGATATCGTGCGGCTGGTGTTGCGACAGGCTGTAGCCACAGCGGCGGCGGGAATTGTGCTGGGGCTGGTCGTCGCCGCCGGCTCCGTCCGATCGCTCTCCACCCTGCTGTACGGCGTGACGTCCTACGACGCGGTGACCTTCGTCGTCGTGCCGATCGTGCTGGTCGTCGTGACGATCGTGGCGTGTGTCGTGCCCGCGAGACGCGCGGCGCGCGTCGATCCGCTGATCGCGCTACGGTCGGGGTGACCCCTGCGTTTTCACGGTAGTGTCCGGCTTTAGCCGGACTCGCGCTGGTCCGCCTGAAGGCGGACACTACCGGGAAACGTCGTAGTGCACCTGCACGACCCCATCCGGGAAATCTTTGACGGCGCGAAGACGCAGCGGGACGTGGCGATGCCGCCGGGCGATGAGCGGAATGCCGTCTCCGATGAACGTCGGGACGATCGTGATGACGAACTCGTCGATCGCCCCTTCGTCGAGAAAGGCGGCGATGATCTCGCCGCCGCCCATCATCCAGATGTTCTTGCCCGCGGCCTTTCGGAGCCGCCTGGCGAACTCGCCAACCGGTTCGGTGACGAACTCGACGCCTGGGGGAAGGGAATCGGGCGCTGGCTGGCGGGAGAACACGTAGTGCCGGTCACGCTTGCTGAAGCTCGCGCCCATGTCGCGGCTGAAATCGAACGTCTTCCGGCCGAGGATTTTCGCGTCGACGGTGCGAACGAACGCCGGCATCCCGTAGAACCCTTTGGGAGACGGCCGCTCCGTCAGCCAGTCGATGTTTCCGTCGGGCCTCGCGATGTAGCCGTCGGCGCTCGTGGCGAGATGCGCGATGATCCTGCGCTCGTTGGCCATCCTTCGTCGCGGCGCTATCCCACCTTGGTCTTGAAGTACTCGATCGTCTTGACCAATCCCTCTTCGAGCTGCACCTTCGGCTCCCAGCCGAGGAGCGTCCGGGCCCGTGTGATGTCGGGCCGCCGCTGCTTGGGATCGTCGGTCGGCAGCGGCCGGTAGACGATCTTGCTCGAGGAGCCGGTCATCCGGATGATCGTCTCGGCGATCTGCTTGATCGTCATCTCGACCGGATTGCCGATGTTGACGGGATCGTTTTCCGACGAGAGCATCAGCCTGATGATGCCGTCGACCAGATCGGTGATGTAGGTGAAGCTGCGAGTCTGCGAACCGTCGCCGAACACAGTGACGTCCTGGTTCCGTAGAACCTGCGACATGAACGCGGGCACGGCGCGGCCGTCGTTGAGGCGCATCCGCGGTCCGTACGTGTTGAAGATGCGGACGATTTTCGTGTCCACTCCGTGATACCGGTGGTACGCCATCGTCATGGCTTCGGCGAATCGTTTGGCTTCGTCGTAGACGCCGCGAGGCCCGACGGGATTCACGTTTCCCCAGTACGTTTCCTTCTGCGGATGCTCGAGCGGATCGCCGTAGACCTCGGAGGTCGAGGCGATGACGAAGCGGGCGTTCTTGGCCTTCGCCAGTCCGAGCGCCTTGTGCGTACCGAGGGCGCCGACTTTCAGCGTCGGGATCGGGAGCTCGAGGTAGTCGATGGGACTCGCCGGGCTCGCCCAATGAAGCACGAAGTCGACCGGTCCGTCGATGTAGATGTAGTTGGTGACGTCGTGCTTGATGAAGCTGAAGTCGCGGTTGTGCAGGTGCGAGATGTTCGCGGTATCGCCGGTCAGCAGGTTGTCGATGCCGATGACCGAATAGTCGCGATCGAGCAGCGTTTCAGCGAGGTGCGAGCCGATGAACCCGGCGGCGCCGGTGATGACCACGCGTTTTTTCATAGGGAGTCCGAAACACAGACGGCGGCCTGCGGGCCGCGATCAGTACGCATGCTTGTGGAAGAAGCCCTTCAACAGCGTGAGCCACATGATCTTCAGGTCGAGACGGACCGACCAGTTCTCGATGTAGTAGAGATCATACTCGATTCGTTTCTCGATCGACGTGTTGCCGCGCCAGCCGTTCACCTGCGCCCAGCCCGTGATGCCCGCCTTCACTTTGTGGCGAAGCATGTACTGCGGAATCTTGTCCTTGAACTGCGCGACGAAGAGCGGGCGCTCCGGCCTCGGTCCGACGATCGACATGTCTCCGCGCAGCACGTTCCAGAGCTGCGGGAGTTCGTCGGCGTTCGACTTACGCAGCAGCCTGCCAAACGGGGTGCGCCGCGGGTCGCGTTCGCTCGCGAACACCGGGCCCGTGGCCGCCTCGGCGCCGTCGTACATCGATCGAAACTTGTAGATCATGAACGGCTTGCCGTCGAGCCCCATCCGCTCCTGGCGGTAGAAGACGTCGCCGCGTGACGACAGCTTGACCAGCGCCGCGATGATCCAGAACGGGACGATCAGGACGAGCAGCGCCACGCTGGAAATGGCGATGTCGATGCAGCGCTTGACGATCGCGTTGAAGCCCTGCAGCGGAACGTCGTTGATGTTGATGACGGGGATGCCATCGAGATCCTCGAGGCGCGCGCGCAGCGCGATCACCTGCAGGAGGTCCGGCACCACCTTCACGTCGACGCACTCGCGGCTCGTGCTCTCGATGAGCTGAAGCATCTGCACGTGCTGTTCGGGCGGGAGCGCGACGTAGAGATGGTCGATGGTCTCGCGCGCGGCAATGTCAGCCGCCTCTTCGATCGTGCCGAGCAGCGGCAGTCCGCGATACCCGAGATGGTCGCCCGGCGCCTTGTCGTCGACGAACCCGACAATCTGATAGCCGAGCTCGCGATGTTCGATGATCTTGTCGGCGACGAGACGGCCCAGCTCACCCGAGCCCGCGATCAGGATCCGCTTCAGGCTGATGCCCGCGCGCCATCGCCGCTCGAGCCACTCGCGCACCAGCTCGCGCGCCGCGAACGTCAGCATGACGTTGAGGATCAGGAACAGCGCCCACACCGGTTGCGAGACTTCGAAGGCGCCGTGCTGCCGCGCGTTGCTGGTCGCGAAGTAGGTTTGCACGTACAACGTCGCGACGATGCCGAAGACGACGGCGAGGATGCTGCCGACAAACACCGCGAAAAAGTCGTCGACGCGAGACCGGCCGCGGCGCAGGCGGTACAGGCCCTGGAGCTGGAAGCCGAGCGGCACCAGGATGGCGATGAACGGCAGCACGTTGATGTACTGCTGGAGCGGCGGCATCCCCTTGGTGATGGGGATCAGGGTGCTGATGAGATCGCTGTGGAATCTGAGCTCGTAGGCGATGATGAACGCGGTCACGCCGAGCAGGGCGTCCGACAGCACGTGGAACGTGACGAGCAGCCTGTTGTGTCGGCTCACCATGAGGCAGGCTCGTCGATCTGCGCGGCCATCTCGTTCGCGAATCGTTCCCGGCTGAAGCGCTCCGCGTGCTGGCGGATGGCGCCGGCATCGAAATTCCGGCTCGTCGCCCTGGCGATGCCGTCAGCGAACGCCTCCGGCGTCGAATCATCGACCAGGATGCCGGTCTCATCCGGTATCACCGTCTCGAGTGCGCCACCGCGCCCGAGCGCCACCACCGGACGTCCGCAGGCCTGTGCTTCGAGCGGCACGATGCCGAAGTCCTCTTCGCCGGGAAGCAGGGTCACCGCGGCGCGCCGGTACAGCTCGCGGATGTCGGCATCCGGCACACGGCCGAGGAATTCCACGTCGGGGCCCGCCGCGCGCTCGAGTGAACTCCGTTCGGGCCCATCCCCGGCAATTTTGAGCGGAACGCCCGCCTGCCGGCAGGCCGCGATTGCCAGATCGACGCGTTTGTAGGGGACGAGAGCGGAGACGACGAGGGCGAACCGGCTGTGACCAGAACCGTCAGGCCGATAGTATTCCGTGTCGACGGGCGGATATATCACCGTAGGCTCGCGATTATAGTATCGGCGGATCCTGCCCGCAACATAGTGAGAGATAGCGACATAGCGGTCCGCTCGGTTGGCGGTGTCACGATCCCACCGCGCCAGCCCCGCCATCACTGGACGCATGACGGCGCTGCCCAGCTTTCCAATCCGTTGAGGCCCGAAATACGCATCGAACTGGTCCCACGCGTACCTCATCGGCGTCAGGCAATAGCAGAGGTGCCTGACGCGCGACGGATGCACGATCGACTTCGCGCAGCAGTGACTCAGGCTGACGACGAGATCGAAGCGATCGAACGAGAACTGCTCGATCGCGGTCGGGAAAAGCGGCAGATAGTGGCGGTAGAGCCGCTTCACCATGGGCAGGCGCTGTACGAACGACGTGTGAATCCGGAGGCGCTCGATGGGCGGCGACACGGATCCCCGCGCGTGAACCAGCGTGAACAACTCGGCGTCCGGATATCGCTCGCAGAGGATCTCGAGCGCCTTCTCGCCGCCGCGCATGCCGGTCAGCCAGTCGTGAACCAGGGCAATGCGTGGCACTACCCCTGGACCTCGCTGTAAATCGCACGGATGCGGCGGACCGACTGCTCCCACGAGAACATGCCCGCGCGCGCGATGCCTTTGTGAACCATGCCGCGGCGCAGTTTCTCGTCGGTGAGCACGGAGTAGATGCCGTCGGCGATTGCCTGCGGGTGGTACGGGTCTACGAGAACGGCCGCATCGCCCGCGACTTCGGGCAGCGAGGACACGTTCGACGTCACGACGGGCGTTCCGCTGGCCATCGCCTCGAGCGGCGGGAGGCCGAACCCTTCGTAGAGAGAGGGGAAGACGAATACACCCGCGAGGCGATACATCACCGCCAGCGTCTCTTCCGGCAGGTATCCGAGAAAGCGCACGTACTTGTGGAGCTGGTGCCGGTGCACGGCGCGCCGCAATGCCGAGTATTTCGACATGTCGTCGCCGATCAGCACGAGCTTCAAGTGATCCAGCCCGCGGTTGCGAACGATGTGGAACGCATCGATGAGCCGTTCGAGGTTCTTGTGCGGCTTGACGTTTCCTGCATAGAGCACGAACTCGTCGTGCAGCTGGTAGCGTTCCCGCACGCGCACGACGTCGTCTTCGCGGGGCTCGATCGCGAAACGTTCGTCGTAGGCGTTGTAGATCACGTCGATCTTGTCCGGCTCGGTGTCGACGAAGCGCAGGATGTCGTGCTTCGAGCTCTCGGAAACCGTCATGATCCGTGTCGAGCGCTTGGCCGCCTGCCGGATCGACCACTTCGCGTACGTGAACGCGCCTCGCTGCGGCAGGTACTGCGGAAACATCAGGTGAATGCAGTCGTGGATGGTGACGACGGATCGGCACTGCACCAGCGGCGGCAGCACGTAGTGCGGCGCGTGGAACAGCGTGACCCCTTCGCGCTTCAGCGCCCAGGGGATCATGAGCTGCTCCGAGATCGAATAATTGCCCGACGTCTCGGCAACGGGCCTGAAATTCTCTCCAATCCCCGCCAGCGCGTCGCGATCCTCCGGCTTGCAGAAAATCACGAACTCGGTCTGGCTGTCGAGTCGAGCCAGTTGCCGCAGGAGGTTCCGGATGAAGGTGCCGATGCCGAAGTCGTGCAGCTTTCGGGCGTCTATGCCGATCCGCACGCTACATGATACTCAACAGGCCTTCCGGCTACTTGTCCCAACCGGGGTATTCGAGCCGGTAGCGACGGAGTAGATCCCGGCGGAGACCGGGGTACATGTCCGCCTGGCGTGCGGCTTCGCCGGCCGCGACCACCGCGTCGCGAATGTCGTCCGCGGCGCGCCGGATCTCGCCAAATGCCGACGTGCATCCCTGCGGCACCGTGCCCTGCATCGCGGACGGATTCCAGATCGCGAACCATTCGTGGGTGGGTGTCTCGGCGATGCGCCCCTGATAGCAAATCCGTTTGAACGCGCGCCACTGCTCGTCGAGGGCATTGGCCCGCTGCGACTGCGCCGCGAGGACCTCTTCGTACGCGCGCGCGCCGCGGTCACCGCCCGAGGCCGTAACCGGTCCGGCCGATCGTCCCGACATGGCCTGGTTGAGAGTCGACAACGGTGTGCTCTTCGGATCGGTCGACCGTTTTCCGGCCAGGAGCGCCTGGGCATGCTCGATGGCAATCGCAAACGAGAGCCCCTGCGCCTCTGATGGCTTCACGCCGAGCGTCGTGATGCCGATCACCTGGCCGGATCGATCGAGGAGTGGTCCGCCGCTGTTGCCCGGATTGATCGCGGCGTCGGTCTGCACCAGCGTGAGCGGGCCCATGTCGCGCACCGCGCTGACGATGCCTCGCGTGACGGTGTTCTGAAGTCCCAGCGGCGATCCGAGCGCCACGACTTCCTGGCCGGGGCGCGCGCGGGCGCCCGATCCCAAGGTCAATGTCGCCTGGCCCGCATCGGGACCGCTGGTCCGCACGATCGCAATGTCGAGGTCGGGCGCGGAGACGTCCACCCGCCCTATGAGCATCGTTCCATCGGGACGCCGGAGGGACACCGTCGGGTTGCTGCCGACGACATGAGCGTTGGTCAGCAGCGTGTCGCCGGTGATGAAGAAACCGCTGCCCTGACTTCCGGAGGTCTCGACGCGGACGACCGCCGGCAGCGCGCGGCCGATCACATCTTCCAGCGTCGCAGTCGCACCGGCAGCCGTTGGCGCCGGCGCGTCACCCGCGGCCTTCTTCGAAGCGGCGGCCGCGGCCATCACGCGCTCGAGTGCCGTCGGTTCGGCTGGAGACGGCGTGTCAGCAGCAGCAGGCGAGTTCGCGGCCGGCGAGGTCTCGGGCACAGGCACAGGACCAGGAGTGGACGCTCGAGGAACAGTTGCCGCGTTCGCCGATTTCGCAGGCGACGCGGCCGCAGGTGAGGGACGTGTCGTCGCGGGCGCGAAGCGGTTTTGAACGGTGCGCGCGAACCAGTAGCCGCTCGCCAACAGCGCGATCAGCGTGAGACCGAATTTCGCGGCCGCGGCGTACGAACTCGTACCCGGAGGCGGCTCCACCACCGGACGAACAGGGGTCGCCGTCAACGGCACGCCGTCAACGGACTTCCCGCACCGGCACTCGTGTGCCGGCGGCCGCACCCTCCGGCCGCAGCCCGGGCACAAACGGGTCATGCCGGCGGGTTGAACATCACCCATCTACGAGAAGATCCTGACATAAAGCTTGAGCAGCGGCACCCAGAGCGGATGATGTTTTTCGTAAAAGGCGACCTGGCTCCGGCGATAGTGCTCGCGAGTTGCGTCCGGGACGGTGGCCGCGGATCGGCCGCGCAGATGCACTACTTCGACGTCGGGCGTGAACAGGATCCGGCGGCCCCGTGCACGAATCGCGGCGCAGAAGTCGACGTCCTCGGTGTACATGAAGAATCGCTCGTCGAGCCCACCAACCTTTTCGGCGTCTGAGCGCCGCACCAGCAGGCAGGCTCCGCTGACCCAGTCCGGATACTGACGCTGCCGCGTCAGCGTTTCCGCGGCGCCGCTGCGTGCCAGGCTCTTCTGACGTAGCTCGTTGAGCGGACCGATCATGCGGCCGAACGACAGCTCGGCGCGGCCGTCCCCATCAATCAAGCGAGGACCGACGACGGCGACTGATTCGTCGCGATCGAGTTCTCCAAGCAGATGATCCAGTGCTCCGCGAGGGACGACGGTGTCGCTGTTCAAGAGAAGCAGCGTCGTCCCGGTACTCTCGCGGATACCGATGTTGTTGGCTCGCGCGAAACCAAGGTTGGCGCCGGCCTCGATCACGCGCACACCGTCGATCCGCCGCGCCGCCTCCACGCTCCCGTCCGTCGATCCATTGTCGACGACGATGATCTCGTGCGTGGCGGCCGGGGGAGCGGCTCGCAGCGATTCGAGACAGCGCAGGAGGTCGGTGCGGGCGTTGTAGGAGACGATGATCATCGAGAGCACCATGGGAATCGTGTGGTGCTAAAGTGCGCCGGCGCCTTCGAGCACCGCGAGCGTGTCGCGGGCGGCACGCGGCCAGTTGAACTTCGCGAGCTCGACCGGCGCAGCGGCAAGAATGCGATCCCGGACGGCTCCATCGAACATCAGCGATTCGAGCGCACGTGTGGTCGCCGGCAGATCGTGCACCTTCACGTAGAGAGCTGCCGCGCCGCAGCTCTCGCGCGCCACAGGCGTGTCGAGCAAGACCGGCGGCACACCAGCCTTCAGCGCTTCCAGCGGTGTCAGGCCGAGCCCCTCGTATTCGGACAGAAATGCGAACGCACGCGCCTGCGCGTACAGGTCCGCCAGTTCCGAGTCGGTGACGTACCGATGCCAGCGCACGTGCGACTGCAATTGCTCGGCCGCGATCGCGTGCTGAAGATCCTGGTGCGGGTAGCTGCGATTGTCGCCGACGATGTCGAGTGACGCATCGGAGTGTGCACGGGCGATCGGCGCAAACGCGCGGATCAGATCCGGAAGGTGGCGCCGGTTGAAGACCGAACCGACAAAGAGCACTCTCGGAGGGACGGATCCGGAGCGTTGGGCGGTGACGACGCTCTCCACCCCAGGCGGCACGACACGGATCTTCGCGGCGTCTACGTCGAGTTTTTCGATCAACTCGCGCTTCGAGAACTCCGAGATGGTGATGACGGCGCCAGCGCGGATCGCGGATTGCCGCGTCAGCCACCGGCGGCGCGCGCCTTCGCGCAACCGGAACCACTCCGGGTGGGCGACGAACGACAGGTCGTGGATCGCGACGACGATCGGCACGTTGATTCGAAGTGGCGCACTGTAGGCCGGCGCAAACCAGACGTCGAGATGATCCGATGCCACCGCCCGCGGCACCTGCACTTGCTCCCACCATGTCCCGGCGCCGCCCGCGATCGTTCGCGTCGGGAATCGCCGGGAGTCGAGCGACGGGGCGATTGGCTCCGGAGCGTACAGGACGAACTCGTGCTGACGCGCTCGATCGTCGACCGCCCACTCGCGCAGCAGGCCCCCGAGATATCGGCCGACGCCGGTCGAGCGGCCGCACAGTTCACGCGCGTCGATGCCGATGCGCATGACTACGTCCGGCGGGACCCTCGTGCCCGCCGCCGTTCCATTGCCGCCGCATATGTGTCGAAGACGCGGTCAGCCGTCTCATTCCAGTTGAATTCGCGGGCGCGAGCGATTCCCCGCTCCGCGAATGCCGCCGCCAGCCCTTCCTCGTCCAGCAATCGTCCAATCGCGTGCGCGATGCCGGCCGGCTTTTCAGGATCGACGAGAAGGCCGGCGGCGCCAATCACCTCGGGGAGTGAGCCGCGGTTGGCGGCGATCACCGGTACACCCACCGACATGGCTTCGAGCACCGTCATCCCGAAGCCCTCGTCGAGCGACGGCTGCACGAGCAGGCGCGCGCCTTCGTAGAGAGCCCGCCGATCGTTCGCGTCGACATAACCAACGTGGCGCACCGCGCCGAGCAGGGGAGGCTTGCCGATTCGATCGAGCCACGCCTGCGCGTCCGCGGTCGCTTTGCCGGCAAGCAGCAGAGGCGGAATGGGCGGGCGAGGGCGGTCTCCGCAAATTCCGGTGGACGCGATCAGGCGTTCATAAGCGTCCAGCAACGCGCCCACGTTCTTTCGCGGCTCAAGAGTGCTGAAGAAGAGGATGTAGCCGTCGTTCGGTAAGGAGGCGCGGGGCTTCCAGTCGGGCGCACCAGGAGGGCAAATGGCCATCCGGTCGCGCGGCACGCCGAGCAGCCGCTCGACTTCGCCGGCGGTGTAGGCCGACGGCACGAGGATCGCGTCCGCGCGGCGCGCGTGCGCGCCGGCAAGCGTCGGGTAATCGCGGCGGATCTCGGCCCGCGTGCGCTCCGGATGGGACAGGAAGTTCAGATCGTGAATCGTGACGACCTGCGCCGCGTGGCGTGCCGGC
>DASSGK010000512.1:0-5949 GCA_035693505.1 Vicinamibacterales bacterium
CGATCCAGGTCGTATTCGAGCGACGAGTAGCCTCGCGCGATCTCCGCGACTCGAGCGATAGCGGATTCCGCCAGCGGCGCGCGACCGAGATTCGTGTGAATGATGACGCCCGTCGCATTGATGACCGGTTGCAGCGACGGCCGGAACGCCTCACTCAGCTGTGTCGCTGCCGCGGTCTCCACGCGCGACGCGACGGCGGCTTCCGTCGAAAGCGCCGCATCGCCTTTCGCGATGGCGCTCCGCACCTCCGCCGCTGACGCCCGCAACGCGGCGACGGTCGCGTCGGCGCCGAAACGCATCTCGAGCGCGCGCACCGAAGGCCGCTGCCGCAGCTGCTCAATCGACGGTATCAATCTGAAATCGGACATCCCTTATGAAATTGCAGGATTGCAGAATGGCAAATTGTAGAAAGGGAAGGAACAAGTCTTCGTCCTTCCCTTCCTGCAATCCTTCGATCCTGCATTTCTGCAATACTATGTCATTGATCCAATGACTGCGGATCCGCCCAAATACAGACCGCTCGAGCGATTCTGGCCGTATGCGGAGCTGCCCGAGCAGCCGACGGCGTCCGAGCTCGCGGCGCTGGATCCCGATCTGTACGAAGCGCTCTTCGGCGCACAGAAGCGGCCGTTCTCGATCACGCTGGTGTTTCCCGCGCTCGACATCCCCGCGTTTGCAACGGCCCTGCAGATCGCCCGCGCGTCAGCCGAATTCCGTGAGACCGGCGCGGGACCGACGCTGCGGTATCGCGCCCGCTTCTGGTCGAGTGACGCGTCGGCACTTCGCGACCTGTTTCAGATCGTCGGCGGCTCGGATGCCACCGAGGTGCTCATCGACGATCGGCCCGTGCCTTACGCACGCGAGCTGTGGCTCCCGCTCGTGTGGTTCCTCATTCCCCGGTAGGATCCCGTGCCTCCCTCAGAGATCGATCGCGATATCACGCGACTCGAAGCCGACCTGAAGCAGCTCGAAGCCGAGTACAACATGTTCTTCTCGGGCCGGCTGCCCAAACCGCCGTGGGAGACGCGGGCGAGGGTGGACGCGCTCGTGAAACAGCTCGATCACGGGCACATCCCGAACACCGGCGATCGCTTTCGCTTCACGACCGTCCAGTCGCGCTACGCCACGTTCATCGATCTGTGGGACCGCGGCCTGCGCGCGCGCGAGGAGGGAAGACCCGGTCCGTTCGCGCAGAAGCACCCGACCGTCGACGCGCAGAAAAAGGATCCCGGCAATCGCATCCTGCATGTGTCGGCGTTTCGCGATCCGCTGCGCGAGATCGACAAGCTCACCGAGCTGTACGAGTCGCTGGCCGAAGCGCGGCGCGAGGTCGGCGGCGAAGCGCCGCCGTTTCACAAGTTTGCCGAGCTCGTGAAGAGCCAGGTGAAGAAGCTGCGCGACACCGGATCACCGGAAGTCGCGTTTCGTGTCGCCGTGAAGGATGGAAAAGTCAGTTTTACGGCGCGAGCGCTGAAAGGCGTGAGCAAGTAGAGCCGAAACGCGTGACCGGGTCGAACTGTGAAGATTTGCGAATGGTGACAGGCAAGGGGCTCAGGGCCGCGGGTCCGGAGCGGACGGCTCCGAACCCTTGACCCCAAACCCTGGTAAAGCGGCTAGATCTTGGTGACGTTGCCGGCCTGCGGGCCCTTGGGACCGTCGACGATTTCGAACTCCACCGCCTGGCCTTCCTCCAGCGAGCGGAAACCGTCGCCTTGAATGGCCGAGTAGTGCACGAAGACGTCGCTGCCTCCGTCGCGTTCAATGAACCCGTAGCCCTTGGCGTTGTTGAACCACTTGACCTTGCCTGTGATACGCATCGTTCTATTTCCTGCTTGCTGTGACGCGATACCGCGTCTTTGAACAAAAAAAAAGGCCGCGTTGTGCGGCCTTTCCCTTACGGCGCCAGGCCCGCCCGGCGTCCGCAGAGATAATACTGGAATCCCAAGATTATGCCAAGAGCCCTGCTGAGCGTTTCAGACAAAACCGGAATCGTCGATCTGGCCCGCGGCCTCGCCGCGCGCGGCTTCGAGCTCGTGTCCACCGGCGGCACCGCGCGCACGCTGTCGGATGCCGGGCTCGCAGTGATCGGCGTCACCGACCTGACCGGCTTTCCGGAAATGATGGACGGCCGGTTGAAAACCCTGCACCCCGCGCTGCATGGGGGCATACTCGCCCGCCGCGATCACCCCGGCGACCTGGAGGCGGTGGCGGCTCACGGCATCGGCCTCATCGACCTCGTCGTGGTCAACTTGTACCCGTTCGCGGAAACGGCGAAGAAGGCGGGCGCAACCTTCGATCAGCTGGTCGAGCAGATCGACATCGGCGGACCGAGCATGGTCCGCGCCGCGGCCAAGAATTTCCGCGACGTGCTGATCGTCGTGAGCCCGCTCGACTACCCGAAGCTGCTCACGTCGATTGACGAAACCCCGACCCTCGCGTTCCGGTTCGAGCTGATGGTAAAGGCGTTCGCGCACACCGCCGAGTACGACGCGACCATCACCGTCGCGCTCTCGAAGGTCCGGGTCGACGGAAATCGGGTCGAGCGCGTCGGACACTTGGGCGAGTCGCACTTCCGCCCCACCATCGAGCTGGCGGAGCACGTCGACGTTTCGCTCGAGAAGATCCGCGATCTCCGCTACGGGGAGAATCCGCATCAGAAGGCGGCCTGGTATCGGGACACGTCCGCCGGCGCATCCCCTGGTGCGTCGGGCCTCGGCCGAGCCGAGATTCTGCAAGGCAAGGAGCTGTCGTACACGAACCTGCTGGATCTCGACGCGGCGGCGCGGATTGCACTGGAATTCACGGAACCGGCGGCCGTGGTGATCAAACACACCAACCCGTGCGGCGCGGCCACAGGCGATTCACCGGCTGATGCCTACGTGCGCGCGCGCGAGGCCGACAGCCTGGCCGCGTACGGCGGGATCGTCGCGTTGAACCGGCCGATCGACGTCGCCACGGCCTCGGCCATCGTGTCGACGTTCATCGAGGCGGTGATCGCGCCGTCGGTGGACGCGGCGGCGCGCGAGGTCCTCGCGAAAAAAGCCAACATGCGAGTGGTGACGGCGGATTTTGGCGCGCTGGTGTCCGCGGTCGACCTGCGATCGATTCTCGGCGCGGTGCTGTCGCAGGAGCGTGACGCCGTCGCGGAGGCGCGCCAACCCTGGACGGCGGCGACGCTGCCCGACGGCCTGCGCGTCGCCACGAGGCGCCAGCCCTCCGCGGAGGAATGGGAAGCGCTGCGATTTGCGTGGCGGATCTGCGCCCACGTGAAGTCCAACGCCGTCATCTTCACCGACGCGAGCCGCACACTCGCCATCGGCGCCGGTCAGATGAGCCGAGTCGATGCCGTCAACGTCGCGGTGATGAAGGCCCAGGCGGCCAGCCGTTCGCTCGCAGGCTCCGTCGCCGCGTCAGACGCGTTCTTTCCGTTTCGCGACGGCCTCGATGCACTCGCCAAGGCCGGCGCGAAGGCCGTGGTGCATCCCGGCGGTTCGGTCCGCGACGCGGAGGTGGTCGCCGCTGCTGACGAGCACGGCCTCGCGATGGTGTTGACGGGCAAGCGCCATTTCAGGCACTAGAATTCGAGGCAGAGATGACCAAGAACGACGCGTGGTGGTGGGCCTTCCTGGGCGCGATCGTCGCGGCGATCTTCGCGCACGCGTTCCTGCCGAGGTACGAGTGGCGCGAGGTTCGCGAGCCGTCCACGCTCAGCATCGTCGTCTACGACAAGTGGACCGGGCGTTTTCAGCGAGCCGTCTACGACGACAAGGGCACGATGACCGTGATGGGGGTGTATACGCCCTTCTAAAATTAAGAAGGGGGAATTAGGAATTAAGAATTGAGAATTAAGAATTAAGAATTAAGAATCAGAACGCGGCGGAGAGTTCGGCGGCGGTGACCGTCGCGGGGCCGAACTTGCCGACGACGATGCCGGCGGCTTGATTCGCGAGCATTGCGGCTTCGGTCAGCGTGGCGCCGGCGGCGAGCCCGAGCGACAAGACCGCAGCCACCGTGTCGCCCGCGCCGGTCACATCCGACACTTCGCGCGCGACGGCCGGAATCGTGCCGTCCACGTGCTGTTCCGACAGCCACATGCCGTGCTCTCCACGGGTGATCAACACCGCCTCGCATTGCGCGCGCTGTCTGAAATCGTGGGCGGCACGGCGCGCTTCCTCGTCCGAGCGCACGCGGAGATGGGTCGCGACTTCTGCTTCGTGGTGGTTCGGTGTGACGATCGTAGCGCCCGCGTAGCAGGCCAGGTGCGGAATTTTCGGATCGACGATCAGCGGCGTTCGCTCGGCCGCCTTTGCGCTGGCGCTGGTTTGTCTGCGAAGCAGCGCCTCGATGACCCCTCGTGTGACGGCGCCCTTGAGATAGTCCGAGACCAGCCACGCCTTCGCATCGCCAGCAAGGCGCGTGACCTGCTCGACCATCGCGCGCTCGACGTCGGCAGCGGCGTCGGTGTCGTGCTCGTAATCGATCCGCGCCACCTGCTGGTTGCGCTCCGTGACCACCCGCACTTTTTCCGTCGTCGGCCTCCCGCGGTCTTCGACCAGGCCGTCAGTCTCGATTCCCGCCGTGCTCAGCAACTCGCGAAGTCTCGCCGCAGCCGGATCGTTGCCCACAATGGCCACGAGCCGCGGGCGTCCGCCCAGCGAGGCGATGTTGTGCGCCACGTTGGCGGCGCCGCCAAGGCGCGCATGTTCTGACTCGAACCGGACGATCGGGACCGGAGCCTCCGGCGAAATTCGAGTGACGCGACCGACGATGAAGCGATCGAGCATCGCGTCGCCGACGACGAGCACGGGAAGCTCCGCGAAACGCGCGATGAGGTCGCGTGCGCGTCCTGCGTCGATTGGCGGCAGCGTCATCAGGATTGTCGACGGGCGGCGGCCGCGGGCAGGGTCACGATCGTGAGGAACAGCATCAGCACTTCGGAATCGCCGAAGTTGTACTCGAATAGGCCCGCGGTCAGCAGCGCGACGACGGTCGCCATCGCGGTCGCTGCGAGCTCGCGTTGGCCGGTCTTGAACTGCTGCCATAGATCGCGCATCAATGCGACAAGGAACCACAACCAGAGCGCGAGCGCCGGCAGGCCGCGTTCCGCCGCAATCTGCAGGAAGTCGTTGTGCAGGTGCGGATTGATGTGGGTCACGCCGTCCGGGCCGACGAGCGAATCCGATCCCTTGAAGCTCACATAGAGACGCTGAACCATGTTCGGCCCGACACCAGCCAGCGGATGTGCGGCGATCATCCGTTCGCCAATGTGCAGCATCGTGTACCGATCGTGGACCGTCGGATCGTTCATGTTGAACATGGACGCGTAGCGCCTGGCGATTTGTCCGGGGGCGATGGCGATGCCTACGGCCAACAGGATCGGCAGAACCGCGAACAACCGGAAGTCCTTCAGCGCGAACAGCAACGCGACCGCGGCGCACGCGCCAACCGCGGCGCCGCGTGTGAAGGTCAGCGCAACAGCGACGCCGAGTGCCGGCAGCACGAGCGCCGCCCACGTGCGATCGCTGTTGCCGAAGATGACCCGCGCGATGGCGACGCCGATGACGATCATCAGCAGGCCCGAGTAGGTCATCCAGTGTCCGAGCGTGCCTTGTGGACGCTGGCCGAGGTTGTCGTAATGCAGGATGCCGTACTGCACGATGCCGAACACCGCGCTGACGGCGGCGCACGTCACGACGACGGTGATGAGCGTGTGCGGCCGCGTGCCGCCGATGAAGCGGTACACCAGCGGGACCAGCAGGAACAGCACGAGCTGTTTGCAATCGATCAGGCTCACGCGCGGATCGGGAGACAAGGCCGCGGAGACGATCGTCGCGCCGCCGTACGCGACCATGGGCCAGAAGAATCCCGGAGCTTCGAAGCGTTCATGCCTGACGATCAGCAGCGTGACCCAGCAGATCAGCGCGATCCCCAGCAGGATTTGTGCGGCCG
>DASSGK010000513.1:0-3712 GCA_035693505.1 Vicinamibacterales bacterium
CGCTCGGATCGGCGGACACCTCGGCCGCCAGTGCGACGAAATTCTCGCCGCTTCGAAGGCGGGCCAGAATGCGCTCGGCCGCGTCGCGCGAGTCCATCACAATGATCCGGAACGTGATCGTCGGCGTCGTCGTCTGCGACAACACAGGCGCCAACGCAGCAAGCATCAGGATGGCGGCGGCAAAACCGGCACGCCGGGTGAACGATCGCATGGGAAATTAAGGCCGGTTCAGTGGCTTGCGCGCCACGATGCCCTCACCTTCACGGATGGTGAGGATCTGGTTGGCGGCGACGTTTCTGACGATATCTGTTGTCCCTGCGGGCCAGTGCACTTCGAGTCGCTCGGCCGCGGCCGCCTGGTCGAGGCCGATGTGCACGCGCGTGTCGCTCTGCGAGAGATAGCTCGAGCCCGCCTTGACCTCGCGTACCAGCGTTCGCGATCCCACAGCGGCGATCACGCGGGCGCCGATTCCGTTCGGCGCGCTTTTCCGCGAGACGAGCTGAACGAGCAACGCGTTTCGCGCGTTGCCTCCGTCGTTGCGCAGCAAATCGAGGCGATCGCCGTTGTTCGTGACGAGCAGATCGAGGTCGCCGTCGTTGTCGAAGTCCGCGGCGGCGAGACCGCGGCTGACTTTGTCCGGCGTGTTTCCTGCCGTGGGAAGGTTCCCGGCTGGACGAAAATGCCGACCGTCCTCGTTGTGCATCAGCAGATTCGGCTGCGCGTGCGTGGACCCCTGGCGAAACAGCGCCGTGTTGTCCATGACGTGGCCGTTCACGATGGCGATATCGAGTTTGCTGTCGTTGTCGTAATCCAGAAACAGCGCGCCGAAGCCGACATAGGGTCGCGTCGGAGGGCCGATGCCAATCTCGCGCGTGGCGTAGGCGAACAAGCGCTTGCCCAGGTTGTGGAACAGGCTCGTCATCTCGAAATCGAGATTCGTGACGATCAAATCCAGCAGGCCGTCCCCATCGTAGTCGCCGGTATCGACGCCCATACCCGCGCGCGCCTTCCCATCGTCGGCAACCGACACACCGGCCTGGAGCGCGGACTCGGTGAACCGCCATCCGCCGTCGTTGACGAACAAGAAGTTCGGCAGCGAGTCATTGGCCACGAACACGTCCGGGAACCCGTTGCCGTCGAGATCGGAGATCACGACGCCGAGTCCGTTGCTGCGGTACTTCGCGATGCCGGTCGCTTCGCTCACATCGGTGAAGACGCCGTGGCCGTCGTTCCTGAACACCAGGTTCGACATCGGCGGCAACGCCAGCGGATGGCAATACGCGCGGCGCTTGGCCCGTTCGTCGCCGCAGAACGGCTCGGGACGCGAGACGTCCACATAGCGGGTGACGAACAGATCGAGGTCGCCATCGCCGTCGAGGTCGGCAAACGCACAGCTCGTGCTCCAGCCGCCGCCGGCCACGCCAGCGGATGCGGTCACGTCCGCAAACGTGAAGTCGCCTCGATTTCTGTACAACGTGTTGCCGCCGACGCCGGTGATGTACAGATCGACGTGACCGTCGTTGTCCACGTCGCCCGCGCATACGCCCATGCCATAGTCGTGCTGACGGATGCCCGACCGTGCGGTGACGTCCTCGAACGTGCCGTCTCGCCGGTTGCGCAGCACGCGCGGCTGCGCGCGGCGCGCCACCTGCGGGTCGGCGATCGAGCCGCCGTCCACGAGGACGATATCGACCCAGCCGTCCGAATCGAGATCGACGAAGGCGCCACCCGATCCCATCGTCTCCGGAAGATGCTTGTCGGGACTGGCGCCGTTGACATTCGCGAATGCGACGTTGGCCTTCGACGTGACGTCGGTGAACGAGACCTCTGCAGGCGGAGCACCCGCGCCCCACAACACCGCTATCAGCGCGAGCGCGATTCTCTTCATCGGGCGGATGGCTTCGCGTCAACGCCAAACGCGTGCTGCTCGGCTTGCGCGAGCCTGGCGCGCGTCGCCGCGGCCGCGTCCGGACGCCCCATCCTGTCGTACAGAGCGGCAAGCTGGCGATAGACGCTGCTCGCGGGATCGAGCGCGATGGCCTTTTCGTACTGTGCGACCGCCATGTTCAACTGGCCGAGCCCGGCGAGCGCAGCCGCGAGGCCCGCGTGATTCGCCCAGATGTTTGGCCACTCGGTGACGATCCGCGTCCACGCTTCGACGGCGCGATCGAACTGCCCCTTTTCCGACAAGGCAGCGGCGTCGAGGCGCGCCGTGCTCAACGCAATGTCGTGCCGCCGCTTTTCAAGCGCCAGTGTCTGCAGCCGCTGAAACGTGGCGAGATGCGGCGCCGCCTCGTCGCTTCTTCCGGAGCGAGTCAGAACCGTCGAGAGCGCGTAATGAGCCTCCGGCTCGTCAGGGTCGATCGCGATCGCGCGTGTCAGCAGGCGGGCCGCCTGCGGATATCGCCCGCCGTCGAGATGGATTCGCCCGAGCGCGACGTAGCTTTCGTAGTCCCTGGAGTCGACGAGCAATGCCGCCGCCAGCTCGACGAACGCTGCGTCGGGACGCCCCAGCTCCAGCAGCGCTCGGCCTCGTTCTCGATGCGCAACCGAATCGTTCGGCCTCAGCGCGACGGCTCTCGCGAACGCGGCCTCCGCCCGCCCCGCATCGAACTCGCGGTGGTGAAGCGCTCCGATATCCAGGAGCAGTGGCGCTTCGCCTGTCAGCACGCCGATGCCGATCGCCGCCTCGTACTCTCTCACCGCATCTTCGATGCGATTGGCCGCCTCGTAGAGTCGTCCGAGCCGGAAATGCGCTCTCGCAGACGAGGGAATCGCCTTTGCCGTCTCCGTCAGCAGCTTCTCCGCGCGTTCAGTGTCGCCGGTTTCTTCCAGCACGCGGGCGAGCATCAGGCGTGAACGTTCGTCCGTCGGGCTCAGACGCACAGCCTGTTCAAGTTGCTCGATGCTGCGCTCGTGTTCGGCGGAGAGCCAGTAGGCCACACCGAGCATCCGGTGCGCTTCCGAGCTTCCTCGATCGCGGACCGCCGCGGTGAAGTAGTCGATGGCGCGGGCTACCTGGCCGGCGCGCAGCGCCTCAGCGCCCGAACGAACCGCCGGCACCGCCGCTGCAGCGAGCAGGGAGTCCTGTGCCACAGCCGTCCGCATCGCCTCTACCGCCTTGGCGTACTCCGCGCGCTTGAGATGCGCGTACGCCTCTGAGTACCACCACGGCACGATCATGGGCGTCTTGGTCAGATCGTCCGGCACGAACGAGGTGACGATGAACGGTTCGCGCTCACCGGCGTACTCGCCGACAGCGATGCGATCGACCAGGTCGGACAAAGCCGCGAGCGCTGGTGCCGGTGGTGCGACGCCAGATCTGATGCTGGCGTCGGCGACCATGTACGCCGCGATCGGATCGGCGCGATCGAGCGTTGCCGCTGTGCTGTAGGCTTTCAACGCTTCGGCCGGCTTGCCGGCGGCATTGAGTGCGAGGCCGCGGAACACGTGGAACAACGGTTCCGGCGAGAGGGCGACAGCCGTCTCGAACTCCCTCACCGCATCAGAGGATCGTCCGCGCGCCAGGTAAAACATGCCCATCGTCCGGTGCATGTCGAGGACGCGGCCGGCTGAGGCGGTAGGCGCGATAGTAATGATGTTGGATTCGTACTCACGAAGCGTCTTGTCCCACTCGGCGAGTCCACGTTCCATGCGATCGAGACTGGCGCTCGCCTCGACTCCCTCGTCGCCGTAAGTTCCAGGCAGCGCG
>DASSGK010000514.1:0-9284 GCA_035693505.1 Vicinamibacterales bacterium
CTCCGTCGTCGTGTTGCGTCCTTCGAAGGCGGGATCCTCGTCGAGATTGCGATAGTTGAAGCCCGCCAGCGTCGCCTTCAACACGTCGGTCGCCAGGCCGATGTCCACGACCATCCCGTTCGAATCGAGCTCGCGGCGAAGGAATTCGAGATCGACGATATACGTCGCGCCGTGGAGGCGCTGCGCCGGGCCGAAGGCCTCGCCCCGAAAGCTGTGGGCGATCATGAAGTGGTCGCGAACGGAAACGGTGTACATCACATTTTCAAAGTGAGAAGAGAAAAGTGAAAAGGAAGAAGGACCCTTACAACCCTTACAAAGGGTAGCGGATTCTGTGGCACAGGGTGTCGCCTGGAGCGGTGGCCAGCTCGTTCATCACGAGGGGCAGTGATTCAAATTCGCTCTCTCCGGTGATCAGCACGTCGAGCGCGGCGTCGGCGAGCATCCCGAGCACGAGTTGCATCCGGCGGGCGGTGTCCCACCTGGCGCGATGAGTGGCGGCGATGTGGCCGACCTGCGACGACTTCAACGTGAGCCGGCGTGCGTGGAATGCCTGCCCAAGCGCCACGGGCACCGCGCCTTCGCCGTACCAGCTCAATTCCACAATCGTCGCCTCGAACGCGGCGAGACCGAGCGCGAGTGCGAGACCCGCTGCCGAACCGCTCGCATGCACGACCACGTCCGCCTCGCGCGTCGCCGACGAGGGCTCGGCGAACCGAACGCCCAGCGCGCGCGCGGTCGACTCCCGGCGAGGATTGATATCCACGAGCTCCACGTTGCATCCGTGAATACGGCCGGCGATCCACGCGACCAGGCAGCCGACCGTGCCCGCGCCGATCACCACGACGCGATCGCCGACCTGGGGGTTGGCATCCCATATTCCGTTGATCGCCGTTTCCAGGTTCGCGGCGAGGATCGCGCGCTCCGGCGGCACGCTGTCAGGCAAGACGGTCAGCGCCCGCACCGGCACGACGTATCGCGTCTGATGCGGGTACAGCGCGAACACCCGCCGTCCTTCCAGATGAGCGGGGCCGCGCTCCACCGTGCCGACGCTCGCGTATCCGTACTTCACCGGCGCCGGGAACGTTCCCGCCTGAAAGGGCGCGCGCATCCGGTCGTGCTCACTCGACGGCACGCGGCCCTGATACACGAGCGCCTCGGTGCCGCGGCTCACGCCGCTGAACAGCGCGCGCACGACCGCTTCCTCGTCTGCCGGCGCGGCCAGCGTCTCGGTGCGGATCTCACCGCGCCCCGGCGCCGCAATCCAAAAGGCGCGAGCCTGATCGGCAATCACGTTGATACAATATCGCGAACGCCAGAACCTTTGTCTCCCTTCCCTGTGGCCCCTCAACGAACAGTGTGGCGAGTCCCGGATTCGCCGCTGCGCGCCAGCGTGATGACCGCCACGTTCGCCGGGCTCGTCGCGATCGTCGCGCTCGCGGACCTCGCGCGGATCGCACTGCCGCTCGGCGATCGCTATCCGCTGAAAGCCGCGGGGCTGTTCGCGTTGATCTCGGGGCTGTCGATCGGATTCCTGCAGCAGCACCATCCGTTCTCGCGGTTCGGCGCCGCCAACCAGATCACCACGCTTCGAGCGATCCTCGTCGTGCTGGTCGCGGGGCTCGTCGGCGAGCCGACGCTGCCGGCCGTCGCCGTTGCGGCCGTCGCCGCCAGCGTGGCCGCCACCCTGCTCGACGGCGTCGACGGGTGGCTGGCGCGCCGCAACGCCATCGCCAGTTCCTTCGGCGCCCGCTTCGATATGGAAGTCGACGCCTTGCTGATCCTCGGCCTGTCGGTTCTGGCCTGGCGTCATGAGAAGGCGGGCGCCTGGGTTGTCGCCTCGGGCCTTCTTCGTTATCTGTTTGTCGCCGGCGGGACCGTCGCTCCGTGGCTGCACGCCCCGCTTCCCGCGAGCCGGCGGCGGCAGGCCATCTGCGTGATTCAGATTGTCGTGTTGACGCTGGTGATGCTGCCTGCGATCGAGCCGCCCATCAGCTCCGCGCTGGCAGCAGCGGCGCTCGCAGCCTTGAGCTACTCGTTCCTGATCGACACCGTGTGGCTGTGGCGCCAGGCGTAAGGCGCGCGCTCGTGACGGCCGCGGCGATCGCGGTGCTCAACGCGTCGCTGTCGTTCAGCAACATCTGGCCAACCCCGGCGTTCCTGTGGTCGGGCGAAATCTCCGTGGAGTGCGCAGCCTTCCTGCTGCTGCTCCTCGGCGCCGAACAGATGTTCGGCAGGCCGTCGCGCGCGGCCATTCGCTGGATCGCGGGCCTCTGGGTCCTCCTCGCGATCGGGCACTACGCCGACGTCACGGCACCGGCGCTCTACGGCCGTGACATCAATCTGTACTGGGACATCCGGTACATGCCGGATGTCGCGGCGATGATCGCGCACGCCGCGCCGCTGTGGCTCATCTTCGGCGTCGCCGCCGCCGTGTTCGCGCTCGTCGCGCTGTTGTATCTGCTCTTCCGTTGGGCGATTGGACGTGTCGCGGAGGCCGGCGCCGACAAGCGGGGGCGAATTGCGATCGCCGTGACGGCGTGCCTCATGATGGCGGGTTTTGTCGCCACTCAGGCCGGCGCCATCGATGCCGAGTCAAGCTTCCCGACGCCGGTCACGCAAACGTACGCGCGGCAGTTGCGGCTGATTGCCGGCGCGCTCAGCGCTTCGCACACGCTGGCGCCAAGCCCGAAGATGGACGCGGGGCTGGAACTGGTGAAAGACACGGACGTCTTCCTGGTCTTCATCGAATCGTACGGGGCCATCGCGTACGAGCGCCCCGACATGGCGTCGCCTCTTGCCGGCCCCAGGGCGGATCTCGACGCCGCCATCCACGCGACAGGCCGTCAGGTCGTCTCCGCTTTTGTGGAATCGCCGACGTTTGGCGGTTCGTCCTGGCTCGCCCACATCAGCCTGATGTCCGGCGTCGAGGTGCGTGAGCCGGAGACCAACGCGCGGCTGATGACCGAGAAGCGCGAGACCATCGTCACCAATTTCAAGCGCGCGGGCCATCGGGCGGTGGCGCTGATGCCGGGGCTGCGCCAGGTGTGGCCGGAGGGCTCGTTCTACAACTTCGACGAGGTGTACGGCGCGTCCCGTCTCGACTATCACGGGCCCGAGTTCGGCTGGTTCGCGATTCCGGATCAGTTCACGCTCGCGAAGTTCGATGTCCTGGAAGACGCCGCGGCGTCGCGCTCGCCGCTGTTCGTATTCTTTCCGACGATCAGCACACACTTTCCGTTCATTCCCACGCCGCCGTATCAGCCGGACTGGAGCAAGATGTTCCTGGACCATCCGTACGACGGTCCCTCGATCGTTCGCGCGTACGCGCAGCAGCCCGACTGGACGAATTTCGGTCCGGGATACGTGCACGCGATCTCGTACGACTACGCGACGCTCGCCGGCTATCTGCGACGGCACGCCGAACGCGATTTCGTGATGATTCTCCTCGGCGATCATGAGCCGGCAGCGGCGGTCAGCGGCGTCAAGGCGCCGTGGGACGTCCCGGTGCACGTGATCGCCAGTCGGCCGGAGATTCTCGACCGCCTCCGCGCACATGGATTCCGCGCCGGCCTGACGCCCGACCGTCCATCGCTGGGGAAGATGCACACGCTGTTACCGGTGCTGCTGGATGCGTTCAGCAGTACGGGCGCTACGCGCTAAGAAGAAACTGCAGAGATCGCTAAGACCGCAGAGAAGAAAATTTCCCTCTTACCGTACTTGTGACGGACCGAGCGTGTTGAGGACGCGAATCGCCAGGTCAGCGCCGGCCGTCGTGTCGAGCGCACCGGTTGTCGATCGTTTGCGGCTGGCGAACAGATACTGACGGCCTCCCGTTTCGAGAGCACCGACGATCCAGCTGACGCGCTCGCCGTCAACGTTTCCATTGCCCGTCTTCGCACGAACCACGGTATCCGCCGGCCACCGCAGCGGAAAGTCGTGCGTCCCCGCCGCATTGAGGATCTGACCGTGCGGCATCGTGAGCGCTTTCTTGACGGTATCGATGTGCCGGCGTTCCACCGGCAATTCGTACGAGAACATCCGTTGGAGGAACGCGACCTCCTCGACGGGCGTAATCGTCAGGTCGCCGTTCAACCAGAAATCGGTGACGCCGCGCTCGAACGTTCCCGATCCGTAGTGAAACGACTTGAGATAGGACAACTCGCGCTCGCGGCCGATCGCAGAGGCGAACTGCTGAAACACCCAGACGGCCGACATCTTGATCGCCGAGTCGAGCGTCTGGTCGCGGTTCCAGACGGGATAGTCCCTCCGGGTGCCGTCCCATTTGATGACGGTCTTGTCGGTGACGACTCCGGTCTCGAGCGCGACGAGCGCATGGGGAACCTTGAAGGTGGACGCCGGCAGCGTCCGGCGGCCGCACTCGTCGCCGCCAATCACCTGCGCCTGCCCCCCGAGCGGCGCGAAGACGACGCACTCACCTGGACCGACCGTTCCCGGCGTCAGCGTGGACAACGCAAGCGCGTAGGCGAGTAGCGGCGTCATGCGGACCTAGCTCCGCTTGCGAGCCCGAAGCGTCACGCGGTAGTTGTTCTCGCCGTTCAGGTTGATCAGCGCAACGAAGGTGCGGCCTTCGTAGGTCCCGATCGTGCCGGACTGGGAGAGCGCCGACACGTCCCAGCCCGCGGGGAGCAGGATCGTGTTTCGCAAGCCGTACATCACGCGGTCGAACAGCATCTCATCGCCCTGGGCCTTGTAGCCCGGATCCCGGAACGTGCCGGTGATCTTGATGTGCGCGCTCTGCTTGTCGTCGGTGATCGGCACTTCGAGCTTCACAAAAGTGGCGGAGCCGTCTTTCGACGTGGCGAAGGGCTTCGCGGTATCGAGATCGATGACCCTGAGCTCCTGAAGCGGCAGCTGCGCCAGCGTATCGAGTTGCGCGCGGGCGCCTTTCCGATAGTCGCTGTAGGTCTGCTCCACCTTCACCCGTCCCGCTTCCGGCGCCTCCAGATCGTACAGCGTCTTCACATCGTCGAAGAACATGTCGGTGTCGGCCCGCGGAGCGAACGACGCCGTCGTCTTTCGCGCATGAATCGTGACGGGGTTGCTCTGGCCGCTCGGATTCGCGAACGCCAGTTTCAACTGCCCTCCCGCCGACGTCGTGAGCTGCGCGGCCACGTTGGATGAAATGAAGGCGAACCCTTTCGGCAGCAGCACCCCGAGCCGGTAGCCGCTGAGGCTCCGCACCCAGACGATGTCGTCGCCGTGCATGATGTAGGTGCGCGGATCCTTGTACGTCTTGTAGATCAGGACCCGCCCGACGCCGCCCTGGGGTACCGGGATCGGCAGCTTCGCGTGGATCGCGTGGTTCTCGGGATCGTTGCCTTCCTGCTGATACGTGAACGTCAGCGGCTTGCCGGTGCGCGGATCGTAGACCTCGACGCCCGAGCCTTCACTTCCGCCACGCGTGGCGTTGACCAGCTCGGTCGCGCCTGTCCGGGTCTCCTCGGGCAGGAACTTGATTCGGAACTCCTCGCTGCCCGGCTTCATGATTTCGTACTCGGTATACGCGTCCTGCGTGAACAGGCGCGTCAGCGGCTGGGTTGGTCTGAGCGACCCGTCCGGGTTCGTCCCGCCTGGAAAGGGATTGTCGGCGCGTCCGCGCTGCTGCGCGGCGACCAGCACCGGAAGACCGGCGGCCAGCCCGGCGACGACGATCGATCGAAAAGATGGAATGCGCATGCGGCAGTGTATCGCGACTCAGGAGAGCGCTTGAACCAGTTCGGTCAGCGATCGGATGCGAAGGCAGTCGCAATCCGGATACAACCCCGCAACGTCCAGCAATGCGGGAGTGAGACCGGCGGCGCGCGCGCCGGCGACGTCGACGTGGTAGAGGTCGCCGACGTGCATGGTGGTGGCAGCGTCGGCGCCCGATCGCTCGAGAGCGATCTGAAAGAAACGTGGATCCGGTTTCTCGACACCTTCCTGGTGTGAATCGAAGATCACGTCGAACGAGGTGGTCAGCCCGAGGCGGTCGAACGCCTTGTGCAGCGTCCCATTCGCGTTGGACAACACGACCAGGCGGCGTCCGCTGGCTCGGAGGGCTGCCAGCGACGGCAACACCTCGTCCGGGACCGTTTCCCAGAGGTTGTACGTCTGATGGTAAGTGTGCAATTCGGCGAGCGCGGCGGCGGTCGCATCGCTGAGCGCGACGCCCGCTTCACCCAGCACGAGATTGAAGTAGGTCCAGCCTCGCTGTTGATCGTTGGTCGCGCGAATGGTGTCACCCGTATCCAGGCGTTTTTTTGCACGCGGCTCGGCCTCGGCCATGCGTTCGGCCGTGACACTGACCCCGTGCCGTGCCAACGCGTCGCTGACCCGGTGCCAGTTCGGGTTGACCAGCACGCCGCCTGCATCGAGGAACACGGTTTGAATCGGCATCGCTTCAGCTTACACTTGAGAGAGCTATGAACGAACGGCGAGCTCTGCTCCTTGTCCTCGTGCTCGGTGGTGTCCTGATGACGTGGGCGGCCGCCCGCTATGCCCGCCAGGTCGAAGATCGCCAATCCGAAACCGTCGTCGCCGCGGCCGGCGCGGCCGACACCGACAAGGTGACGCTGCGGTTCTTCCGCGACCCGAAGCCGGCGCCGGCATTCACGGTGAAAGATCTCGACGGCCGCGACATCGCGCCGGCCTCGCTGCGCGGCAAGGTGGTCATCGTCAACTTCTGGGCCACCTGGTGTGGTCCGTGCCGGGCCGAGATTCCGGACCTCGTCGCGCTGCAGGACAAGTACAAGGACACGCTGCAGGTCATCGGCATTTCAGAGGACGAGGCTGGCGTCGACGTGGTCCGCCGTTTCGCCGCCGAGCACAAGATCAACTATCCCGTGGCGATGATGACGCCCGAGATCGAGAAGATGTACCCGGGGATCACGGCGCTGCCGACGTCCTTCATTCTCGATCGGGAATCGCGCGTCGTGCAGAAGCACGTTGGCATGCTGACGGCTCGCACCACCGAGTTCGAGACGCGTCATCTCGCGGGTCTGCCGGTCAACGTTTCGATCGAAGAAGTCGATCAGTCCCAGGGTCTCAAGCTGAACCTGGAAAACGGCGCGCAGGCGATGACCATTCCGGGCATCGACCTGGCGTCGCTGCCGATGGCCAAGCGCATCGAGGCCCTTCAGAAGCTGAACTCGCAGCCGTGCACGTGCGGATGCGATCTCACCGTTGCCCGATGCCGCGTCGACGATCCCACCTGCGGAGTCAGCCTTCCGCTCGCGCGGCAGATCGTCAAACAGATCAGCGGTACGAATTGAGTCGACCGCGGATCATCCGTTGCCGCGACTCTTACTGGTGTCCTGACGACTTGTTTCTCGACATGGCGTCGAGCTCGGCCGAGACTTTCTCGTAGCAAGGCGGGCAGATGCCGTGGCTGAACTGCGCGTCGGAGTGCTCCGCGACGTACCCCTCGACCTGCTGCCAGTACTGATCGTCGGCGCGGATGCGCTTGCAGTAACTGCAGATGGGGAGCAGCCCTCGCAGCTGTTTGACGTTCGATAGCGCCGTCTGCAGCTCCGCCACCCTTTCGGCGAGCTTCTGCTGCAGCGCGAGTACTCTGGTACCGACCGCGACGCGCGCGCGCAGCTCCTCGGGATCGAACGGCTTGATGATGTAGTCGTCGGCGCCCGCATCCAGGCCGGCCACGACATCGCTGCGGCCCTCGCGCGCCGTCACGAGCAGCATGTACATGTTCGCGAGCGGCAGCTCCTGACGAACCCGCCGGCACACGTCCGGACCGTCCATTTCCGGCATCATCCAGTCGAGGATCGCGAGCGTCGGATCGGTGACGACGCGCAGCCGGTTCCACGCCTGCTCGCCGTCGCTCACCACGGTGGTGCTGTAACCCCATCGCTGGAGCGTGCGCGCGAGAATCTCACCGGTTACGACATCATCTTCCGCAATCAGCACGTGCATGGTGATGTAAAAGTATACCTTCCTTCACAGCGCTGCATTTGTCACTGGTCTTCGCGGAGCGGACGCTGGCACAATTGAGCGTCCCATGAGCCGATCCACTTTCAAGCGCCTCGGGATCGCGATCTTCTGCGGTCTCGTCGGTTATGCGCTCGACATCTATCGACAGGGCTCATCCGCACCGTTGCTGCTCGGCCGCATCGTCACGCTGCCGGTCGCCATCCTCTTCGGTCCGTGGTACGGCGCGCTCGCCGCATTCCTCCACGCGGTGGCGGGACGCGGCATCTTCGCCGTCGGCATGCGCCTCCTGCCGCTGGAAGCCGTGGTGATCGGTTTCTTCGCCAGGCGGGGGCGCTCGCCGATGCTCGCCGGATTGATTGTCTGGACTTCTGTTGCAGCGACGCTCGTCGCGATGCCGAGCCTCTACGGCATCGGCTACCTGCGCGACACGATTCTTCCGGTTGCACTTCAGCTCGTCGTCAGCGGCCTCATGGCCGTCGCGGTGGCCGACCTGCTTGCAAGCGGCGCAACCGCGCGGCGGCTCGTGGAAGCCGACGAGCGCCCGACGCGCCGCCTTCGCGGTGACGCGTTTCACGCATTCGTGCTTGCGGCCACTGTCCCGGTACTGGTCCTGGCGTCGGTCGATGGACAGCTGACCTCGGCAAAGCAGGTGGCTGACGCCGGCGGCCGACTTCAGGAGGCGGTGGCGGCGCTGAACCAGCACGTCGGGGCGTACGTCGGCGATCACCAGCACGCCGTCCAGTCCCTCGCCGCGGGACTCGCGGGACTGCCTCGCGACCGCGAGCGCCAGCAGCTGCTGGCGCAGTACCACGAGGTCTATCCGGGCTTCATCACGATCTTTGTCGCCGACCTCCAGGGCGTCGTCCGCGAGATCTTTCCAGCCAGGGAGGCGGAGTCTCCGCCGATCGGCGATCGCGAGTACTTCATCAACGCCCTTCAGACCAGACAGCTCGCGGTGTCGGAAGTGATCATGGGACGGTTGTCGTACGTCCCGATCGTCACCATCGCCGTCCCATACTTTGACGAAGCGGGAAAGGTTGCCGGCGTCGCCGGCGGATCGCTCGATCTGTCGCGATTCGAGCAGTTCGTGGCCGGGTTCCGGTCGCTGCCGAACGCGCAGATTACGATGGTCGATCAGCGCTCGCGCGTGATCTTCACGAGCGGCAAGACCACGTTCACCGCGCTGCAGAGCCTGGCGCAGGATGATCTCGTCCTCATGCGGCCGCGCGCATCCGGCACGCCTTACCAGTATCTGCGGAAGATTGAAAACGCCAACGACTCGGCACGGCTCGCCGCATCGGCCACGATGTCGCCAACCGGATGGCAGGTTTACATCG
>DASSGK010000515.1:0-8282 GCA_035693505.1 Vicinamibacterales bacterium
CCGCCGGCAGGTGCTCCGCATTCATGCGAACGATCCGCGCGTCGTGGATCATCTCGGTGACGATGAGCACGCGGTCGCGGGTCTGGACGATCTGCAGGTTCTGGTTGTAGACCGGCGGCAGCATCGGCGGCCCGGAGGAGCCGACGAGGCATCGCTCGTACATCGTGCGATCTTCCGGATCGTCCGCTGGATGATCGCGCAGCCTCTCCGCGCGCGCGTCTGCTTGCGTCGTGGCCTCAGGTGTCAACGCGGGAATCTTGCCGTCCGCCGGATCGACGATCAGCGACGTTCGTCGTCCCGGAACCACGGTGCCGTTCTCCTGCCACTCGTCGCTGAGTTCTCCGGTGGTCGTCACTTCCAGATCGCCGAACCGATCGGCCCAGCGTCCGGCGAGATCGCGCTCGTAGACGAGCGCCTCCTGCTCGGTGAGCGTGGCCTTGTCGGCAAACCGCTTCGGACGCTCGAGCGGTGTCACCGTATCGTTGGCCCAGATGCCTTGCAGATCAGGATGACCGTCGGACGTTCGCGGAAGAGGTGTCGGGGAAATGGCGAGAAGTGCGAGGAGAGCAGGGAGGACGCGTGTCACGCTGTTTCAGCGAAAAGAAAAAACCGCGGAGCTCGCTGAGATCGCTGAGAAATGTTTTCTCTGCGGTCTTTGCGGTCTCCGCGGTCTCTTCCGGATCGTCTTATCGTCCGCCGCGGCCGCGGCCGGCCGGCTTCGCGGGCTCGGTCGGGTCGGCGCCATCGGTCGGCGCGCCGGTGCCCGACGATCCCAGGAACAGCTTGCGGCCGTCGGGATACGTCACGTTGCGGCCGTTGGCGCGGAGCAGCGAATGGTCGCGCGCCTGGTAGCCGTCGATCACCAGGACCGTGCCGACCTTCAGCGATTCGCGCGTCACGCCGCGCCGGAGCAGGGTGTTCGGCGTGCCGCCTTCCACCATCCACTCTTCCTTCGTGCCGTCCGGCTTGGTGACCTCGAGGTGAATCCACGCGTGCGGGTTCACCCACTCGACCTTCGTGACCGGTCCCTTCAGCAGCACCGGCTTGTTGGGATCGAACTCGCCGCCAAACGCGTGGTGACCCAGGATGGGGGCCGTCGCGAGGAGAACGCCGGCCACTGACAGGAAAAATTTAGTCCGCATTCGTTACCTCACTGCTTGGTTTTCTTGGCTTCGTCCGCTTCCTTCAGCCGCGCGCCGCGAAGGATGTTGCCCAACGCGTAGTTGCCTTCCTGGCACGCGTATTCGTACATCAGCTCGTCGGTCGCCGGCCACGTGTATTCGCCGGTCCACGGCTTTTCCCACGTGTTGGGATCCTCGACCGTGAAACGGTAGAGCAGGGTCTTCGCATCCACCCGCGTGAATCGCTCGACGATGTGAAGGTCCTGCGTGGATCCGCGAAAACGGGTCTTGTCCGTGAAATTCGTCGTATCCACGACAAGTGTATCGCCTTCCCAGCGGCCAATGGAATCCCCCATCCACTTCCGGATGCTCGGCGGCACGTGCTCGCTGTTCATCCGGACCACCCTGGCGTCGTGCACCATTTCGGTCAGGATCATCACCGAGTCGGGGGTCTGAACAATCTGATGAAGGTTGTTGTAGAAGTAGTTCGGCAGCGCGGGTGGACCCGACGTCGATCCGAAGCCCATGAGACAGCGCTCGCCCAGCGGACGCCGCTCGGGGTCGTCGTACGCGCCGGCGCCCTCGAATCCCGGGTCGTCCTCGCGCGCCGACTGATCGGAGGTCGGACGGACGTTTCGCGCGAACCGTGCACGCGCGGCGGGAGTCATGGACGGGACGCGGCCGTCCGGCGGGTCGATGAGAATGGACGCGCGCTTCTGTCCCTCGATCACCGAGTAGCGTGAGCCCGAGTCGATCCAGAAGCTGTTGTAGCCGCCGACGTTGCCCGCGGCTCCCGCCGACCCGTCGCCGCCGACCGGAGGCGCAGCGCGATCCGCCTTGATCGGTGCGTCCTGATAGCTTTTGCGGGCCGCGACGTCTTTCTCGAGTTTTGCCGCCTGCTCGTCGGTGAGCACCAGCGGTGAGTCCTTGGCTCGCTCAACCGGCGTCAACGTCGCGAGATCGTACGTGCCCTGGAGATCGGGGTGTCCATCGGGCAGCCGGGGCACCGATCGCTTTGCCGCGGCAGGCGCCGTCGTCTTCGCCGGCGCCTGGCCGTCGAGATGTGCGACGGTCAATGACGCGACCGCGGCAATCGCCGCAGCCGCCATCAACCCTTCGAACTTCCCTTTGTACTTTTGCAATTCTTCAATCCTTACTTAGTAAGGGGCTTCTTCCGGTATTGACCGTAGAGAAGCTCCTCGACGAACTCGACGCACTTGAAGTCCATCAGCTGCGCGTTCTTCTCGATCCGGCGGTACAGCGGCAGGCTGATCTTCCACGGACGCGTGAACGTCTCGGGATCGGTGATCGTCGCCTCGTAGTGGATCACATCCGGCGCCGTGCGCGTGTAGCGCTCGGTGACCTTCAGTTGATCGCTGTGGAAATTGCCCGAGCGATCGAACCAGGTGCTGTCGTTGAAGCCCGAGGCATCGATGACGAGCGTGTCGCCCTCCCACTTGGCGACCGACTGGCCCATCCACGAATCGATTGGGGCGGGACCGGGATCCTTCAGATAGACGTTCCGAACGGCGCCCGCGTACTGGTACGCGAAGAAGATCGCGCTCGGACTCTGGAGAATCTGGAACGGCTGCGGCATGTAGGTCGCGCGCGGCACGCCCGGCAGGTAGCACTTGATCTCCGGATCGCGCTCCAGCCACTTCTCCTGGTTTTCCTTTTTCTTGGCGAGCGCTTCGGGCTTGTACGGAATCGGGCCGCCTTCGACGACGCCCATACCCGGCGGCACCGAACCGACGGCGCCGAGCGCCAGGACGGCCGCCGCGGGAACGGGACCGTACGGGCCGGCCCGCAACGCCATCGCCGGACGAGCCATGTGCGCCTCGAGGTCGAAGTTCGCCTCGGTGTTGGCCTGCCAGATGCCGTTCAAATCGGGATGGCCGTCAGCTGCCCGCGGCGCCCGATAGGCCGCCGGCGCCTGCCCGGACAATGGCGTCGCCGACAACGCGAAGAGCGCACCGCCGGCTGCCGCAACGACTGCGATGATCGCACCGCTCAACATTTTTCGCACTGGAAAGAGACCTCCCGCAGGCGCCAATACTGGCTTCAGTCGGCGGCAATGTCAAGATTTCTCAGAGGGTTACGGAGTTGTTGACAAGTGTCACCCTCGCCGCCGGTTCTTTCGCGCCCGTGGTCCAATCGCGCGCGGTTGACAGCGGTCGGAAAAAACACGACAACAGTGCTTCCGTGCGCTTACTCATCATTGCGCTCGCGCTTGCCGCCGCATCAAACGGCGCCGCGGATCAGAAGGCCGTGCAGCGTCCAGCGGGTCCCTCGGCACGCTCGTCCGCAACAGCGCCCAGAGATATCGAAGGCGTCTGGAGTTACGCGACACTCACACCTTTCGAGCGGCCAGCCGAGCTTGCGGGCGTCGAGTTCTTCACCGACGCTCAGGCGGCCGAGTTCGAAGCGCAGACGATCGGGCGCAACGATCGCGATCGACGCGACGGCGGCGCCGCGACGGACGCCGCTCGCGGGGTGGCCGACTTCTGGTTCGATCGGGGCGAGCATGTCGCGTCGTTCGAGGGCAGGAAGCGGACGTCGTGGGTAATCGATCCTCCCGACGGACGGGTGCCCGCGCTGACGCCTGAGGCTCGCGCGAGGCAGGCAGCGCGCAACGCGGACGCACGCGACCATCCAGCGGACGGTCCCGAGAACCGATCGCTGCAGGAGCGGTGCCTGGCGTTCAACGCGGGTCCGCCGATCGGCCTGGGCCCGTACAACAACTTCCTCCAGATCTTTCAGACGCGTGACGCGGTGGTGATCTATACCGAAATGATCCACGACGCGCGCATCGTCTGGACCGACGGCCGTCCTCATCTGCCGTCGACGCAGCGCCGCTGGCTCGGCGACTCGCGCGGCAGGTGGGAAGGCAACACGCTGGTCGTCGACACGATCAACTTCACCGACAAGAACCCGTTCCGCGGGGCTGGCGAGAACCTGCACCTCACCGAGCGCTTCACGCGCACGGATGCGAACACACTGCTCTACGAGTTCACGGTCGACGATCCGACGACGTTCGTGCGGCCGTGGACCGCGCAGCTGCCCATGTCGAAGAGCGACGAGCGGATCTTCGAGTACGCGTGCCACGAAGGGAACTACGCGCTGCCGGACATTCTGCGCGGCGCCAGGTTCCAGGAAAAGCAAACCAAAGAGCCCGAGTGATGGCCCGCATTCAAGTGTTGCCGGGACGCGCCGTCGATCGCCGCACGTTCTTGCTCGCCGGCCTCGCCGTCGCGACACGCGCGGTCGATCCACCGCGTCTCGAGACGTTCACGCAGTGGCTGCACGCGTCGCAAAGCGCCCGTGTGAGCGCGCTTGAACCAAGCACGGCGCGCATCCGGACCCTGGACGCCTCAATCCAGGCGTGGGTGCAAGTGCTGCCGCAGCAGCCAACCGGCAGCGGCGCGCTCTCCGGAATTCCGTTCGGCGTGAAGGACATCATCGAGACCAGGGGCCTGGCGACCGAGTACGGATCGCCTGTGTACAAAGGGCGCATCGGCACCGCCGACGCGGCCATCGTCCGCGAGTTGCGGCGGCGTGGCGCCGTGATGATGGGCAAGACGCAGACCGCCAGCTTCGCGTATCGCACGCCTCCGCCGACGCACAACCCGCGCGATCTCGCGCACACGCCGGGCGGCAGCTCCAGCGGATCGGCCGCGGCCGTGGCGGCCGGGATGGTGCCGATCGCACTCGGCACGCAGACTGGCGGCTCGGTGCTGCGGCCCGCGTCGTATTGCGGCGTGACCGGATTCAAGACCAGCTTCGGTCTTCTTTCCCTCGAGGGTGTGCTGCCATTCGCGAAGAGCCTCGACACGCTCGGGTTCTTCACGCACACCGCCGCTGACATGTTCGCGTTCTGGGAGTCGATGGGCTATGACTCCGGACGCACCGAAGACTTTGCGCTGGCCGCGCCCGATCCGTTGCCGGATCTCGAGCCGGCGATGAAGGCCGCTTTTCAGGGTGCGCTGTCCAAGCTGCGCGCCAACCGCGTGTCAATCCGCACGATCGATATCGCCGGGATGCTTTCGAAGCTGTACGACGCGCAGCGGACGGTCATGTTCTTCGAGGGCGCTCGTTTTCACGAGTCGCGCTTCAAGGAATACGGCGACCGGCTCGCGGATCTCGCGGATCTTGTGCGCGAGGGCCTGCGGATCCCGTTGGCGCAGTACGACGAGGCGCGGCGATACATCGACGAGTGCAAGACGAAACTCACCGAGCTGTACAAGGCCACGCCGGTGATTCTGGTCCCGTCCGCGACCGGCCCGGCGCCGCTCGGACTGGGCTTCACCGGCGACTCCCGCATGAATGCGCCGTGGACGGCATTGGGCACGCCGGCCATTTCCATTCCAATCCCGATCGCGAGCGGCCTGCCGCTGGGCCTTCAACTGACGGCGGATCACGGCCAGGATGCGAGAGTCATTCGCACGGCCGTCCGGGTCGAGCAACTGCTCGGACGTTGAGGGGCGCGCGTCTATCGAGGCGGCGACGGCTGACTCGCGGGTGGCACGATCCCGTTCATTCGTAGATAGACGACCAGCTGACCGTAGTGATCGGACGCATGCCAGATTGAAAGTGTTGCGAGGCCGAGGCGCGTGCTCGGACCCGGATACGGTCCGTTGGTCGGCTCCATCGCGTTGGCGGGCGTCATCGTGCGCAGAACGCGTCCAGCGTATCTGAACGACTCGCGCAAGTAGGCCATGATTTCGGCCTTCGTCTTCGCCGGGTCCGGACCGCCGGTCTCGCAGTGCGCCGGCGGCGTCTTCTTCTCAATCTCGCTGTAGAAACCGAAGTTCGCACAGGCGACATGCTTCACCTGTTCCCCGAACGATCGAACCTCCTTGAACTCGCCGAGCGTCGGTTTGAAGCCGTACTTCTCGGCCGGCATCGCATCGGCGAGCGCCACGAACTGCTTCTCGATGAGCGTGAACGATTCCGCGACAGCACCGGCCATCGGGTCGACGCGGGGTTGCGCAGCCGCGCGCGCGGCGACCGTGGAGGCCAGAACGACTAACAGCAGGACGCGCATGCACTTCTCCGAAGGGCAGAGGGCTGAGGGCTAAGGGCTAAGGGCTAGGGTTCAACTGGCTTTACTGCTGTGACCCGTTCCTGAGCGCCTTGCGATGGTTGTCGAAGAACTCGATCACGGCGGCCATGTTCGGCGCGACCACGTCGCTGTGCACGCCGCCCGGTACTTCGATGTACTTGACCTCGGCGCCGAGCTCCTTCAGCTTCGCCACCATGGTGCGCGAACCGGCGACGTTCACGGTCGGATCGGCGTCGCCGTGGACGATGATCTCGGGAACGCTTCGAATGCGCTCGAGGGTGTCGGGCGCGCCGCTGCCGGAGAACGGCGCGATCGCCGCCCAGATGTCCGGGTACTTCGGTGCGATCTTCCACGTGCCGATCGCGCCCATCGAGTGGCCCATCAGGTAGATGCGGCTGTCGTCGATCTTGTACAGCTGCTTCATGCGGGCGAGCACCTGCATGACGTCCTGCTCGCTGAAGTCCTGAGTCCGCTTCGTGTTCGGATCGGCAGGCGCGTTGCCGAGGCCCCACCCGTAGGAGCCGTCGACGCGGTACCCGAGCGGGGCCGCGACGATGTAGCCGTGCGACTCGGCGAGCGGCGGCAGCTTTTTCTCGTAGCCGTCGAAGAAGGCGTCTTCCGTGCCCCCGAGCCCGTGCAGCGCGATGATGAGCGGAAACGCCTTCGCGCCGGTGTACGTCGTGGGCACATACGTGCGGTAGGGGATGATTTCGCCGGCGGCATCGAGCCGATAGTGGCGGCGGATGTCGCCGGTGCGGCCCGCGAACGGATCCTTGCCGGACCGAACGGCGGCGGCCACGGTTTCAGCGGCCGCGAGATCGCGCTCCGGATCGAACGTGCGCAGCTCCAGCCGTCCACGATTGACGTTCGCCATACGATCGACAGGGAAGAGGATCTCTGCGCGCAGCGCCTCTGGAGCCTTGGCCGCATCCGCTTCGAGCCGGGCCGCGAGGTCGTCCACGCCTTTGCGGATGGCGATCGGCAGCGACGCACTGCCGATGGATTGACCCTGATTCGAGACCTCGACGCTCAGCAGATACGGACCATCCGCAATGTCCTTGAGATCGACGTCGAAGAAGAACGGCGATTCGCGGAGATCGCGCGAGACACCGTCGAACGTTCCCAGCTCTTTCACGAGCGGAGGCTCTTCAGGCGTGCGGCCCGGAACGGCCGGCGCAGGGCGCTTGTGCAACGTGAGGTGTGCGTCCACGGTGTTCTGGAGCGCGAGCGACGATGCGTAGATCTGCTCGAGACGCACGCTGTAAGGCTTGGACGAATCGACGATCACCCGCGGTGTGCGGAGGACGAGCGATCGCGAGTAGTCGAGTGTGTCGGTCCACGGAGTGCCGTTGAGCAGCGCGATGCCCTTCGCGAACAACCGCCGCAACTCGCCGGTTCTTCCAAGACGAGCGGCCTCCGCGATCTGCGCGTCGAGCGCATCGATCTGCGCCTTGAGTTCGCCCTGCGGTTTCACCGTGTTCTTGCGCGTGGTGTAGCCGACGCGCACGGACGCGATACTGGTGAGCGCTTGCGCCCGGACCGAAGCCGGCACGAGCGCGCACAACGAGAGGCACACCGAGGCGGTCATGAGGCGGGCTTTCATACGCACACTCCTGGGCGAATCCTACAGGAAACCGAGGGCAACGTCAGCGGCCATCGCGCGCGATCGTAAGTAAGACGTACGAAATTCAACACAGAGAAACGGAGCAGCAGAGGACGAACAGAGGCGCCCGCCGAACCGTCGATCGTCTCGACCGCTCGTCTCCTGACCTTCTTATCTCCTGTGAAAAATCTTGGACTCGATCCCAGCGTGACGCGGCTTTCGTGTTTTCGTGCGTTTCGTGGCGAAGTTTCGTCAGGGCTTCGGCGCGACGAACTTGATGTTCTTCAGCGCCGCCGAATCCGTCGGGAGTTCCGACTGACCGGCCGGAAAGCTGCCCTTCTGGAGCAGGTACGCAATGACGTCAGCGGCCTGATCGGGTTTCAACGTGCCCGGCTTGTCAGCCGGCATCGTTCCGCTCGTGCGATCGTAGAGATCGCTCATCGCGAGATCGATCCAGTCCATGTTGAAGTCCTTGCCGGTCAGCGCCGGCGCCTGG
>DASSGK010000516.1:0-5907 GCA_035693505.1 Vicinamibacterales bacterium
CGGCGGCTTCGGACGCCAACACGCGGTGATCCGGCACGCGACCCGTGATGGCCCTCATCACATCCAGCGCATAGAACGAGGGCACGCGCGCCCTCGTTTCGCTGACGTCCAGACGCGGATACGACAGATAGAGCCGCTCGCGCGCCGCCCCGATTGCGATCTTCAACAGGAGCCGCTCGGCGCGGCTCCGCTCGTCCTGTCCGACCAGCGAACGATCGATTGCACGCCGGCCTTCGTCGAGCAGCAGCGGATCCTCCCTCGGCCGCTGCGGGACGACACGCTCGGCCAGACCCGGGACGAACACGACGCGAAACGATCGCCCGCGCGCCTGATGCGGCGTGCCGACGAAGAGCCGGCCATAGCGCCGCGCCGGAGGTTCCCAGTCGAGGGTGACGAGACGATCGTGCAGGACATCACGGGCTTCCTCGAGGCGAACCGGCCCGACGCCCGCCATCGGCCGGAGATCCGCCAGCGTCTGGAGGACGCGCGACGGCCTTTCGAGGCCACGTGTCGCCAGCGCGCTGAACCGCTCAATCCATTCGCCCCAGGTCGCCTCCGCCGGCCAGTCCGCCAGGACGTCGATCACGGGGAGCGCGAACTGCCGCAGATGCGCAAGGTTTCTCAGATCGCGCTCGTATCGCGCGATGCGCGGCGATTCCGGTTCCTCTTTCTTCAGCTCCTCGATCCGGTACTTGAAGTCGGCGGCGAGTCCATCGAGCCGCCGGCGCCAGCGCTGCCGGCCATCCTCTCGAGTACGGCCTCCGACGATGGCGGACTCGACGATCAGCTCTTCCCATTTCCACGGTGACCTCAGCGTGCCGGCGACAACCGCATCGTCGTCCGAAACGATCGGCTCGTTTGCGGGCCCGAAGAGATCGCGCTCTCCCGTTTCGTCGGCGGAGGAATCGCCGTCCCCAGTGAGGTCGTCCGCCGCAAACACTTCGTCGAGCGGCGTCACGACCGCTGGCGCTTTGGATCCGTCGGCGACGCGCGGCACCTGGCCGAGCGACAGATATTCGTCGAAACGTTTGGCGGAGAGGCCGTCGACGGCACACGAGAGGAGCGCGATGAAGGCACGCCCGGCAGGATCGGGCCGGCGTGTACCGCGATCGAAGTAGACGGGGACGGCGCCGCGAGCGCAGGCATGTTCGAGCAGGCCAAGGTACTGCTGCGGGGTACGAAGAAACACCGCCATCTCGTCGAACGGCACACCGTGCTCCGCCTCGTCGAGCACGCGACGCACGATCTCCACCGCCTCTCGTCCCTCGCCAGGCGCCGAAAACACCACGACGTCTCCGGAGCGTTCGCGTTCGGCCGGACGCTCGACGCGGAAGACGTGCCGGCGGAGGCAGTCCAGGTCTGACAACGGCGCTTCGACGGCTGAACCTTCGACGTCCTCGACAGCACCGCCGAACGCCAGCAACGCTTCGAGCGTCACCGCGTCGCCTTCGGGAACCGTCGCCAGCACGTCAGGCGACGCCGACACGAGCGCCTCTGCGAACGCCTGTTCCGCGCGGGAGTCGAGCGGGATATCGAGCAGGACGATGGGTAGCCTCGCCCAGCGAACGTGTCCCGACTCGCACGCGGCTGCGGCGAGGCGAAACAAGGCCGCGCGATCGTCCACGCCGGAGCGCGACAGCTCCTCTTCAACACGATCGAGGAGGCGGAAGATATCCGCCTGTCCCTGCATCCTGGTCGTGGAGGCGGCGTTGACGCGTGCGTCCTGGTCGCGGCTTCGAATGCCCGCGAGCCGCAGCTCGTGCAGCGTGCGCGCCAGCGCCCTCGGGAATCCGGGCATACGCGCGACCGGCTCGAAGTATGCGAGCTCCTCTGCCGCGAGCGCATCGAACACGGCGTGCGCCGCGATGGCTTCCGCGCCCGCGTGGGTACCTGGAATGCGGTGCGGCTCGCCGGAATGCGCGACGGCGGCGCGGGCAAGCTCGGTAAAACTGAATCGGCTGATGCCGAACGTCGCCCCCGCGTCGCGCGCGAGGGAGCGCGCCAGATCGTCTGCCGCGCCGCGCGAGGCGCCGACAATGACCAGTTCGGAGGCTGAGGGCCGGCCGGAGAGAAAGGATCGCGCGGCCTCGAGGCGCACGGCGGCGGACGTCGAGCTGATGATCCGCATCGGAGAACTCCTTCCGGACGCCATGCCGGAAACTCGGGTACCGTGAGCCTTGCTCACGGAAGTCAACACTTTAAAAGTTAGAAGTTAGAGGTTAGAAGTCAGAAGTGAAAGTAGAACTCATGCACTCAGATTGCAAGTTCTAACTTCAACTTCTAACTTCTCACTTTTCACTTCTAACTTTAAGTCCCTACGCGAATGTGAAAGTACCCGCCCGCGTGCTCGACCGTTAGCGGCGCGTCGAACGCGTGACTCAGACTGGTCGTCGTCAGCACCGTCGATTTCGGACCGTCGGCCGCGATTTGGCCGCGCCTCAGCAGGATGACGCGTTCGATTTCCGGGACGATCTCATCTACGTGATGCGTGACGAGCAGGATCGTCGTGCCCTGCCGCGCGACGGCGCGGACGCGCTCCATGAAGTGGTGGCGCGACACGAGATCCAGGCCGCGCGTCGGCTCGTCGAGCACCAGCGCGACCGGCTGATGCACGAGCGCCCGGGCGATGAGCACGCGCCTCGCTTCGCCGGTCGACATCGTGTCGAGCGTCGCGCGCGCCAGCGCCCCCGCGTCGACGCGATCGAGCGCCTCCATCGCCTGACGCCGCATCGCCTCGGTCACCCGCTGATGTGCAAAGACGCCTTGCGTCGCAAAGTAGCCCGACAGGACCGCGTCAAGGCCGGTCAGCACGCCGTTCGAATTGCCGTGGACGAATCGGTCGTGAAGGTCCGCCGAGACGATGCCGAGACGCGACCTGAGCTGGAAGACGTCCCAGCGATCCTGACCGAAGACACGAATCGGCGATGTTTCGTTCGCCCGGCTGAAGCCTTCGCGCTCCGAGACCTGACCCTCGGGCGACTCGACGGCAGGATACAACTGGAGCGTGAGCAGCTTGATGAACGTGGACTTGCCGGCGCCGTTCGGTCCGAGAATCGCCGTGTGTTCGCCGACGCCGATGGTCAGCGTGAGTCGATCGAGCACCCGCGTCCCGCCGAGAACCACAGACGCGTTGTTCAGTTCGAGCAGCGGCGTCGAAGCTTCCAACTTCTCGCTTCTAACTTCTAACTTCCGCGTCAGCGGATCCTCCATCCGTTGACCGGTCCGCCATGGAAGAAGGGCGCCGGCGTCATCACGCCGTCCTTCTTGAAGACCTGGCCGTCCTTCATCACGAACTGCACGTTTCTGAGCGCGTCCACGTCATCCAGCGGATCGCCGGGGACCGCAATCAGATCGGCGAAGAATCCGGGCTTGATCGGGCCGCGCGTCGTCTCGGTCTGGCTCACCTTGTAGCCGCCAATCGTCATCGCGCGGATGATGTCGACGTTCGGGATCTGCGCGTCCTTCCAGGTCTTCAAGAATTCGATGCAGACTTCGCCGCGCGTCTTGCCGGCGACGTAGTAATCGGCATCGGTGGAGAACGTCAGCGGCACTTTCCGGGCGTAGGCGTCCTTCAGGCTCGCCACCGTCCGCTGGTAGGCTTGCGGCGAGACCGGGTGGCCGGCCAGCGTGTCGGGCGTATCGGTCCCGGCGCGGAAGATGCCCTTCTGCGCCATCAGCGTGTGCATCTCCTCGTTGAGACCGGTCGAATGTGCGATCGACCAGATGCCGGCCTCGATCGCATTGCGCGCGCCGGCCAGCGTCTGCACGTGGCCTTCGACCTTCATGCCGGCCTTGGCGGCTTCGCGGATCACGAGGCGAATCTCGTCGGCCGTGTAGCCGTAAGGTTTGCAGTCAACGCAAATCTTGATGACCCTGGCGCCGAAGAGCACGTTCTGCCGGACCGCCTTCACGATTTCATCCGGCGTGTCGGCGTCGAGGTATTCCGGATACACGATGCCGTGCTGCTGCGCCATCTCGGGCGTCGGGAAGAACTGCCCACCCATCCCGCCAATGATGATTCCCGAGTTGATGATCGTCGGGCCGGGAATCCATCCCTGCTCGATCGCCTGGCGCAGCGCGGTGTCGGCATACAGCGCGTTGTTCCCCATGTCGCGGACGATGGTGAACCCTGACGCGAGCATCTGGATGCCGTTCGACGCCGCCTGGATCGCCCGCAGCGCCGTCGATTCCTGCACGTAGGTGTAGTAGTAGATGTTGTTCTCGGGCTCCGGCTTGTATGTGAGCGCGAGATGGTTGTGCGCCTCGACCAGGCCCGGCAGCACCGTCATGCGCGACAGATCGACGATCTGCGCGCCGGCGGGGATCGCCACATTCGGCCCGACGTCGGTGATCTTGTTGCCGGAGACGAGGATGATCTGGTTGGTGAGGATGCGGCCGGCTTCGGGATCGAGCAACCGCCCCGCGCGAATGGCCGTGATCGCCGGCGCGGGTTGGGCGGCGGCCGCCGCGCTCAGCAGCGCAGCGGCCATCGTCAGAACGAGTCGTTTCATGGTTGTGCGGCCGTTGTGGACACCTTGCCGCCCGCCGCGCGCGTCCATTGATTGAACCAGCTCATCATGTAGAGCTGCGTGCGGATGTAGTTGGACGGCTTCGATCCGGTCCCGTGATATTCCTCGTTGAACTGCAGGAGCTTCACCGGCACGCCCTTCACCTTCAGCGCCGAGTAGTACTCCTCGGTCTGCGGCATCGGCGTCCGGCGATCGAGCACGCCCGTCATCAGCAGCGTCGGCGTCGTCACCTTGCCAACGGTCATCAACGACGAGTGCGACAGCCAGTCTGACGGATCCTCCCAGAACGGCTTCTTGAAGAAGCTGTAGGTGAACAACGGCACGTCGGTGTGCCCCGCCATGCTCAGCCAGTCGATCACCGGGCATCGGACGGCCGCCGCGGCGAACCGATCCGTGTGGCCAATCACCCAGCTCGAAAGCACGCCGCCGCCGCTGCAGCCCGACACGTACATCCTCGACGTATCCACGTATCCTTTGCCGACGACGGTATCCACGCCAGCCATGAGGTCGTCGTAGTCAGGACCCGGATAGTTGTGGTCGATGCCGTTGATGAAGTCGCTGCCGTAGCCGGTGCTCCCGCGCGGGTTCGTGACGAGGACCACGAAGCCGTTGGCGGCGAAGTTCTGGAACATGTAGTTGAACGCGACGTTGTAGTTCCCGAACGGCCCGCCGTGAATCTCGAGGATCATCGGATACTTCTTCGAGGCGTCGAAGGACGGCGGCTTCACGATCCAGCCCATCACCTTCGTGTTGCCCGTCGACGTGTACGTGATCTCCTCGGTTTTCCCCAGCTGGATGCCTTGCAGCACATCGCCGTTGACGTCGGTCAGCCTCGTCACCTGACCCGGCTGCTTTACGCTGAACTTGACGACGTCCTGCGGGTGCTCGAGATCGGCGGAGATGCCGGCGGCGACACCGTCCTTCGACACCGAATCGAACGAGAGCATGTGCCGTCCGGTCGTCACCGGCTTGACGCCGCCCACGATCGCCGCGAACTGCACGTTTCGCGCGCCGCGGTCGTCGGCGTCGAAATACAGCCCGGAACCGTCCGCCGCCCAGCGCATGTTGATCGGATCGCGATCGAAGTCGCCGCTGATCTTGCGCATGTCGCTCGCGCCGCCGGTGATCGGAATCACGTACATGTCGCTCACGGTGTGCGAGTGCCCGGTGGGCGCGTAGCCGGTGAATGCGACCGTGCGGCCGTCAGGCGAGACGACCGGCTTGCCCCACTCGCCCGCCTTGTTCACCAGCTCGCGGATCCCGCCGGTCGCGACATCGGCGACATAGATCTGCGACGTTTCGTACTGCATGTCGGCCTCGGGCGACCGGTTGCCGTCGAACACCACGGACTTGCTGTCAGGTGTCCAGTCGATCGACG
>DASSGK010000517.1:0-9953 GCA_035693505.1 Vicinamibacterales bacterium
GCAGTTTCACGCCGCGGCCGTGGCGTTCGGCGATGGCGACCACGCGGGTGAACAACGTCTGCTCGTAGTCTGTAAACAACTCGTCGGCCTCGAGATCGTGCGAGGCGCCATCAGGTCCGCGCAGCAGGCGAATCGTCAGGACCACGACGTCGCGTTCGGGAGGCGTGTGACCCACCACCCAGTCCAGCTGCGCCAGCGTGTTGTAGTCCCGCACCGGCACCAGCACCGCGCCGGGCCGGCTGCGCAGCGATTCGATGCCGACCTCTGGCTCGGGCGTCAGCTGGAACTGATCGAGCTTTCCCGACACGCCGACTTTCCTGCGTGCTGTGATCCGCTCCGACACCATGAAGACGGTGAAGAAGGCGCCAGTGAACAGCAGGCCGGAGATCGTGGCGGTTTCCTTGGTGAACAGGTTGACGATCGCCGCCGTGAACAGCGAGATGGCGATCAGCAGGACCCCGACCGGCAGTTCGCGGCCGCCTATCTGGACGTTGAGCGGCACCTTCCACCCGCGTTCGATATCTGGGCGCTTGTAGCGGAGTACGAGCACGGCCAGCGCGTTGAACGCGAAGCTCCACACGACGCCGAATGCGTACGCTTCGCCGAGGAGAATGACGTTGCCGCGGCTGATTAGAATCGTCACGATCTGCAGCACGGCGATCATGTTGATGAGCCGATAGGTCGTCCCGAATCGCCGGTGCGGCCGTCGGAACCACTCGGTCAGCACGCCGTCTTCCGACACGCGGTTCAACACGCCGTTCGATCCCACGATCGCCGTGTTGACCGCTCCTGCCAGCATCAGGAACCCGACGACAACGACGACCGTCTGAAACACGAGCCGCAGCGAGACGGGCCCGACGACATGCATCGCCAGGCCGGAGATCAGGTTGTCGTAGTACTGCGGCCGCACGGCGTCGGGAATGATGGCCACCGCGAAAAAGCTGACGAGCCCCGTGAACACCAGGCTGTAGACGAAGATCACCATGCCCGCGCGCTGGAGGTTCTTCACCTTCGGGACTTCGATCTCGCGGTAAACCTGCGCGAGCGATTCCTCGCCGCTCATCGCCAGGATGGAATGGCCGAATCCGACGAGGATCGCGACCGCCGTGAACGTCGGCCACACCGTGCCCTTCAGCCACCCCACGGCGTCCTCGGAGAACGCAATCTGACCGTGTACGGGAAGCGGCGGCAACGATCCGCCGCGCTGCACGAGCGTCAGCGTGCACCACGCGATGAGCGCGACGACCATCACCGTCGCGATTTTCATGATCGTCATCGCGTCGTCGCTGCTTTCGTGAATCCCGCGCGTGTTGCGCCACCAGAAGTACACGGTGACCAGGATCGCGATGAAGGCCGCCGTGGCGGCCACGGGCACCTGCGCCCGGACACCGCTGCGCTGGAGCACGTCGTTCACGAGCCCGGCGATGTAGCTGCCGGCGGAGACGCCGCTGATCGGCCCTGTCAGGATGTAGTCGAAGAGCAGCGCCGACACCGACAGCTTCGCCAGCGTGCCGCCCATCGCCTCCTTGACGACGCGGTAGACGCCGCCGCGGACGAACATCGCGGAGCTCTCGATGTAGAGCGCACGAACCGCGTACGAGAAGACCATCACGCCGAGAATGAACCACGGCGCGGACTTCCCGACCGCCTGCTCGACGATGCCGCCGACGTAGAACGCGGTGGAGCCCAGATCGGCGAGCACAATCGCCGCCGCCCGCCAGAAGGAAATGAACGAGAGGAGGACGGTTGTCGCAACGACGACGCGTACACGGCTGTCGCGCGACAGCGGGATCGAGGACAACCTCAGCCCTCCTTCTTCTCCCGCCGGTTCTTGCGCGCTCTGCGATCCTGACGTTCGCGCTGAATGGCCTGCCCCTTCGCGTCGTGGCGCGCCGGACGCGGTCTTCTCGTGCCGCCGACGTTCGTGTTCTTGTGCCGGCGGCGGACCTGGATCCGGATCGGCGACCCGATGAACCCGAATTCCTCGCGCAGCTTGTTGATGAGGAACCGTTCGTACGAGAAATGAAACGTCGTGGCGACGTTGGTGAAAAACACGAACGACGGCGGAGCGACGCCGATCTGCGCTGCGTACATGATGCGCACGTGCTTGCGGCCTGGGCTCACGGGCGGGTTGGCCGCGGTCACCTGCTCGATGAACCGGTTCAACGCCGGCGTCGGCACCCGCATGCGCCGCGCCGCGGCCACTTTGTCGATGGTCTCGAGGACTCGCGTCGTGCGCTCGCCCGTCAGCGCGGAGATATGGAGGATGGGAGCGAAGTCGAGGAACCGCATGCCGTGCCGGAGCCGATCGTCGAAGCGCTCCACGAACGTGTGATCCACGGTCTTCACCAGGTCCCATTTGTTCACGATGATCACGACGCCGCGCCCGGCCCGGTCGGCCTCGCCGCCGATCGCGGCGTCCTGATCGGAGGCGCCGGTGCTGGCGTCGATGACGAGCGCGACGACGTCGGCATCGGCGATCGACTCCTTGGCGAGCGCGACGCTGACCATCTCGACCTTGCCGCCGCGGCCGACGCGTCCGGGCCGGCGCATGCCGGCCGTGTCGATGATTCGAAAATGCCGCCGGTGCCAGATCAACGGCGAATCAATCGCGTCGCGCGTGGTGCCCGGCATGTCGCTGACGAGCACGCGTTCCTCGCGAAGGAGCCGATTCACGAGCGAAGACTTTCCGACGTTGGGACGGCCGACGATGGCCACGCGGGTTTCTTGATCGGCGATCGAAGGGCTGAGGGTCGAGGGCTGAGGGCTACTGGAATCCGTTGACTCCAAGCCCTGCGCCCTGAGCGCTGAGCCCTGCGTTTGTTTCGCGTCGAGGCGCTTGACGATTTCATCCAGCAGCTCGGCGACGCCGGTGCCGTGTTCAGCCGAAATTTCCGTGACCGGATCGAAACCGAGCTGAAAGAATTCCATCGACGATCTCTGCGCTCGCTTGTCGTCGGTCTTGTTGATCGCGAGCATCACGGGAATTCCGGTCTCGCGCAATTCGCGCGCGATGCGCTCGTCTCCCGGAATCAGGCCTTCGCGTCCGTCCACGAGGAGGACCAGCAGATCGGCGCCGACGATGGCGCGCTGTCCCTGCTGGACGACCAGCTCGTGCAACGGATCCTGGCTCTCACCGTATAAGCCTCCCGTATCGAACAGCTGGAACGCTGTCCCGCGCCACACCACCGGGCGCGCGAGCGCGTCTCGCGTCGTGCCGGCCACCGGCGCGACGATGGCGCGGCGGCTGCCGGTCATTCGGTTGAAGAGTGTCGACTTCCCGACGTTCGGGCGGCCGACGAGCACGACGGACGGGGATTTGCGCGGCATCGCCTCTTTTCACTTAGCCTCAGCCTTGACAGCGTAAGTCTCACAATCTATAGTGTTTACAAGCCGTCAGGAGACCCTAAGCATGATTAAGGTCGACATCGTCAATGAGGTTTCGAAAATCGCCGACATCACCAAGGTCAAAGCCGAGGTGGCAGTCGACGCGGTTTTCGATGCGATGCGGACCTCCATGCAGCGCGGCGAGCGAATCGAGCTGCGCGGGTTCGGCGTGTTCCAGGTGAAGCCCCGCAAGCGCGGCATCGGCCGTAACCCTCGCACCGGCAAGGAAGTGCGCATCCCTCCTGGGCGCACCATCCGCTTCAAGCCGGGCAAAGACCTCCAGAACATCGGCTAACTTGGACCCTACTCCGGTCGGCGTCTGGCACCCACGATACAAGTTCCAGGATCGTGTGTGGCTGCACTTTCTGTTGTTCGCCCTGACCGTGGTGTCGACCACGATGGTCGGCGCGAACCAGTACGCGGCGTTTCTCGCCGATTTTCGAAGCTCGGTGGCGGCTCCGATGTCGGTGCCGGCGCTCCTCCTCCGGGGAGCATGGTACAGCGGGACCATTCTCGCAATCCTGGGCTGCCACGAGCTCGGGCACTACTTTGCCTGCCGCTATTATGACGTCGATGCGTCCCTGCCGTTTTTCATTCCGGTCCCGATCTTCCTGACCGGGACGATGGGCGCGTTCATCCGGATCCGCGAGCCGATTCCCAGCAAGAAGATGCTGTTTGATATTGGTATCGCAGGTCCGATCGCGGGGTTCGTGATCGCCGTCCCGACGCTGTTCATCGGCCTGGCGATGTCCCACGTCGTCCGGCTCCCCGCCGATTCGAGCGGCATGCTCGAACTGGGCGAGCCGCTGCTCTTCAAGTTCGCCTCGTGGCTGCTCTGGGGAACGCAGCCGGACGGCTACTCGCTGAACATGCACCCGATGGCGTTCGCCGCCTGGTTCGGCTTGCTGGCGACGGCGTTGAATCTGTTTCCCATCGGCCAGCTCGATGGCGGCCACGTGTCGTACTCGGTGCTGGGGCCGCGCGTGTCGACCTATGTCACGTTCGCCATGCTCGGCGTCGCCGTTGCGCTCGCATTCTTTGCCGCCAGCTGGATTGTGTGGACCGGAATGATCGCGCTGATGCTGATCCTCTTCGGTCCGCGCCATCCCCGCGTGTTCGACGAGGAGGTGCCGCTGGACCGGACGCGGCTGTGGCTGGCCGGGTTCGCGGTCGTGATGTTCGTCCTTTGTTTCACGCCGGCGCCGATACGTCCCATCGAACTCATCGGCCGGTGAAAATTCAGAGACCAATCTGAATTCTTACGTCTGAATTCTGAAATCTCACAGCACCGAGAGCGGATCGACGTCCACCACAACGCGTCGCTGAAGGTCTGACCGGGCGGCGAGCGCTGTCTGCAGGGCCTCGCGAATCCTTTTCCGGTTCGTCCCCTTGATGAGGATCTGCGCCCGATATTCACCTCGGAGTTTCCCGAGCGGCGCCGGGGCTGGTCCCAGGATCCTCAGATTCGCGTCAGACCGCCGCAGCGTTTCCGCGATCCCGGCGGCATCGTCCATCGCGCCGGCGAACGTGCGCGAACGCACCACCGCGTTGACCAGAGAGAGGACCGGCGGATACCGCATCGCCTTGCGAAACGTCATCTCGCGTTCGTAAAACGCCGGAAAGTCCTGACGGCATGCGAGCTGGATGCTGTAGTGATCCGGATACAGCGTCTGGATGATCGCTTCACCGAGCTGCTCACCTCGTCCGGCGCGGCCGGCAACTTGCGTCAGCAGCTGGAACGTCCGCTCCGATGCGCGGAAGTCGGCGAGGCCGAGGCCGACGTCCGCGGAAATGACCCCGACCAGCGTCACGCGGGGAAAATCGTGTCCCTTGGCAATCATCTGCGTGCCGACGAGGACGTCAATTGACCCGTCGCGAAACCGGGCGAGCAGCGACGCCAGGGATCCCTTTCTGCGAATCGCATCACGATCGAGGCGAGCGACGCGTGCGTCCGGACAGGCTTTTCGAACCTCCGCCTCGACGCGCTCAGTGCCGAAGCCGGCCTGTTCGAGATACGGCCCGGCGCATAACGGACAGGCCGGCGGCACACGCGACGTGAAATTGCAGTAGTGGCAGCGAGCTCGCCTGGCGTTGCCCTCGCCGTGGACGACGAGCGAAACGCTGCAGTTGGGACAGTCGATCGTGCCGGCGCACTGCCGGCAGAAGACTGCCGTCGCAAAGCCGCGGCGGTTCAACAGAACGAGCGCCTGCTCCCGCCGATCCAGACGATTCTGGATTCCGTCGCGCAGCGCCCGGCTGAGAATCGTCTCGGGACCTTCCGCTGCGTACTCTTCGCGCATGTCGACGACGCGCACCGTGGCGAGCGGCCGATCCAGCACGCGCCGCTCGAGCACTACGCGCTGATATTTCCCGCTCATCGCGTTGTGGTAGGTCTCCATCGACGGCGTCGCCGATCCAAGAACAACTAGCGCACCGGCCCGCTGCGCGCGGACGATCGCGACGTCGCGTCCGTTGTACCGCGGGCTCTCCTCCTGTTTGTAGGACGCGTCGTGCTCCTCGTCGACGACGATCAGGCCCACCGAGTCGAGCGGCGCGAACACAGCAGAACGGGTGCCGACGACGACGTCGATCTCGCCGCGCCGGATGCGCTGCCACTGATCGTGGCGCTCGCCGTCGGAGAGGCCGCTGTGCTGGATCGCGACGCGTTCACCGAACGCATTGCGGAAGAGAAACGCCGCGACCGGCGTCAGGGCGATTTCGGGGACGAGCATCAGCACGCGGCGTCCCGATTCGCGGGCGGCAGCCGCCAGACGGATGTAGATCTCGGTCTTGCCGCTCCCCGTCACGCCGTGGAGGAGGGCGACGTGGAACGCGCGTGTGTCGAGCAGGTGACGGAGACGCGCCAACGCGTCAGTTTGTTCAGCGGTCAGGGGTCGGTCTGTCTCGTTCGTCGGGGTCAGACCTGGGTCAGACCCGGGTCTGACCCAGGTCTGACCCTCTTCTGGGTTTGCGAACGGATTTCGGTCGGTTTTCTCTAAACGGATGCTGATATAGCCACGCTTAACCAGGCGGGAGATCGCACTACCTGCGATCCCGCGAGCGGCGAGCGCTGGAGTCGCGATTCCGGTCGGCACACCGGCCAGGACCGCGAGAAGCTCTCGCTGCGCCGGCGTCAGCTCGCTCTGCAGCGCCTCGATCCCTGCCGCCGTGATCGCCGCCACTCGTATCGTCTTGTGCGCATCCGCCCGCCCGCCGCGCGCCATCGGCGGCAGCAGCGCCGGAATGGCGTCGCCGACGCCGGCCGCGTAGTACTCGGCGGTCCACTGCGCAAGCGCGACGACGTCCGGCGGCACGAACGGGCCGGCATCGAGAATCTGGCGGATGGTTTTTACCTGAGTCGAACGTTCTCGTTCGACCGGCGTCTTCGAACCGGCGTCATCCCACGCAACGTTGACCTCGACAACGAGGCCGGTGACGACTCGAGTGCCGAGCGGCACGATGACTCGGGCGCCGACGCACGGCATCGGAGAGCCGTCAGGGACGGCGTAAGTCAGCAGGTCGAGATTGGGAACGGGAACCGCGACGTGGACGAGCGCTTCAGCCGTGGAGGAGGCTGCGGACAAGCTTCATATCCTCCCATACCTCGCGCTTGGAGGACGGATTCCGCAGAAGATACGCGGGATGAAACGTCGGGATCAACTTCGCACCGCGATACTCGAACTGCCGGCCACGCAGTCGAGAGATTGGAGCGTCGGTGCGCAAAAGTGTCTGAGCCGCGTACTTGCCGAGAGCCACGATCACCTTCGGCTTGATGACCTCGATCTGCCGGAAGAGAAAGGGCTCGCAGGATGCGACCTCGTCGGGTTCCGGATTGCGGTTCTGCGGCGGCCGGCACTTGATGATGTTCGCGATGTAGACGTCGTCACGCCGCAGGTCGATCGCCTCGATGATCTTCGTCAGCAGCTGGCCCGCACGACCCACGAACGGAATGCCTTGCTCGTCTTCGTCGGCGCCTGGGGCCTCTCCGACAAACATCAAATCGGCTTCGGGATTGCCGACGCCGAACACGATCTGTTTCCGCCCCAGCGTATGCAGCTTGCACCGAGTGCAGTCGCCAATATCAGCCCGAATCGCCGCAAGGGCTTCGGTGGCATTTCTTGCGATCGTCAAAGTCGACTCGTTTTGCGGATTCTGCGAATTCAAGGTCTGACCCAGGTCTGACCCAGGTCTGACCTCGGTCTGACCCAGGTCTGACCCTTGGTCAGGATTCGCGCGCACGCGCCAGGACGGATCCCGGCTCAGGCCGGCGACGCCCAGCTCGGCGGCGAACGCCAGATGCTCTTTCAGCTGATCCCGATCCATGAGGACTGACTACCGGCGGACGTTACCGGCTGGCCGCGCCGCGAGCAGGCGCTCGACCCGATCGAGGATTTCTCCCGCCACTCGCGACTTGGACTGCAGGGGCAGCGACTCCGCGCCATCGGGCCCGACGATGGTGACGGCGTTGGTGTCGACATCGAACCCGGCGTCAGCACGCGACACGTCGTTGGCAACGATGAAGTCGGCGTGCTTTCTCTCGCGCTTGGCCGCCGCGCGTGCGATCACATCCTGGGTCTCCGCCGCGAACCCGATGAGAATCGGCCCGCCACCTTTGGCCACCCTCCGCTGACCGAGACTGCCAAGGATGTCCGGCGTCTTCGTGAGCGTGAGCGTCAGCGTGTCGGCATCCTTCGCCACTTTCTGCGGCGCTCGCTCCGCCGGCGAATAATCGGCGACGGCCGCAGCCATCACCATGACGTCCACGTCGTCCGCGCGAGACATCACCGCCTGGTGCATCTCGGCCGCGCCGCGCACCTTGATCACGTCCCGCACGGCCGGCGCCGCAATCGAGGTCGGGCCGGTGACGAGGGTGACGAGGGCACCGCGGCGCGCAGCCTCCGCGGCGATCGCGTATCCCATCCGGCCGCTCGATCGGTTGCCGATATAGCGGACCGGGTCGATGTCCTCGTAAGTCGGGCCCGCCGTGACCAGCAGCCGCTGTCCACGCAACGGACCCTCGGGCCGGAGGATCGCCTCGGCGGCCGCGACGATCTCGTCGGGCTCGGCGAGCCGTCCCTTGCCGATCCATCCGCATGCCAGATAGCCCTCGCCAGGCTCGACGAAACGCGCGCCACGCGCGGCAAGCGTCTCGAGGTTCCTGCGCACCGCCTCGTGCTCGAACATCTGCGTGTTCATCGCGGGCGCCACGAGCAGCGGGGCTCGAGTCGCCGTGTAGAGCGTGGACAGGAAATCGTCAGCGATGCCGTTGGCGAGCTTGCCGATGATGTTCGCGGTCGCCGGCGCAATGAGCAGCAGATCGATGGTCGACGCCAGCGCGATGTGTTCGATGTCGGCGTTCATGCCGTCTTCGAACTGATCGGTGATGACGCGCCGCCGCGTGATCGCTTCGAACGTGATCGGACCCACGAACCGCGCGGCCGAATGCGTCATCACCGCGACCACGTCGTGGCCGCGCTTCTGCAGGCCGCGCGCGACTTCCACGGCCTTGTACGCGCCGATGCCGCCGGTAACGCCGAGCGCGATGAGTGACATGGCAGCGACCGGTCAGCTCACTCCGGTTTCGGTGCCTCGTACTCGAGCTTCTCGACCTGCTTGGTGATCACTTCCTGCTGCGCGACGGTCGTCTTCTTGTGCTCGCCGACCACGACGCGCGGCGTCGATCCGGCAAGGAGCTGCCTGGCGCGCGCGCCGGCAGTGACAACGAACTCGAACGAGTTGGGGAGCTTCGAACGGTCAATCATGAGAATGTCCTGACTATGCTTTCTGCCTCGGCCTGCATGCGATGCAGCCGGGCACGTTCCGCAACTACGATTCCGCGAAGACGATCGACGGCGGCGGTGACCTCGTCGTTCACCACGACGAAGTCGTACTCACTGAACGCAGCGACCTCGTCTCGCGCGACCCGCAGGCGCCGCTGGATGGCCGCCTCGCTGTCCTTGCTGCGCCCGCGCAATCGCTGCTCGAGCACTTGAAATGACGGCGGCATCACGAACACGGCGCAGGCCTTCAGTCCCCGACTTCGCACCTTCCGGGCGCCTTGCACGTCGATGACGAGCACGACGTCGTCTCCAGCAGCGAGGAGTTGCTCGGTATCGGCGGCGCAGGTGCCGTAGAGGTTGCCGAACACGTCCGCCCACTCGAGGAACTCGCCGGCTTCGACCATGGCCTCGAAGCGGTCGCGTGTCACAAAATTATAGTCTACGCCATCCATCTCGCCCTGACGGGCGCTGCGCGAGGTATAAGACCGTGACATTCTGAGATTCGGAAGCTGCTCGACCAGACGTTCGACCAGGGTGGTCTTGCCGGCGCCGGACGGCGCTGAAACGATGAACAGCAGGCCGCGCCCCTCGACGCCGCTATTCGACATTCTGGACCTGTTCCCGCATCTTCTCCAGCTCCGCCTTCGCCGCGATGATCAGCTCGGACACACGCAGGCCGTCGGCCTTCGACCCCATCGTGTTGACCTCGCGGTTCATCTCCTGCAGCAGGAAGTCGAGCTTGCGGCCGCACGGTTCAGGCCCGTCCGCCAGGGCCCGCCAGTGCAC
>DASSGK010000518.1:0-11427 GCA_035693505.1 Vicinamibacterales bacterium
CAATTGATCCAGTTCATCCTCGATCAGCACTTTGAATCGCCGGTGTATCGAGACCGACGGCATCCGCGTATCGCGCGCCTGCTGCAGACCCTCGATCAGAAGGGGCCGGTACGTGCCGGGCTCGAGCATGTGCGTGTCGAAGTAGTTGCGTTCGACCTTTTCCGCGTTCGTCAGGATGATTCGGCCAACGCCGAGCGCCGCGATCTGAGCCCAGAGCCTTCGCATCACCTTCGGCCGGGGCGTGGCCAGCAGCAGATCCACCGGCGGACGCGCCGGGGCGGTGACGTCGAACATGCAGCTGAGCGTCACGGCCTCGTCGCGGATCCCGTCCACCGACGCGATACCGCGCGGACCATCGAGCACGCCGACACGCACCTGGAGTCCCGGCGTGACTCGCAGCACCTTCAGCATGTGCGCGGCACGCGGCCCGGACAGCGTGACGACGTTCGTGCCGCTGACTTCGGACGGTTCCAGCAGGATCAGATTCACGGAGCGCCGGCAGGGCTGTTGATCAGCGCGCATTCAAGGCTGTCCACGAGCGCCTGCAGGCTGGCTTCGATGATGTTTTCGCTGACGCCGATCGTGCCCCACTCGCGGACGCCGTCGCTCGATTGAATGAGTACGCGCGTGGTGGCCGCGGTGCCGCTGGAGGAATCGATGATGCGGACCTTGTAGTCCGTCAAGCGAACGCTTTGCAGATGGGGATAGAACGTGACGAGCGCGGAGCGGAGCGCCGCATCGAGGGCATTCACCGGACCGTCTCCGTCGGCGACGGTATGCGCGCGCTCTTCACCGACGCGCACCTTCACGGTCGCCTCGCAGACCGACGCGGTACCTTCCGATCGCATCGACACGTGATAGGCGTCGACCGTGAACGGCGGCGCCGTGCGCGATAGTGAACGGCGAATCAGCAGCGCCAGCGAGCCGTCGGCGGCTTCGAATTCGTAGCCGCGATGCTCCAGATCCTTGATCGCCGCGAGCATGGACTTGAGGTCCGCCGTGTCGACCGAGAGATCGAATCCGAGCTCCCGGGCCTTCATCACGATGTTGCTGCGGCCGGCGAGATCGCTGATCAGCACGTGACGCGTGTTGCCGACCGACGCCGGATCGACGTGCTCGTAGCTGCTCAGGACCTTGGCCACCGCGTTGACGTGCGTGCCGCCCTTGTGAGAGAAGGCGGCCGCGCCGACCCATGGCAGACGCGGGTTCGGCCGCAGGTTCGCGGTCTCGTCCACGAACTGCGACAGCTCGGTCAGGCGCGGGAGCGACTCGGCCGGCACGCCGCGCCTGTTCAACTTGAAATGCAGGATCGGGATCACGGACGTCATGTTGCAGTTCCCCGTCCGCTCGCCGTATCCGTTGATCGTGCCCTGCACGTGCGTGGCACCCGCCTCGATCGCGGCCAGCGCGTTGGCGACTCCAAGGCCGATGTCGTCGTGCGTGTGGATCCCGATGCGTGCGCGGATCTCTTCGCGCGCCACACGTGTGATGGCGGCGACGTCGCCCGGCAGCGAGCCGCCGTTCGTGTCGCACAGCGTGACGATGTCGGCGCCGGCCTGTTCGGCGGCGTGCAGCGTGGCGAGCGCGTACGGTGCGTCTTCCCGGAACCCGTCGAAGCAGTGCTCGGCGTCGTAGACCACGAACTTCCCGTGTGCCTTCAGGAAGCGCACGGTATCCGCAATCATTTTGAGATTTTCGTCGAGCGTGGTCTGCAGGACTTCTCGCACATGGAGCGGCGACGTCTTGCCGAAGATGGTGACGACCGGCGTCCCGGCGGCGATGAGCAGCTGCACCTGATCGTCGGCAGTCGCCGAGACATCCTTGCGCCGCGTCGAGCCGAACGCGGCAAGCCTCGCGTGCCGGAAGGTCTTGTGCTTCGCCTCCGCGAAGAACTCGATGTCCCGAGGGTTCGAGCCGGGCCAGCCGCCTTCGACGTAATGCACGCCGAAGGCGTCGAGGCGATCGGCGATGCGCAGCTTGTCGGCGACTGACAGGGAAATGCCCGCGCCCTGCGTCCCGTCGCGCAGCGTGGTGTCGTAGATCTCGACGTCGGTCATCGCCGCGATTATATAGGGCGGCGCTGCAGGCGCCGGCGGACAGACGAGCTCGTCAACTCCCGCAGCGCATCGCGGCCAACCCAGGCGGCCGTGGCATCCGGCGACTCCGCCAGCCTTGCAGCGACGGCGATCGCGGCCTTATTCAGGGCGCTATTGCGCTTGCCGACCGCGCGCAATGCCATGTTGACGGCCTTCTTGACGAAATTTCTGGAGTCCGACGCCTCCCGCTCGATGAGCGCCAGCCCCTCGAGGAACCTGTCGTCAGCGGCGCGCTTGTCGTGGACCGTGAGGCTCCACAGCAGCGCGAACGCCGTGCGCTTCTGAAACTCCCCGCGCCGGCCGCTCCATGCCGCGACCTTCGCCCACGCGTGCGGCGAACGATCGAACAGGTTGAAGGACATCGCGTCGCAGATGGCCCAGTTGTCGAAGCCGGCGCACCAGCGATCCATCTGCGCCGCAGACAGCTGCCCGGGATCGGCCACGAACGAGGCAGCCATGCGCGCTTCGTAAACGCCGGTCTCCCAGAGCGCCGCCGCGAGCGGATGGTTGAGCCCGAGCATCTTGCCGAGCGCCTTGATGTCCTTCATCCGCACGCCGAGGGCATGCTCCGATGGGATCGCGTAGCGAGCCATGCCTGCGCGCGTCGCTTTCGAGCTTCGGCGCTTGAGCCAGGCCAGCGCCGACTCGAGATCGGTTTTGACGGTGCGTGTGGCGTTGCTCAACGGATCACGAATGCGGCAGGCTGTCGATCCGCGCGCGCGCCTCGCGCAGCAGTCGGCGGGTATCGTCGAAGCTCAGTTTCCGCAGCGCCTCCTCGTACGGCAGCCACAGGATTTCGCGGCCATCGTCAGCCGGCGATTCCGACGTCGCGCGGATCAGGAAGTACTGCACGCTGTAGCGCCTGCCGTTCCAGTCGTACTCGAGCGGCGCGCCGATCGCGCCGAGCAGATCGCCGCCGACACCGGCCTCTTCCAGCGTCTCGCGTACGCCGGCCTGCGCCGCGGTTTCTCCGCGCTCGACGTGGCCTTTCGGGAAGATCCAGAAGCCGGCCTGCTTTTTCGACGAGACGAGCAGGATCGACAGATCGCGGCCGCGGCCGCGAAAGGCGATCCCGCCCGCTTGAGGGACAGCGGCGCTCACGTCAGCGCTGCTGCTGCACCTGCTGCGAGGTGGTGGAGGTCGTCGGCCGCGCCTTGCGCTCCTCCACGAGCCGCTGATACTCCGCGTCGTCGAGGTAGACCATGTCGAGCCAGACCTGGAGCATGTCGTCGACGCTGCGCTCACCGAAGCCGACCCACATGTTCGGATCGGGATTGCGCCGGTTGGCCGACGTGTTGTCGTGAATGCCGATCAGGTGCAGCACCGTCCCCGCCGGCAGCAGCGGCGCGGCATCGTCGGCGTAGACGTAGTTGATGTGCCAGTTGAAATCGAAGTGATCGACCGAGCTGAGGATGAACGTCCGGTTGGTGACCGGATCGATCGCTTCGACCGTCAGCCCCCGGCCGCGCATGTGCATGTGCGGCTGGAACGCGTCGATGCGCGCGGGCCGCGGCAGCCGGAAGTATCCATCCGTCCGCACGACCGAATTCGGCGGCACTTCGAGCTCGTCGTTCGGGATGTTGCGGATGTTCTGTGACCGCACCTGGTATTTCGGCGTCACGCCCTTCGGGTAGAACTTGAACGCGATCGTCGTCTTGTTGTGCTGCTCGGAGCCGATCGCGAAGTAGTGCATGTCGTAGCGCAGGCGGGTTCCCTTCTTGAGCAGCCGGCCCGTGTTGTCGCCGAAGATGTCGCCGTACTTCCCGACGGCGTACTCGTGGAGCATCACGCCGCCCTCCGGCGTGCCTTCGGGCGCGTCGGGTTCGATCGCGTAGACCACGACGTGATGGACGACCTTGGGGTTGCTGGGTTTGATCTCCATCGACTTGATCCAGCGGTCCTCGGTCATCTCCACGTCGGCGTACTGATCGATCCACCAGTCCGGGCCGTTGGAGTACATCGTGAAGTCGTTCGGCGTCGTGACCTTCAAATCCGGCTCGCCGATGAACCAGTCCCCTTCGGAGCGGAACGTCAGCGGCGCCGGCATGTCGGCGGGATTACCTTGCGGCGCGCCGGAGTCGACCCAGCGGACAACGGTCGCGATCTCGTCGTCGTTCAACGAGCGATCGTTCTTGTAGTGACGGATGCCGACGGTCTTGTCGAGATGCCACGGTGGCATGTCCCGGCTCGCGACCCGCTGTCGAATCGAACGCGCCCATGGCCGGACTTCGTCGTACGTCACGAGAGACATCGGCGCAGAGGTGCCCTGGTGGTGACACGTCTGACAGCTTTTCTGGAAGATCGGGGCAACGTCCCTGGTGAAGGTCGGCGATTGCTGATTGGCAATGGCCGATTGCTGACTGGTGGCACGCTCACGGCTGCCGTTCACCGTCACCTTGACCTGCGTGTTGGTCCAGCAGCAGTGGTAGCCGAAGTTGCCGGCTGATTCGCCTGAGCCATCGTCGACGACTGCCTGCAGGATGTACTCGCCAGGCTCGCTGAACTGCGCCGTCGTCGTCGCCTTGCCGTTGGACAGCTTGGCTTCGGTCGTCGAGAACTTCACGCTGCCAGGCCCGCGGAACTTTGTCCAGAAGACGGTCATGCCGATTGGCACTCCGCGCCGCGCGGGAAGGCCGTCGTCGGTCGCGCTCAGCGCCAGCGTCGTGCCGCCGACCGACTGATCGGTGACCGAGACGTTCACGACGGGCGGGAGATTGGAGCTGACCTTTTCGCTGTTGCCGCCGCGCGTCGTGCGCAGGCGATCGATCTGCCACACCGGTTTGAGCGTGGCGACCACCTGCTCGGTGCGGTCGTGCGTCGTCAGCTTCCACACCAGCTGCTTGTCGCCGAATTCCTTCGGCACCGTCACCTTGAAGACGTCCTTGTGGCGCCGCGTGGTGAAGTGCGTGGGCTGGCCGCGGTCGCCGCCCGGCTCGAACGTGTTCGCCGCGCCGACGGGAATGTCGAGCTCTTCCTCGTAATTGCGGTTCATGTAGCCGAACCACATGTTGAAGGAGCCGTCGGGGTTGATGTCGAATCCCTCGTACACCGGCGCCACACCTTGTCCCGACCAATGACGAAGGTTTGCCAGCTGCGATGCGGTCTGCTGCGCGACCAGCGGCGTCGTCGCGATCGCGCTGAGTAGAACGGCGAGGCGAAAGGCTTTGCTGACCATCCGGGGATTATAGGACCGAATCCGTGGGAAGATATGCCGCGATCGCAGGGCTTTCCGACGAGGGACCTCTGAGACGAGACCTCTGAGACGGGACCTCTGAGACGGGACCTCTGAGACGAAACCTCTGAGACGATCCGATGAGTATTCTCACGAAAACCGCGGCAATCGCCGCGCTGGCGCTTGGCGGCGTAACGATGGCGGCTCAGGAGCCCGACCTGGTGGCGCGTGCGCGCGCGATTCACGAGCGGGTGATCACGCTCGACACGCACAACGACGTGGACCCCGGCAATTTCACACGCGCGTGCAACTACACCATGCCGCTGACGACGCAGGTGAACCTGCCGAAGATGAAGGCCGGCGGCCTCGACGTCTCGTTCATGATCGTCTTCGTCGGCCAGTCGAATCCGCCGCAAGTCGCCGACGCGTTTCAGCCGTCCGGCTACGACCGCGCCTACAAGGCCGCGATCGCCAAGTTCGACGCGATTCATCACCTGACCGAGGAGATCGCGCCAAACGAGATCGGCCTCGCCACCACGCCGGAAGACGTCGTGCGAATTTCGAAGAGCGGCAGGAAGGTCGCCGTCATCGGCATCGAGAACGGCTATCCGATCGGCACCGACATCAACCGCGTGAAGGAATTCTGGCAGCGCGGCGGACGCTACATGTCGCTCGCGCACAACGGCCACAGTCAGCTCGCGGACTCGAACACGGGAGAGGCCGACAACAAGTGGTCCTGGGGAGGGCTTTCGCCGCTCGGCCGGCAGGTCATCCAGGAAATGAACAAATGGGGAATCATGGTCGACGTGTCGCACCCGTCCAAGGGCGCGATGATGCAGGCGATCGGCTTGTCGAAAGCTCCCGTGATTGCCTCGCACTCGGCCGTCCGCACGCTCGCCAATCACAGCCGAAATCTCGACGATGAGATGCTGATGGCCATCAAGACCAACGGCGGCGTCGCGCAGATCGTGGCGTTCGCGAGCTATGTGAAGACGGACCCCGTCGAGCGCGGTCCGGCGATCGCGGCGCTACGGCAGGAGTTCGCGCTGCCGAGCGGACGCGGCGGCGGTGCAGATGCGGGGCGCGCGGCGGGACCGGCGGTCACGCCGCCGTGTCCTGTCGAAGGCGCGTCTCCCGCAAACGTCGCAGGCCGAGGCGGACGCGGCGGAGTCACCGCCGGCGTCGAGACGCTGCCCGCCGATCGCCGCGCCGAGTTCGAGCGGCGTCTCGCGGAGATCAATCGCAAATGGCCGGCCGCGCCGCGCGCCACCGTGAAGGACTTCGTCGATCACATCGACTACGCGGTGAAGCTGATTGGCATCGATCACGTCGGCATCTCGTCCGACTTCGACGGCGGCGGGGGAGTCGATGGCTGGAACAGCGCGGCGGAGACGTTCAACGTCACGCTGGAGCTCGTGCGACGAGGTTATACGGAAGAACAGATCGGCAAGATCTGGAGCGGCAACCTTCTCCGCGTGTGGGGAGACGTCGAGAAGGTTGCCAAAGACATCCAGGCCGGGCGGCGTTGAGCCTCAGAGCGAAACGGCAGGCCTGAAGGCCTGCACTACATTTTCCCGGCCGACAGCCCGTCGATGTGCACCTCGAGCAGGTGGTTCACGCGGATGCCATAGATCCCATCCGTCTTGGCCGCGCTCTTCGGTGACGATCCCACCACGGTCCCGTTGACGACGTAGTCGATCTTGTCGGCGCCGACCCGCACTTCGAGTGCGTTGGTCGACTTGCCGTCAGCGCCGGGTTTCTTCACCGCGGCGTTCGGCGTTTTCGGCAGCACGTCGGTCGCCGCGTCGCCGTTGCGATGCTTCACGAGCCAGGTGCCGTCCTGCGCGACGAGGAAGTAGGTGTAGGCCTGCTTCGCGCCCTCGAGATCGCTGCCCCCGAACACGAGCCCGTAGTAGTTCGTGTGGCCGCTCGGCTTGACCAGCGTGAACGTTCCCTTCAGCGTGTAGTTGCCGGTCTGCGTGTTCGCCGGGTTCCAATACACCGCGGCCTGCGGGTTCGTCGCGTGAAAGCCGGTGCCCATCGTCACGAACTTGATCGCGCCTGCCCCGTCCGGATCGGACGCGCTGGTGCTGCGATCGGCGCGCACCATCCAGCCCTTCGGCGACTGCGCCGCGAGGGAAACCGCCGCGAGCAGCGTGCCGGTAAGAGCGATACCAAGAAAACGCTTCATCGATTACCTCCAGTCGAATCATACCGCCAGAGCCGCAGCTCGTGGATCGACCACGACGCTCTCGACTGAGCGGTCTGTCGAATCGTGAGAGCGGCCGTTTCATTGTGGGGAAGAGCGATGACCAGATCCGGATACTGTCCGTTCTCGACAACGGCCTTGCCCAGCTCCGTGTACGGCGCGTCATCGTAGAGCACGCGCGAACGGCCGGCGGGGTCCTCGCTTTCGATTCGAAGCATGCGCGGATAGTCGGTCATCGATCGCTCCGCGATTTGCAGCGAGACGCGCGCGATGTCCGCCGGGTGGGCCAGTTGCACGCGAACCCAGCTCGAGCCATCCTGCCCGCCGATTCCGGCGATCCAGCGCGTATCGCGATCGCCGTCAAACAGATTCTCGATGCGGCCCGGCGATTCGGATGCCGTCGCCGACAGTTCTCGTGGATCAAGGAGCGCGATCGATGCGTTCGCGTCCGGCGATGCGCTCCAGGGTTGCAGTTCGAAGGCCGTAACTTGCGGCAGCCCGGCTTCCTTCACCACCTGGCCCGAGCCTCGAAACGCCTCGATCGTGCGTTCCGGAAGCGCATCGGCTTTCGATGCGGGATCGTAGTCGCCGGGATGGACGATCACATAGCGGACGCCGATCGCGCGAAGCATGCGGACGGTCGATGGAAATCGTGCCAGATCGTAGAGCGGTGATGTGCCTGCTGACAGAAAGTCGAGCAGCGGCGTCGCGTACCCGCTGTAGCCGTTCACGATCGGATGCCCATGCACGAGCGTCATGAACTGATAGTCGAGCATCTGCTCTCCGGTCGGCGGGCGAGCCGGCAGGTGCAGCAGCGCGCCGGACGTGCGATCGGCCAGCCACGAGGCGACGGCGCGGTCTTCCGGCCGTCCGCGTGCGGAGTACTTCACTGTCGTGATCGGCATGGCCCAACCGTCCGCGACGACCATGAGGACGCACGCGGCAGGAATCAGCTGGCGGATGCCGGGCGCAGCGTGCGCACGAATCCAGTCAACTCCGATCGCGAGCAGTACGGATATGGCGGCGATCGCGACGATTGCGAAGCGTGCTGGTACGCGCATGCCGTCCATCCCCGGCACGAAGGCGAGCAGCCAGCTGTAAGGCCCGTGCTCGGTGACCGTCGCGCCCCAAATCCGGACGTGAGGCCCGAGCGACAACACCACCGCCGCGATCCCGATCGTCAGGTACACGAGCACCGTTCGCCTTCGCGACGAGTCGCGGATCGCGGCATGGATTCCGATCGCTGCCAGACACAAAGCGAAGAGGCCGGGGAACAGTTCCTTTTCGGGATCGATCGCGACGGCCGTGGGCAGCCATCTCCAGATCCCGACGCTGTTCTTGCCGACGATGAAGGCGCGGAGGTCGGCGCTGTTGGCCACGATCTCTTCAACGCCCCGCACCTGATGGTTGATCGTGCGCGCACGGTAGTAGGCAATGCCCACAGGCGCCAGGGCGATGACTGCAATAAGGCCGGCAGCGCACAGGTGCGTCAGCACTCGTCCCCGCCGTTCCTTCGCATGCAGGACGCCGTCGAGAATGACGATGGCGATCGGCAGTGCGGCGAAGTAGCCGGCGTAAGTATTCGAAAGTGTCTGCATCACCCAGGACAGGGCAAAGAGGACGAGCCAGCGGAATTGCCTGGTCGAGAAATACCGATGAAGACCCCATAGCGCGAATGGAATCCAGCCTGTCGCCACCATCTGGATGTGCGAGATCTGCGACATGCGGAGTGGACCGAACGCGTAGTACATGCCGGCGGCGAATGCGGCGGCGCGGCTGCCGGTGAGCTCGCGTGCGAGCAGGTACATGCCGACCCCGGCAATCGTGAAGGACACCAGGAATGCGACGTTGTACGTCAGGACGGGATCGCCAGTGATCCAGTACACCGGCGCAGCGAACACCGCGACGCCAAGCAGCGTTTCGGAAAACGCCAGCGTCCCGCGATAGGGATAGAAGATAGGTGCGTCCCAGAGTCCGCGAAGCCCATGGCGAAGGCGGTCCGCATCCCAGCTGACGATCCACGTGGTCAGCAGGGTGTCGCCGAGATCCGACGGCAGCGTTCGAGCCGGATGGAGGGCGAGGGGCAGCGTCAGTACGAACGCCGACGCGACGAAGACTGCGACCGCAAGAACGATCTCTCGACGCACATCAATGGTGTCGAAGGTGCGCTTTCAGAACGTCGCGACCGGATTGAGCGGGAACCCCGTGCCGCCAAGTACCGGGACGGCCGCGGCCGTGAGCAGGAACTCCCAGCGCTTCAGCCTGGCCGCCGTCTCGGCGGCCGCCTCCAGATCCATGACATCGACGAGCGGCAATCCGAGGGCGACGATGGCGAGCTGATGAATCGGACGCGGCGATCCCTCGATGCCGGACGGCTGCACGTCGTTGACGCCGTCGTTGCCGAGCAGCGCGACGTCGCGTTGCTTCAGCCACGGCATGACCGACGCGTGGAAGCCCGCGGCGTTGGCCGCCACGTTCCACGGTCCCTTCTCGGTGCGCCTCGCCCATCGGCCGGTGCGAAGGAACAGCGCGTCGCCGCTGCCGATTTTGATCCCGGCGTACTTTTCCCACGCCTCCAGATCCGACGCGTAGACTGCCGTTCCCGGCTCGAGGTACGGCACGTTCTTCATGCGCGGGAGATCGACGATGATGCCGCGCGTGATGATGCCGGCCTTCTGATTCTCGATGCCGTTGCTCGGGCACCCTGGGCCCGGCGCGATGGCCGATCGCTCGAAGCCGTTGAAGATCTTCCCTTCGAACGAATAGTGGCAGAGCGCGTCGATGTGGGTGATCACCGACCCGTGGTACCAGATGGAGTAGAGATCCATCGCGTGGCCGCCGGCGTCGAGGACCATTTCCTGTCCGAGCGGCCGCGGGTTGTCGGCGGCCTTCTCTTTGTCGATCGTGTGAGCGAGCGAGACCGACACGCCGTCGCGAACCAGCTTCAGCGCCGCCTTCCGTTTGTCGGGCGTGATCAGGTTCAGCGTCCCGATCTGATCCGTCTTGCCCCAGCGTCGCCAGTTGGAGAGCTCGGTCATCCATTTGTCGACCTGAGCCTTGGTGACCGGCGCGTCCGTCGTCGTTATCGCCGTTGCAGGCCTAAAGGCCTGCACTACACCAGCCAGCGCGAAGCATCCCGCCACCGTGAGGATCGTCCGTTTCATCGCATACTCCCGCTCGGCTAAAGCCTTCGCGCTCCATCTCGCTCGGCTAAAGCCTTCGCGCTACACGTCGTTCGGCTGAAGCCTTCGCGCTCCGCGACCGACCCACCAGACCTACTTGACCCACCTGACCTACCTGACCCACGTGACCTACCAGACTTACCGAGCCCGCTCCGGTAACGCGAAGACGTAGAGCGCATTGCCGGTGCCGGGCATTTTTACTTCCGGAATGATCGTGCGCGGGACGACGCGCGGGCTGCCGCCGCCGGTGGCGCCGGTCGTCACGGCGACGTACTGACGGCCGCCCGCCGTAAACGTGACTGGATAACCCATGACGGTCGTGCTGAGGCGCGTCTGCCACAGCGTCTCACCGGTCTTCACGTCGAACGCGCGGAACGTCCGATCGAGATCGCCGACGAAGCCCACGCCGCTGTCGGTCGTGATGACGCCGGTCAGGTACGGCGACCGCTGATCGCGCGTCCACAACTCCTTCATCGTCTTCACGTCGAAGGCCGCGAGCTTGCCCACGTTGCCCTCGGTGCCTGGCATCTCAAAGAACCGGCGATCCGCGCCAGTGCCGCCCGATCCATTGGTCGGCTCGATCTTGCGTCCCGACATCGCCATGCACGACTGGCTCAGTGGAATGATCAGCGTGCCGCTCGACGGGACATAACTCATCGACTGCCAGTTGTGGCCGCCCTCTGTGCTCGGGCACGAATCGACCCATTGACCGGTCTGCTGCTCGAGGATGTCGCCGCGGTAGGTGGGCGCGCCGGTCTTCGGGTCGAT
>DASSGK010000519.1:0-5227 GCA_035693505.1 Vicinamibacterales bacterium
TTTCCGAACACGCCGCATGTGGAGACAGTGGTAGTGTTCGGAAAACCTTAGACCAAATTCGACTCCGGTGTAGTGCGCGCCTTCAGGCCTGCACACACGGCGGACCTGAAGGTCCGCCTTACATCCCAGTCAGCCCTTCTGAGCCGCCTCGACGAATCCCTCGAACAGCGCGCGGAATTCGCCTGTCCGGAAAAAATTCTCCGGGTGCCACTGCACGCCGAGGCAGAAGCGCGCTTCGGGATCCTCGATGACTTCGATGACGCCGTCCGGTGCAGTGGCCGTCACGACGAATCCGCGAGCGACATTCTTCACGGCCTGATGATGCCGGCTGTTCACTTCGAGCGCCTCGTCGACGAGCCGCTCCCGCATCAACCGCGCGAGCAGGGAATCCTTGTCCACCCAGACCTCGTGCGCCAGCTCGTAGGGCTGATGCTGCGGAACGGGCAGGCTGTGCGTGAGAGCGCCGGCAATCTGTGAAGGAATGTCCTGGACCAGCGTCCCTCCGCAGGCGACGTTGAGGACCTGAACGCCGCGGCAGATCGCCAGGATCGGCAGCTTGCGCGCGCGGGCCGCCAGCACGAGCGCAATCTCGAATTCATCGCGGCCGGCCTCGGCCTCTTCGACCGTGGCGTGGGCGACCTCGCCGTACCTCGACGGTGCCACGTCGCCGCCACCGGTCAGCATGAGGCCGTCGATTCCCGCGAGTGCCTCTTCGATGGCCATCGACGAGTCGAGCGTATGCGGTTCACCGCCGACGTGAAGGATGGACTGCCGGTAGTCTTCGAGCTTCCGGCAGTTCGCAATGCCAATGACTGTCATGGTCACATTCGATTCGGGACGTCTATCCCCATCAGATCGAGCGCCCGCGTGAGCTGTACGCGCACGTACGCCACGCCGGCGGCTCGCCACCGTTTCCGATCCGCATCTTCTTCGCTCAGGATCGGGTACCGATGGTAGAACGCGTTGAACGTCTGCGCCAGCCCGAACGTGTACTTGGCGAGGCCCGAGAACTCCAGCGATCGGACAACGGTCTCGACTACCTCATCAAGACGTGAGGCCTCGAAGACGAGCGCCCACAGGTCGTGGGTCGGGTCGTCGGACTCCTCCGTCAACTCCCGAGGCGCGGACTGGTCGAGGCTTTCCACCACGTTGGCCTCGGACACTCCCTCCCGCTCCTGCAGCTTCTGCATGATGTTGCGCGCGCGCACAACGGCGTACTGCAGGTACGGGCCGGTTTCACCCTCGAAGCTGAGCGCCTCCTCGATGTCGAACACGATCAGCTTGCCGCGGGAGAACTTCAGCATGAAGTAGCGAATCGCGGCGACCGCGATCTGCGCTCCGGCCCGGGCGCATTCCTCGGCGGTGAATTCCGGGTTGCGCTGCGCGACCTCACCGCCCGCCTTGTTGGTGAGCAGGTCGAGCAGATCGTCGATCTTCACGCCGAGGCCTTTGCGTCCCGACACCTCCACAAACGGCTTCCTGATGTCGTCAGCCTCGGATTCGTATCCCAGTTCGCGCGCCGTGGCATGAGACAGCGCGACCATCTCGTACGAGAAGTGGATCGAATTCCCGGCCTCGGTGGGATGGCCGAGTGTCCGCAGCGCCTGGCTCAGCAGCGCCTGCAGATACATCTGCCGGGAGTCGATGACGTTGTAGATCCTCTTCGCGCCGCCGAACGCCGGCGCGCCAGGCTCTCCGTCCGCTGAAGTCGTTGCCCACAGCGAACGGTTGTTGGGCTGCGTGGCGAAGCGCCGGTACCTGAAATCGAGCCCGAGCAAGCCGAACTTCCAGAACTGGTTCGCGAGATCCTTGCCGACGTAGGTGACGACGCCGTTGGAGCGGACGATCACCTTTTCCCGCTGTTCGGGATCGTCGCCCTCTTCTGTGGATGGCGTTTCCTTTTGCGCCGCGGGACTGCCGCCATCGTCGATGCGCATGACCCAGCAGCCCGCGAGCTTGCCTTCGGTCTGCAGGAAGACCGCGCCCTGCGCCTTCAATGTTTCGAAGGCGTGAGACCAGAAATGCAGCCGGAGGATATCGCCCTCGTACGTCAGCAGGTCGTAGCCGATGTTGAGCCGCGCCATCGTCTTCAGATGCGCGCGGACGATGCGATCGACGATGAACGCGCCCATCGCGGCGGTGTCGTTGCCGCCGTGTTCGAGGTCGTGAAGAACAGCGGCGCGAATCGCCAATCGTTGCGCGTCACCGTCGTACCACTCGGTCACCTTCGAGTACAGGTCCCAGCAGTAGTAATCGAACCGCGTCGTGTCGGCGATCGTTCGCACGGCGTCGAGCGTGAGGCGTTCGAGCTCGCGGAACCCGACGATCACGTCGGCGACCTGAACGCCGGTGTCGTCGATGTAGTTCTGGGTTTCGACCGGCGTGCCCCGGAAGCTCAACGCCCGAACCAGCGTGTCGCCGAGCGCGGCGTTGCGCAGGTGGCCGATGTGCGCGGCCTTGTTCGGATTGATGGCCGTGTGCTCGACGATCGTTTTCTCGTCCGCGCCCGGCACGGGCGCGACCTGCTGGCGAACGCGGGCGGTGAAGAACGCGGTCCGATCGAGATACAGATTCAGATAGCCGTTCGGCGTGGCGACGATGCGTGCGATGCCCGGAATAGTGCCGAGCGCTTCGCCGAGTTCCTTCGCGATGGCGCCCGGCGCCTTGCGCAGCACACGCGCAAGCTGAAAGGCGACCGGGACGGCGAGATCGCCGAGACTTCGCGTCGGCGGGACTTCGATGGCGAACACAGGGACTTCGGCGACACCGAAACGTGTCCGGATCGTGCCGCTGATGGCGTCGTGGACCTGTCGTTGAAGACTCAGAATCATGTACGGGTTGCGACCGAGGCGGCGCCGAAGCGCGCTAAGCTCGTGATACGATTACAGTTTGTGATCTTGAAGCGCGCGAGCCTGCGACAGCAGATGCGCGATGGCACGTCGCTCGTGGCATCTTAACCTGACATGCGAGAAGCCGGCATAGGCCGCGTCCTCGTCGCCAGCCTGCACCAGGGCATCGCGGATATCCTCCCGTCCCGTCTGGGGTTCTACGAAAACTGGCTCAACGCCGAGGGACTCCGCGAAGGTACGATCGGGCTCGCCCCGCTGTACGCCGTCCTCAGCTTCCTGCGGCAGGAGGGCGACGCCTACAAGCTGATTACCTCGCGCGCGGGGGAGTACGCGGCGGACTGGACGGTGCAGTCGATGCCCCCGCTCCAGCACGCGATGCTCAAACGCGCGCCGGCATGGCTCCGGCGAAGGCTCCTGCTGCGCCTGGCGCGACGGCTCGTGCACAACAGCTACAGCGGGAGCCGCGCCATCTGGAGGCTGCGAGGCAGCACCGCCCGTGTCGAGCTGCGCGCGTCCGTGTTCTGCACCGTCCGCGAGCGAGTGCCGTACCCGTTGTGCGGCTTCTACTGCGCGGCGTTTGCCCGCCTCCTCGCGCTCTTCGACATCGCCGCGAGCGCTGAAATCCAGGCATGTCGCGCCGCGGGCGAGAAGACATGCGTGCTGAACGTCTCGCTGTTGACTGCTCAGCCGGTGGGTTCCGAATCGGCCGAGGCCTTGTGACGCGTCTGCTGGTCACCCCGGCTGTCGTCGTGACGCTGGCGTTGTCGTGTGGAGCTCAGGCGGCCGCGCAATCCGCGGGCGCGACGCGGTCCCCGCGTGTGCTCGTCATGCCGTTCGAAAACGTCACGCGCGGCGGACCGCTATTCTGGCTCACAGAGGCCTCGGCGGTTCTGCTGGCCGACGATCTCAACGCGCTCGGTGCCAGCGCGATCACTCGAATCGAACGGCGGCAGGCGTTCGAGCGCCTGCAGGTCCCGCCGGCCTCGGTCCTGACCGATGCGACGGTGATCCGGATCGGGCAGCTGGTCGGCGCCTCGCAGGTGATAGTGGGATCGCTGCTGATGGAGAACGACGCCCTGGTGGTTCGCGCGCGCAGCATCGCGCTCGACACCGGGCGCGTGCGTGCCGACGTCACCGAGCGGGGACCGCTGCCGGAACTGTTCGCGACCTTCGAGCGGATCGCGCGGAAGATGGCCCTGCCGTCGGCGGCCTCCTCGGCCGACATCGAGAAACAGCACCCACCGGTCACGGTGTTCGAGGCCTACATCAAGGGGTTGGTCGCAGACACGCCGGCGACGGCGATCAGCTATCTCCGTGCCGCGCTGGCGGGACAGCCATCGTTCGATCGCGCGCGGCTGGCCCTGTGGGATGTGTATGCCGAGCAGGGCGATCACGCGCTAGCGCTGGCGGCGGTCGAATCGGTGGGCGACGACTCGCCCGTGTTTCGCCGTGCGCGCTTCCTGGCCGGTTTGTCGCAGCTGAATCTCAAGAAATACGACGAGGCCTTCGCCACGTTCAGCGCGCTGGCAGCCGTCGACCCGTCGCCCGCGCTGCTGAACAACCTCGGCGTGGTGCAGCTTCGCCGGGGCGGCGCACCGCAGGGCGGACAGCCCACCTACTTCTTCAGCAAGGCGGCAGAGGCTGACCGCGACGACGAAGATCTGTTGTTCAACCTGGGGTACGCGTATTGGCTCGATCGCGATGCGACGGCGGCCACCTACTGGCTGCGCGAGGCCGTGCGGCGCAATCCGGCGGATGCCGACGCGCACTTCGTGCTCGCGGCGGCCTTGACAGCCGGCAACAACGGGGCAGAGGCCGGGCGCGAGAGGGAGCTGGCGCATCGGCTGTCTGAAGCGTACGCGCCCTCCGCCCGTCCGGGCGGCGATGCCGTGCCGAAGGGTCTGGAACGCCTCAAGCCTCAGGTCGAGCTTCCGCACGCGAGGCAGATCGATGCCCGGCTGACCAGCGACGAGCAGCGAAACAGCGACGAGATCGCGCGCTTCCGCCTGGAACGGGCGCAGCGGCTGTTTCAGCAGGAAAACGATCGCGAGGCCATCGTCGAATTGAACCACGCGATCTACGTCTCCCCGTACCTGGCCGAGGCGCATCTTCTGCTTGGCCGGTCGCTGCTTCGGACCGGACGCGTTCACGAAGCGATCGACGCCTTCAAGATCGCGCTCTGGAGTACGGAGACGGCCGAAGGACATGCCGCGCTCGGCGAGGCGTACCGGCAGGCCAGGGATTTCGCCGCCGCGCGGACTGAAGCTGGACGCGCGCTCGTACTCGATCCCTCGTCGGCGGAAGCCAAAGAGGTTCTTGCGAAGATCGACGGCCGCTAACGTGCTAAAATCACACCGGTTGTGGCACAGATCCAGGAC
>DASSGK010000520.1:0-23675 GCA_035693505.1 Vicinamibacterales bacterium
GACGCGATGCTTCGAGACCGCACCCTGGTCGTCCGCGACGTGCAACGCGACACACTGCTTCCGGACCGTGTCCATGAACGTCTGGATCAATACGTCCGCGGGATTCGGATCGTCGGCGGCGACGTGACGCGTCAGACCGCGCCCGACGGCACGGTCTCGGTCTACGGCACGTTACACACCGACGTCAGCCTGAGTCTGACTCCGGCGCTGTCGGGCGAAGCGGCTCGCGGCGCCATCGCCCGCGCCGCCGGAGGTGAGTTCAGCGGCTCCTCGCCCGAACTCGTCGTGCTGCCGCTGTCGGACGGCTATCACCTCGCGTATCTCGGGCAGGCCTTCACCGGCGTCGAGTTGATGAATGTCTATGTCGACGGCAACAGCGGCGTCTCGCTGCAACAGGACAGTGACTTCGTCACCGAGATCGGACACGGCAAGGGCACCTACGGTGACGACAAGAAGGTCAGTGCGAAACCCTTTTCCGGCACCTTCATCGCCGACGATCCGCTGCGACCCGCCGCGCTCACGACCTATGACATGAAGGGCAATCTTGCGCGCACCGTCAGCGCGCTGAATCGCCTCACGGCGCTCGCCACCAGCGACGTCGCCAGCGCGAGCGCAGCAGCGAGCAACGACTGGAGCGACGGCGCGGTGGTGGACGCCCATGTTTACGCCGGCTGGTACTACGATTTCCTTTACAAGCGCTTCGGCCGCCACGGCCTCGACAACCGGGATCTGCGAATGCCGATGCTTACGCATCCGGTTCGCATCCAGGACATCGGCACCGCGTCTGCCAGCGTGATCGGTACCTACTATCTCAACGCCTTCTTCTGCTCGACCTGCCTCACCGACGGCCGCGGCGCGATGGTCTTCGGCGAAGGCGCGCCCCGCGGCACCTACTACTCCAACGTCGACGTAAAGCCGTTCTCGGCCGCGCTCGACGTCGTGTCGCACGAACTCACCCACGGCGTGACTGCGAATTCCGCTCGCCTCAACGGGTTCCAGTACAGCGAAGCCGGCGCGCTCAACGAAGCCTTCTCCGACATGTTCGGCATCTCGACATCGTTCTTCTATCAGGTGCCTGGCAGCGGCCCGCTGCAAGCCTCCTATCTTCTCGGCAAGGATCTAACGGTCCCCGCAGGGGCGTTTGCACGATCGATGTCGAACCCGGCATCGACTGGCGATCCCGATCACTACCTCCTGCGCTTCGTCGGCGGAGATCCTCACTACAACTCGACGATCGCAAGCCATGCGTTCTACCTGGCGATCGAGGGCGGGACCAACCGGACATCGGGGCAGACGGTGCAGGGCGTCGGTGCCGCCAATCGCGAACAGATCGAGAAATCGTTCTTCCGCGCGCTGACGACGCTGATGCCATCGAGTTCGACCTTCGCGACCACGCGCGTCACCACGATCCAGGCGGCGCGGGATCTGTATGGCGCCGGCAGCGCCGCCGAACGCGCGATCACGCAAGCATGGGACGCGGTCGGCGTGCAGGAACGGACTGCGCCAACCGCGACGATTCTTCCGAACCCGAACTCGCCCGCGGCGACCGCGTGCGGCACCTCGCCCTCCAGGCCACAGTGGGTGATCGGAGTCACGGCGTCGGCGGGCACGGCCAACCTCCGGGTGGCGCAGTGGGTCTTCGACTTCTACGACCATACCGGCGCGATTCAGGAGCACGACGTCCTGAGTGCAGCGCAGTTCGCGCAGTTCTTCAACGCGTGCGGCCCGGGGAGCGCGAACATCCTTGCGCAAACCGATGCCTGTAGCGCTATCTGCATCAATCTGAGCGGGGACACGTCCGGCGCGGCACAGATCACCTTTACTGCGACCGACGACGCCGGACGATCTGTTGTGTTCGCGACCCCACGCACGACGCTGCTGGCGAAGTAGGAACGCATATGTTGAGCATTCGAATTGCCGCGATCCTGCTCATCGGGTTGGCGGGCGCCTCGGCGCCCGCTCGCGCGCAAAGCGCGTGGACCGACCGTGGCTTCGTCAACGTCAGCGGCTTCTTTCAGCCGTCGTCGAGTTTCTCGAACACGGTGCAGCCGACCGATTTCGCCGAACCGTCAGTGGTCGACACGACGTACAAGACCGGTTCGGTGCCAGGGTTCGAAGCCGAAGGTGGCGCGCGTCTCTGGCGAAACCTCGCCATCGGCGTCGGCGTGTCGTGGTTCTCCAAAGACGCGGCGGGAGCGGTCTCTGCGCAGGTCCCCCATCCGTTCTTCTTCAATAAGCCACGCGCGGTTTCAGGTGACGCCAATCTCTCGAGAGATGAAACGGCCGTGCATCTCGAGGTGCTCTGGATGGTGCCGTTGGCGATCCGTTGGCAGCTTGCGCTGTCCGGCGGGCCGTCGTGGTTCTCGGTGAACCAGGACGTCGTGAGCGATGTCGCCATCACGCAGACCTACCCCTACGACACCGCCACATTCGCGAGCGCCACCACGGTGCATCGCTCGGCATCGAAAGCCGGATTCAACGCGGGCGCGGACGTGACATTCCTGCTGCGTCCGCGCGTCGGCCTGGGCTTCGGCGTGATGTTCTCGCACGCCTCGGTCCCGCTCGATGATACGCTGACCGTCGATGCAGGCGGCGCCCACGTGGGCGGCGGCCTGCGCGTCCGTTTCTGAAGGAGCCTCCCATGTTGTCCCGACGATCGTTTCTCTGGCTCACCGGCGCAGCCGGTCTTTCCACGGCATCGCTGTCGGCCCAGCGCGGTCGCGGCGCCGACGTGCCGGCCGGTCCGCCCCCGCCGAGCATCGCCGGGCTCACCTCGATGCGCAGCCTCGCCAAGCCGATCACGGCCGACGAGCGGCGCGCCCGCCTCGAGAAAGCGCGGCGCCTGATGACGGAGCAGAAGATCGACGCCATCATCCTGGCAGGCGGCACGTCGCTGAACTACTTCACCGGGATTCGCTGGGGCAACAGCGAGCGGCTGACCGCGGTGGTGATCCCGAAGATCGGCAACCCGTACATCGTCACGCCGGCATTCGAGGAAGATCGCACGCGCGAACAGCTGGCCGGCGGACCGGTCGAGCATACCGACGTGGCGATCTGGCAGGAGGACGAGAGCCCGTTCGAACGCGTGGCGACCGGGCTGAAGGAGCGCGGCATTGCATCGGGAAGAATCGGCATAGAGGAGACGTCGAAATTCGTCTTCGCCGACAGCATCGCGGGCGCCGCACCGGCCATGAAGATCGTCAGCGCGACGCCGATCGTCGCGGGCTGCCGCATGATCAAGACGGCGCACGAGCTCGACCTGATGCGCGTCGCGAGCCAGGCGACGTTGAAGTGCTACGAAGCCGTGTTCAAGGCACTGAAGCCGGGCATGACGCAGAACGACGTGAGCAGCTTGATCGGCGCCGGCTACAGCCGCCTCGGGTTCCCCGGCTTTGCCAGCATTCAGGTCGGCGAGTACACCGCGCTGCCGCACGGATCGATTACGCCACAGACGATCCGCGAGGGCACGATCATCATGATCGACGATGGGTGCACGGTGGAGGGATATCAGTCGGACATCACGCGCACGTTCGTGCTGGGTAAGGCGACCGACAAGATGAAAAAGGTGTTCGACATCGTGCGCCAGGCGCAGACCGCCGCGCTCAAGGCCGCGAAGCCTGGCGTCCCGCTCGAATCGATCGACGCCGCCGGCCGGAAAATCGTTGTCGACAACGGCTACGGCCCCGGGTTCAAGTACTTCACGCATCGCCTCGGGCACGGGATGGGCATGGACGGCCACGAGTGGCCGTACCTGGTCAAGAACAACATGTTCGGCTGGGAGAAGGCGCTCACCCTCCAGCCCGGCATGGTGTTCAGCGACGAGCCGGGCATCTACATCAAGGGCGAGTTCGGCGTCCGTCTCGAGGACGACATGCACATCACGGAGAACGGAGCGGAACTCTTCACGCCACAGAGTCCGTCGATCGAAGACCCGTTTGCGGCCGCCTAGCGGACTTTTCGCGCCGATTTGGTACTCACGGCTCGAACCGCCACGAAAACAGGAACGCACGAACGAAAAATAGCTTTCGTGAGTTTCGTGGCTGATCCAGGAAGCGTGTAGCGCGCCACATGCGTAAGGAACCCGCAAGGCGATGCGGGTAATCCGGTATTCGGTGCTACTCTGGCGTCGGAGCCCAGTGAGATGGTCCCGACGTTCGCACCGCGACTTGCCCGAATTGCGCTCCTTCCGCTGATCCTGATGACTCGGCCGCCCGAAGCGTCGGCGGCGCTTGGCGGCACCGTGACGTCCGTCGACGCCGACCGCGTGCACGTCCAGGGTGCGCTGATGCGAATCGTGCAGACCGGTCCCGTGGCCATGCACGAGCTGCGATCCTCGTCGGGCACGATGATCCGCGAATACGTCAACTCGTCGTCGGGCACCGTGTTCGCGGTGGCGTGGGACGGACCGTGGATTCCGGATCTCCGGCAGGTGCTCGGCGATCATTTCGATCACTACCAGGCGGCGATGCGGGCCAGGCAGCAGGCTCGACGGGCGCGCGGCGTTGTGGCGATCGACGATGCCGGACTCGTCGTCCAGATGGGCGGTCACCCGCGGGCATTCACTGGGCGCGCGTATCTCACCGGTCAGCTCCCCGCAGGCGTCCAACTCGGGACGATCCGGTAACGCCAGCGATGATTCGTCCGCTGCTCGCAGCCTTCCTCCTCATCGCGGTCGCGACGCCCAAATGCGGCGACTCGTCGAGCTCGGATGGCTCGTCGGCGCCGCTGATGAATTTTCAGTCGATCGTCGTGAACGCAGGGCCGACGAACAACTACTTCAACGGCGCCTTCACGTCGGTCACGTTGTGTGCACCCGGGACCTCGACGTGTCAGACGATCGGCGGCATCCTCGTCGATACCGGATCGAGCGGCTTGCGGCTGCTCAATGACAGCCTGACACTCTCGTTGCCGCAGCAGACCGATTCGAGCGGCGCGCCGGTGGCCGAGTGTTTCCCCTTCGTCGACGGTTACACCTGGGGAGCCGTGAAGTCCGCCGACATCAAGATGGGCGGCGAGCAGGCCAGCAGCGTCCCCATTCAGGTGATCGCCAGTCCGGGACTTCCGGCGATTCCGGCGTCTTGCACCAGCTTCGGAACGGCGGAGAACACGCTCGACTCGCTGGGCGCCAACGGCATCCTCGGCGTCGGATTGTTCCGTGAAGATTGCGGACCGGGCTGCGTCAACATCGGATCATCGAATCCCGGCTTGTACTATTCGTGTCCGTCCGCCGGCTGCGCCAGCATCTCGCAATCGCTGGCGCGCCAGGTGCTGAACCCGGTCGCGCTGTTCTCAACCGACAACAACGGTGTCGTCATTCAGTTTCCATCGCTCCCGGCGGGTGGCTCGGCAACGGCCACGGGTACGATGGTGTTCGGCATCGGCACGCAAAGCAACAACGGGCTGGGCTCGGCGAAGGTCTTTACCGTCGACGCCCAGGGCAACCTGTCGACCAGTTACGGAAGCCAGACCTACGGCGGGAGCTACCTCGACTCGGGCTCGAACGGGATTTTCTTTCTCGATGCAAATACCACCGGCCTTCCCGTCTGCACGACCAGCACCGATTTCTACTGTCCTTCGACACTCCAATCCCAGTCGGCGACGATCCGCGGGATCAACGGAGCAAACAGCGCCGTGAACTTCAACGTGGGGAACGCCGACACGCTCAACGGACGATTCACCGCGTTCAGCGAGGTCGCGGGACCCAACCCTGGAAGTTTCGACTGGGGTTTGTCGTTCTTCTTCGGCCGCACGGTCTTCACCGCGATCGAGGGGCAGAGCACGCCCGGCGGAGTCGGCCCGTACTTCGCGTTCTGAGGCCGCGACCTACTCTTTGATGCAGGTGACGAGCGACCAGATCCGCGGGATGTTCACCTTCTCGATCGAGACCGGTTTCAGGTTCGCCTGAACGAGAAAGGCCGGCAGATCGAGATCGGATTTGAAGCCGAGATAGAGGGTGAACGGGGCGATGATCTTTTCCAGCCAGGAACCGACGCGACTCTTGCTGCGGAAATGGTTGAGGATGATGATTTTTCCGCCGGGACGGCAGACGCGGTGCATCTCGCGTGTGACGGCGACCGGGTCGGGCACGACGCTGATGACATACGGCGCGTACACGATGTCGAAGCTGTCGTCGGCGAACTTCATGTTCTGCGCGTCCATCTGAAGCAGACGGACGTTCCGCACGCCTTTTCGAGCGATGCGGTCGTGCGCTTTTTCGAGCATCGAACTCGAGAAATCGATCCCGGTCACTGCACAATCTGACGGGTAGAGCGCGGCGTTGATGCCGGTCCCCACACCGACTTCGAGCACTCGATCGCCGGCCTTGATGCCCATTCGCTCAATCGCGTCGACGCGGCCCGGGTGCAGCGCGGGACCGAACGTCAGGTCGTAAAACCACGCGATGTTTTCGTAGACGCGTGCGACAAAATCGTTCTCGACGGCGGTCACCGACAGCGCACGGGTGGCGGCGTCGGACCCGACGATCTCTTCGCGATCGCGTGGACGAGGTGGCTCGAATAGGGCCATCGGTTGCCTCATCAGCGGGGGATTAACCCGCTAACTCGTTGATATCGTTCAAGCTGCGTGCCCGAAGCCGGGCGCCGCCCAGCGACTATACCTCTGCTCTGTCAGCGAAGTCCATCGATGACTGCGGATCCGTGCCCAAATGTCACCCGATTGTGTGGACATCGTGTCCCTGGATGTCACGTGTCGAGCCGCTCCGTCTTGAACGTCTCGCTGTCGACCAGCAGGTAGGACTTCGTCACCACGTCCAGGCCGATTGACCGGACATTCTGCCGCACGGTGTCCGTGAACTCATGGTGGTGGCCAAACAGGTGGAGACGCGGCTTCATCGCTGCCAGCACGTCGTTCAGCACGGTCTTGCCCGCGTCGATCCGGCGCCCGGCCGGATAGAACGGGCGAGGCGCTTCGTGCGTGAGAAACAGGTCGATCCGCGACATCGCCTTGCACGCGAGCACCTCGTCGCGCACGAAATGACGACGCTTGTCATCACGGCTCTTGCCAAGCTTGAGCGACGCGGCCGTGCTCTTGCGGCCTTTCGACGGCGGCAGCGCTGCCGCCGAGGAGTGGTACCAGCTCGGCGCAAACGTCCCGCCTAGCGCGGCGACACGCCACGGCCCGACGATGTGCGGTCCGCCGTTGGGCATGTAGTGAAGCGCGGGCGCCAGCGGATGCCCGGTCTGCACGCCAGCCAGCACGTCGAAGTCTTCGTTGTTGCCTTTGATGAAGTAGAGCGGCGCCTGCGGCGCGAAGTATTCGCCGTCGTTGCTGGCGACGTCACCCACGCAAACCCACAGCGGGATTTCGGGGTGCCGCTGCATGATGAGATCGACGGTGTCGAACTCGCCGTGGATGTCGCCGAGCGCGCCTATTTGCATGGGCGGGATGGGCGGGACCGGCGGGATCGGCTGGAGGGACGTATCCTGCCCGTCCTGCCGCTCCTGCCTGTCCGCCTACGGCTGGTTCACCGTCGCCGGGACGAGCAGGTCTGTTTTGTCCCAGACGAAGTCCGCCTTGCTGTAGACCGCGAGCTCGTAGTCCTTGCCCATGAAGATCGCGCCCACCGGGCAGGCTTCCTCGCAGTAGCCGCAGAAAATGCAGCGGGTTTTGTGGATCTGATACACGGAGGCGTAGCGTGGTCCTGCCTGCACGCTCCCGTCGTTCTCGGCCGCTTCGAGATAGATCGCGTCGGCGGGACACGCCGCCGAGCAGAGGCCGCACGCGACACACTTCTCGAGCCCGTTTTCGTCGCGCATGAGCACCTGCTTGCCGCGGTACTTCGGGAACACCGGAATCTTCTGTTCCGGATAGTTCACGGTGATCGGCTTCTTGAAGAGGTGCTTGAGGGTTGTGGCGAACCCGATGACAAACGGACGAATCACAGCCATTGCTCTCAGTTTATCTGGCCGATAAGATCAAGTAAACCATGCAAGGCCCGAAGTTCCTGACCGCCGAGCAGTTATTGCTCACCACGCTCGTGGTCAAACTGGTCGCGACAGCCGCGCTGGCCACCATGCTGGTCCGCTACCGGCGGTTCCGCCACATCCTGATCTTCGAGCGCCGGGCCTGGCCCGACCGCTTGACGTTCGCCTTGAGCCTCGGCATCCCGCTGACCGCGGGCGTCGTCGCTCGCCTGCTCCTCGGATACGACGCGCTCGACTTGACGATGGAAGGCTCGTTCCTCGTCGGGCTGATCGCAGGCCCGTACGCCGGCGCCACCGTCGGCGCAATGGTGGGGCTGCCGCCGCTCGGCAACGGCGAATGGGCCGCTTTGCCGTTCGCCGTTGGCTGCGGATTCGCCGGCGGCGGTCTGCGCGAGCTGTGTCCGAAGGAAGCGATCTGGCATTTCTCGCCGTTCATTTTCCCGAGCGTGCCGCGGCGCATCTGGCGCATGGTGCGCTCGCTGGAGGTGGACTGGCAGGTCGTGCTGCTGCTCGCGCCGGTGGCGCTCGCGGTGCTCGGCCAGGCGCTGGGTGCCCGATGGAGCGACCATCACCGGCTGTTCGTGCTGTCGCCGAGTCCGCCGTGGTCGTGGCGCATGCTCGTGGTCCTCTTCGCGTCGGTGCTCTGCGTCGCCACGCCCATCAAGATCTGGAACAACGCGCGCATCGAGCACCGGCTGCAGGAACAGGAAAAGCTGCTGCTCGCCGCCAAGATCGAAGCGCTCGCCAATCAAATCAACCCGCATTTCCTGTTCAACACGCTCACCTCGATCTCGTCGCTCATCCGCACCCAGCCCGATACGGCACGCATGTTGATCACCAAGCTGTCGGGCCTGCTCCGACGCTTGATGCGCAGCACCGATCACTTCGTCACGCTTCGCGAGGAGCTGGCGTCCATCGACGAGTATCTCGACATCGAGGTCGTGCGGTTCGGCCCGCAGCTGACCGTGGAGAAGCACATCGCGGCGCAGACGCTCGACGTCATCGTGCCGAGCATGATCCTGCAGCCGCTGGTCGAGAATTCAATCAAGCACGGGCTTGCGCGCAAAGTCGGCGGCGGCCGCATCACCATCACGACCAGCGTGAGCGATGGGCATACGATCATCGAAGTGCACGACGACGGTCTCGGGATGACGGAGGAACGGCTGGAGCACGCGTTGGGCGACGGCATCGGTCTCAGCAACGTGAACGAGCGGCTGCAGACCATTTACGGTCCACCGTACCATCTGAAGCTGACCAGCGTTCCCGGGCAAGGCACGTCGGTCAGCGTCCAGATCCCTGAAATCGCGCTGCCCGAGCGGGTGACAGCGTGAGCGGTGGCCGATGGAGCTGAAAGCCGTCCTCGTGGACGACGAGCAGCTGGCTCGCGACGAGCTGGGCTACCTCCTGGAACAGGTCGGCGGCGTCCAGATTGTCGGGCAGGCCGGCAACGGCCTCGAGGCGCTGACCACGATCGAGAAGCTCCAGCCCGATCTCGTATTCCTGGACGTGCAGATGCCCGGGCTGACAGGTTTCGAAGTCGCCCGTCGGCTCGTCGGCAGCCGCGCGGCGTCACAGATCGTCTTCGTCACGGCGTACGACCAGCATGCGATCGAAGCGTTCGAGGTCAACGCAGTGGACTACCTGCTCAAGCCAGTCGAGCAAGGCAGATTGGAAGTTGCTGTCGACCGTGCGCGCAGACGCGTCGTCTCCGATCGCCCGGTCGAGGCTGGCACGAACATGAACTCCGTCGACCTCGAAAAGATCATCGAGGCCGTCGCGGAACGGCAGAGCCGGCGTGAGCGACTCGCCATCAAAGTCGGCGAGCGTTTTTTCCTCGTCCAGTCATCGGAAATTATTTACGCCTCGCTCGCCGAAGATGGCATTACGGTAGTAACTAGTCAGCACCACGGGACGTCGAACTACCGTACGCTCGACGAGCTCCACGAACGGCTCGACCCGACGGTCTTCTGGCGGGTTCACCGATCGCATCTCGTGAACATCAACAAGATCAAGGAGATCGTCCCTTGGTTCAGCCGGAACTACATTTTGCGGATGAAGGACGACAAGACGACGGAAATCCCGGTGAGCCGCACGCACACTCGCCGGTTGCGCGAGTATCTGAAGCTATGACGGACGAGCAGTCAGGACCATCCACGTTCGAGCACCATCCGGCGCCGGCGCCGGACGCGCCATCGGCGTTCGAGAGCCATCCAACGCCGGAGACAACGCCAACGTTCGAGCGCTCTCGAACGTCGGAAGCACCGCCGGCCTTCGAGAGCCACCAGGCGCCGGACGAACTGTCGCATGCGGCCGTGCATCAGACCGACGTTTCCCAGCCGGCAGCCGCACCCGCGATCGAGGCGAGACGGCCGGCGCCGACTCCGGCATCCGACACGCTCGCGCAGCTGAAAGAGGAGCTCGTCGCGTGGGTCAAGACGTTGATGTCGGCGGGGGTCTACGCCGTCCTGATCGTCACGTTCCTGTTCCAGGTGGCGCGCGTGGAAGGCCAGAGCATGGCGCCGACGCTGGAGGATCAGGATCGCCTGATCGTCAACAAGCTGGTGTATCGAATCGGCGAGCCGCGGCGGGGCGACATCGTGATGCTCTACTATCCGCTGAACCCGGAGAAATCGTTCGTCAAGCGGGTGATCGCCGAGGAGGGCGACACGGTTCGCATCGTCGACGGCCGCGTGTACGTGAACGACATCCCGCTGAAGGACGACTACGTGGCGAGCGAGTATCGCAGCCACGACGACTGGGGCCCGCAGGTGATTCCCGAAGGCTACGACTTCGTGATGGGCGACCACCGCAACAACAGCTCCGACAGCCGCCACTGGGGGATGGTGCCGAAGAAGTACATCATCGGCAAGGTGCAGATCCGCTGGTGGCCGGTACCGACGGCGCGAGTCTTTTAGCAGTCCGGGCTAAGGGCTGAGCGCTGAAGGCTCCCATCATCGTGCACGCGTCGGAGAGCCCTCAGCCCCCAGCCCTCGGCGCTGACAGATATGCGGCGGTCGGCAAGGTCCTGGTCCAGGTCCTGATCCTCAATCTGGCCGTGGCGCTGGCGAAGATCGTGTTCGGGTACACGAGCGGCGCCATCAGCATCCTGTCCGATGGCTTCCACTCGCTGACCGACGCGGCGTCCAACGTCGCCGGCCTGGTCGGGGTGCGGGCGGCGCGGCAGCCGCCCGACGAGGATCATCCGTACGGGCACCGCAAGTATGAAACCGTCGCAGCCGCGGCGGTCACGGTCTTCCTCCTGCTGCTGGTCATCGAAGTCCTGCGGAACGCGATCAACCACCTGACCGGCCGGGCGCAGCCGCACGAGATCTCGATCGCGAGTTTCGTGGTCATGCTCGTGACGGTTGCGGTCAACCTGGTGGTGGTGGCGTACGAGTCGCGCGAGGCCGAGCGGCTCGGCAGCGAGGTGCTCCTGGCCGACGCCACGCAGACGCGCGGGGATGTCTGGTCGTCGCTGACGGTCATCGCGGCGCTGGTCGGCGCCCGGCTCGGCCTGCCGATTCTCGATCCGATTGCGGCGCTCGTGGTCGCCGGCTTCATCGGCCACGCCGGCTATGAGGTCGCGCGCGCTACGACCGGCATCCTCAGCGATCGCATCGTCATCTCCTACGCGGATCTGCAGCACGTGGTGATGAGCGTGCCGGGCATCATCGGCTGCGAAAAGATCCGCACGCGCGGATCAGCCGATCACGTGTTCCTGGATCTGCACGTCTGGATGCGGCCGGACATGCGGCTGGACGAGGCCCACGATTTGTCGCACGTGGTGAAGGACCGGCTCATGGCGCGCTATCCGCAGATCGCGGATGCGGTGATTCACATCGAACCGCCGCCAGCGGGATCGTGAGATTTCAGATTTCAGAAGGCAGATTTCAGATTCACGGGCAAATTTCAGATTGATCGTGGATTCCAATCTGAAATCTGAATTCTGAAATCTGAACGCTCATTTTTTTACGATTTTGATTTCGAACAGCTTCGGCCACCACTTGCCGGTGACGAAGAGCCGATCGTGCCCGGCGTCGTACGCAATGCCGTTGAGCACGTCTGTCCCGGCGCGCTCGGCCGGGGTCAGCAGCCCGCGCAGGTCGATGTACCCGCTCACCTTTCCGGTGTCGGGTGCGATGCGCGCGATGTAGTCGGTCTGCCAGACGTTCGCGAAGATCTCGCCCTTCACGTACTCCAGCTCGTTGAGATTCCGCAGCGGCGCGCCAACCGCCGTCACCTTGATGCGACGCCGTTCGCCAAACGTGAGCGGATCGAGGATGCGAAGCTCGTCGGAACCGTCGCTCATGATCAGGCCGTTGGCATCCTGCGTCAGACCCCAGCCCTCGCCCGGGTAATTGAATTGCTTTTTGGGTTGAAACGTCGCACGGTCGTACACAAACGCGACGTGGGTCTGCCACGTGAGCTCGATCAGGTCGTTCTTCCAGACGGTGATGCCCTCGCCAAAGTGCGGTGCGGGGACGTCCCGCTGCTGAAGCACCTTTCCGGTCGCGAGCTCGACTTTTCGAATCGACGACTGCCCCACCTGGCCCGTGCCTTCGTACAGCACGCCATCCAGGAACTGGAGTCCCTGTGTGAACGCCTTGGGGTCGTGCGGGTACACGTTGACAATCTGATAGCCGTAGGTCGGCAGGTTGCCTGGCGCCTGTGGCCACGGCGCGAAGCCGGGTGCGCGTGTTGCGAACATCATCATCACCGCCGCGGCCAGAACTGCCAGCCGCAGGCGTCCAACCGATTCCGTCCTTCGCGCGACATCTCGCATGGTCAGTATCCTGCGACTTTATCAACAACGTTCAGCAGCGGCTCGCCTTTTTCGAAACGGCGGAGGTTCTCCGCGAACAGCGCGACGAGCGGTGTCCAGTAGTCCTGCATCGCGCCCGACGTGTGCGGTGTGACGATGACGTTCGGCAGATCCCAGTAGGGGCTCGAGGGCTCGAGCGGCTCCTCGGTGAACACATCGAGCGCCGCGCCGCCGATGCGGCCCTCTCGCAGCCCGTCGATCAGCGCTGCGTCGTCGATCAGCCGGCCGCGGGACACGTTCACGAACAACGCGCCCGGTTTCATCTGTTCGAACTGGGCGCGCCCCATGAGTCGAGTCGTTGAGGGCGTTCGAGGCGCCGCGAGCACCACGACGTCGCTCTGAGCGAGAAGATCCGGCAGTCGATCGGGTGTCCAGACCGCCTCAACGCCGTGCGGCACAGGCTCGCCTGCCCGGCGGCGGATCGCTGTCACGCGATATCCAAACGGCGCCGCCACGTTCACGACTTCCATACCGATCGCGCCAAGACCGATGAGTCCCATGCGCTGACCGTGGAGCGTGCGCACGCCGGTTTCGAGCTCGTCCTGCGCCCAGCGATGCGCAGTTTGCGCCCGCAGCGTCGCCGGAAGCAGCCGCGCGAGCGCGATGGTGACACCGAGCACGTGCTCGGCCATCGATCGTGCGCGAATACCGCGCGCGGTCGTCAGGATCACCGGGCTCTCGAGCAGCTCCCGGTACATGAGGCGGCCGACGCCGGCAGCCGGGCTCTGCACCCAGCGCAGCCGGGTCGCCGACGCAAAGGCCTCGCGGTCGACATAGGGCGTGAAGGCGACGTCGGCCTCGGGCAACAGGCGGCCGACCATCTCGCGGTCGCTGGCTTCGATGAACGTGTGCTGCGGAAAATCAGCGCGAAGGCGATTGACGTGATGCCGGGGCATCACCCAGGCCGGCGCCGGGCTGATGACAGCTATCAGGACAATCATGACATTGCAGGATTGCAGAATTGCAGGATTGAAGAAAGGGAAGGCACAAGACCTTTCTCCTTCCCTCCCTGCAATCCTGCAATGGCCGCCTTCTGCAATGTCACTGTCTCCTGTAGGTTCCTGATCTCCCACCAGCCTTCAGCATCACTCGAATGTCGCCGATCACCATCGTCTTGTCGACCGCTTTGACCATGTCGTAGATGGTGAGCGCGGCGACCGCGACGGCGGTGAGCGCTTCCATTTCGACGCCGGTCTGCGACGTGGTGCGGACGCGCGCCTCGATCTCGTAGCCGCGCGCCTTCGGTGTGAGCTCGACGTTCACGCTCGACAGCGGCAGCTGGTGGCAGAGCGGAATCAGCGATGACGTCTGTTTCGCGGCGAGGATGCCCGCGAGCCGGGCGGTCTGCAGCGGGTCGCCCTTCTTGACGGCGCCCGCGCGAATCAATCGAACGGCGGCGCGCGACATGGTGATCGTGCCTCGAGCGACGGCCACGCGGTCGGTGATCGGCTTGTCGCCGACGTCCACCATCTTCACGCGTCCGCGAGCATCGACGTGCGACAGACGAACGCGTCCCGCCGTTCCTGCCCGTCCCGCCCGTCCTGCCTTTCCCGCCCTATTTCTCATCGCCATCGGCCTGCGCCAGGAAGAACGAGAGGCTCTCGAGCGACACGGTCAGATCGACGCTCTTCAGCTTCACGTCGGAAGGAACCTGCAGCGTGCCCGGCGAGAAATTCAGGACGGCTTTAATCCCGGCGGCGACGACGAGTCCGAGGACGTGCTGCGCGTGCGGCGCCGGCACGGCGATGACCGCGATGCGGATCCCCTCGCGCCGCGCGACCTTCTTCAGATCGGCGACGTCGTGAATCGGCACGCCGCTGCGCGATTCCTGTCCGACCTTCTCCTTGAGCGTGTCGAACAGCGCGGAAATCTCGAAGCCTTCCTGGCGGAAGCCCGGATAGTCCGCGAGCGCAAGACCGAGGTTGCCCGCGCCCATGATCGCCACGCGCAGCCGCCGATCGAGCCCGAGAATCTGCCGGAGATGACGCTTCAGGTCGCGGACGTAGTAGCCGACACCGCGCACGCCGAACTCGCCGAAGTACGCGAGGTCCTTGCGAATCTGGGCGGCGTTGAGGTGAAACTGCTCGGCCAGCGCCTGCGACGAGATCGTGCGAACCCCGCCCTCCTCGAGCACACTGAGGCAGCGCAGGTACACGGAGAGCCGATTCGTCGTGAGCTCGGACACTTGATCAGCGCCCTGCTTGCCCGGACCGGGTTTGGACGGGCCTTTGTTCATGGATTTCACAAGGCAGCGGCTGATTGTAGCAAATCCGCGCCGGTCGGGTCTGGCGACGCAATGCTAATATCCGGCTCTATGGCCCACACCGTCTCCGCGCCGACTGTGCCGCCCGCCTCGACCGGCTTTCAGCCCTACGTCCCGGCGGTTCAGTCGCCCGCCGAATTCACCGCAAAGGCGGTCGTGATCGGTGTGCTCTTCGGCCTGCTCTTCGGCGCATCGACGGTGTATCTCGGGCTGCGCGCGGGGTTGACCGTCAGCGCGTCCATTCCCATCGCGGTACTCGCGATCTCGGTGCTCAAGAAGCTCGGCGGATCGACGATTCTCGAGAACAACATCGTCCAGACGATCGGATCGGCGGGTGAATCTGTCGCGGGCGGCGTGGTCTTCACAATCCCCGCGCTGATCTTCCTGACGCCCGACGGCCCCGCCTATTTCAACTACTACCAGATTGCGATGCTGGCCTTCGCCGGCGGCATTCTCGGCGTGCTCATGATGGTGCCGCTCCGACGGGCGCTCATCGTGAAGGAGCACGGCGTCCTGCCGTATCCGGAAGGCGCCGCCTGCGCGGACGTGCTGATTGCGGGCGAGCGCGGCGGACAGCTGGCGTCGATGGTGTTTGCGGGCGTCGGCGTCGGCGCGCTGTGGAAGGCGCTCTCCTGGGTCTTCAATCTCTTCGCGAAGGAACTGGATTACTCGACGCCGCGAAGCAGCCAGTTTCCGAACGCGACGCTGAACATCGATATCTCGCCGGAGTACATGGGCGTCGGCTACGTCATCGGCCCCCGCATCGCGGGCACGATGTTCGCCGGCGGCGTGCTGTCGTGGCTGGTGCTGCTGCCGTTGCTGTCGATCCTCGGCGCGTACATCCCGGTTCCGTTCCCGCCAATCCATCCGAATTTCGCGAACAACCCCGCGACCGGTCAGCCGTTCAAGATCCTCGAGATGAGCCCGGGACAGCTGTGGAGCGCGTACATCCGGTACATCGGCGCCGGCGCGGTGCTGGCGGCCGGCCTCATCACGCTCGGACGCACGCTGCCGACCATCGTGGCGTCGGCCCGCGAAGGCCTCAAGGACTTCGGCGCCGGTGCCGCTGCCGCAACCGCGCACCGGACCGAACGCGACATTCCCACCACCTTCGTGCTGGCCGGATCGCTGCTGCTCGCAATCTTCCTCGCCGTCGCGCCGAAGATGCCGATGCAGGGGAATTTCCTGGCCGCGATCCTGGTGGTCATCTTCGGGTTCCTGTTCGTGACCGTTTCGTCGCGGATCACCGGCCTCATCGGCACCTCGTCGAATCCGATCTCGGGCATGACGATCGCCACGCTGATTCTCACGTGCCTCATGTTCGTCGCGCTCGGCTGGACGGGCAGCGCGTACGGCCCGATCGCGCTGTGCGTCGGCGCGGTGGTGTGCATTGCGGCCGCCGAGGCAGGCGGGACGTCTCAAGATTTGAAAACCGGTTTTCTGGTGGGCGCGACGCCGTACTATCAGCAGCTAGGATTGATCATCGGCGTCATCACCTCCGCCGGCGTCATCGGGGCGACGACGCTGTATCTGCATCACGTGTTCGGAATTGGCAGCGCGGCCGTTCCTGCGCCACAGGCCACATTGATGGCGACGATCATCAAAGGGCTCCTCGATCAGAACCTGCCGTGGGGGCTGGTGCTGGTCGGCGTCTTCGTGTCGGTCACGCTGGAACTGTGCGGCATCCGCTCGCTGTCGTTCGCCGTCGGCTCCTACCTGCCGATCGCGACCACGGCGCCGATTTTCGCCGGCGGCCTGGTGCGGGCGTTCGTCGAGCGGAGAATGGGCGTGGCGGCGGAATCCGAAGTGGGCGCCGGCACGTTGTTCAGTTCGGGGCTGATCGCCGGCGGATCGCTCTGCGGGATCCTCTACGCGGTCCTCGTGGGCACAGGAAAGATCGGGCTGCCGGAATCGATCGGCAACGCGCTGCCTTTCCTGCATGATGGTGCGAGCGGTTATGTCGCCAGCGCCCTGCTCTTCATCGCGCTGGCGGTGGTCCTTGCGCGGGCGGCGCAGAAGAAGGTGATGTGAACACGGGGGCATCGAAAACCGAGCGCTGGGGGCTTGTCGTCGCGGTCGGACTGGCGCTCGCCGCGGTAACCGATGCCCAGCCGGCGACGCGCCGCGCTACGAACCTCACGACGCTGCTGGCCTATCCCGGCTTCTATCACGCACGCCCGATCGTCATCGTCGGCAAGGTGGGCGTCGAGAAGGACGAGCTGCGGCTCTCCGACGACAACGCCTCCATTCATCTGATTTTCAAAGGCAACGCGCCGGACGGCCTTGACGAGGTGCGCGGAGAGTTCTGGGATCTCGGCCGGATGAAGGCGGACGATATCCGGCTCAGCACCTACGATCTCCGGCAGACGTTCAAGATCGACCCGAACGCGCCGTGGCCCAGGCCCGGCGAAGTCACGGCGATTATCGCGACGGCCGTCGCGCCCGCGGTTGTGCCGAACCAACCGTCGATCCGCGCCATCGAGCTCAACCCGTCGCGGTATCTCGATCAGAAGGTCGCCATCACCGGTCAGTTCTCCGGGAGAAACCTGCTCGGCGAAATGCCTGACGCGCCGGGAAAAAGCCGCTACGACTTCGTCCTTCGCTCCACCGACGCCGCCATCTGGGTCACCAACATGCGGCCGAAGTTGAAGGACACCAACGGCAAGGAGTTCGAGCTGGGACTCGACGCGCGCATCGATACCGGACGCTGGCTGACGCTGCGCGGCACCGTGCAACAGGCGCGCGGCCTGCTCCTGGTCGATGCCGAAGCCGGAAGCCTGGCGCTGACAAAGCCGCCGGTGGAAACTCACACCGAAGAGGAGCCGATCCGGGTGCCCGCGGGCCCGCCGCCGGAGGTCGTCTTCAGTGCGCCGACAGAGGACGAAACAGACGTCCTGACGTCGACGACCGTGCGGATACAGTTTTCACGGGATCTCGATCAGTCCACGCTGAAGGGACGCATCAAGCCGCACTATCAGGCCTCGCAGAGCGCGGCACCCGGCGAGCCGGTCGCGCCGCCCGTCGAGTTCACGTTCCAGTACTCCGCCGCCAACCGCGTGCTGGAGATCAAGTTCACGAAGCCGCTCGAGCGGTTCCGCACGTTGAAGGTGGATCTGGTCGAAGGTATCGTCGGCACGGACGGACAATCGCTCAAGCCCTGGACGCTCACGTTCATGCTCGGGGGATCCTGAAATTTCAGATTTCAGGGTTCAGATTTCAGATTGGAGTTCAGATTGAATCTGAAATCTGAAGCCTTAAATCTGAAATCTCACGGTGCTACGGCACCACCCTGAAGGCGGAAATCATCTTCTTCTCGCCGACGGTGAGCTCCACCGCGTAGTCTGCCGGCGCCAAAGGGGCGAGCGCGAGCTGCGCGGTCACCCACCTCGATCCGTCCGGATCGTCGCGCATCGCCGCCGTCACCGGAACCGCGAGGGCCTTGCCCGTGCGATCGAGAAGCCGCGCAGTCGCCGGCTCGCTGGACCTCGTCGGAATCTCCACGCGGACCTGTTCGTTGCGCCTGAAGCGCAGATCGGCGGTCGGGACTTCCTTGTTCCCCGTCGACAATCCGCGCCGGACGAACAACGCACCGACCGCATCGGGCGCGGCCGGGATCGTCAGCCGCGCGGTCTCGCGCGAGGGAATCGACGCCGGGCCCGCGCGGGCGCCGACGCGGACGACGTACTCGCCGGGCACCAGCGGCTGCGACGGCGCAATGGCGACGCGGAACATGCGCACGCCGCGCGAGACGGTGACTCGTCCGCTGCCGACGGTCGCATCCGACGGCGTCGTCAACGTGACCGTCGCGTCGAAGCCGTCGTTCCAGGCGTCGCCCAGCAACGCGACCCCTCCAAGCTCGCCGACAATCCACATCGCCGCCGACGCGTCGTCGGCCGGCTTCCAGCCCACGGCCATCTGGAGACGGAGCGGGACGTCACGGGTATAGCCGGCCAGCGGTGCGATCGCGGCGTCGACAGCATGAGCCGTGGCCGCTTCCGCCGGCTCCGGCGCTGACGAGCCTTTCGGGGTCGCCGTTCGCGTCAGCAGTGCGGCCGTCGCCGGCGTCGCGGCCAGATAGCCGCGCCGGGCACGCACTCGGACGCCAGGCCGCTTCACGCGAACCGAGATGGGATGGAACTTTCCATCGAGCTTGCCGCTCGAGTAGTAGCCGATCAGGTAGTACGAACTCAGATCGTCGACAACCCGCTTGAGGCCGCCCGCGAGATCGTTGGACCCGACGATCGCGAGGCCGTCGGTCGCCTCCGCGAGTGTCCGGAGAGAATTGGTCCGGGCCCGCAGCATCGGCTGATCGACCGAGAGCGGAACGATGGGCGGCGGTGGACCGGGCACGTCCTGTCGCACGAGCGGCGTGTCGAAGACGGCAAGACCTCTTGGGTCGATCGGATAGAACGACGCATTGGCGCGATTCGCGGCGTCGAGTAAATCGCGGAACTGGCGATCGTTGTCGAGCCGTGCCAGTTGCATGCGATCGGCCTGGCACCTGTTGCTCGGAACGGTGCCGGCGGGATCCTTGGTCGTCAAGCGGCCGTTGCGAGGGTCCACCGAAATCGTCGGGCCCGTGGGGACGCCCTCACACGAGAGCGGCCGCGCCAGGTTTTCGTTGGGATGGAACAGGAGCCACCCGTCGCTGATGGCGAGAATAGCCTTCCGCTCTTCGCGCACGCCGCGCAGGTAGTTCACCAAATCCTCGAGCGCGTCGAGTACCAGTTTCTCGTGACGCCGATCGATCATCTCGGCCGCGACACCGTTCTGATCGGCACATGGTGCTCCCGCAGGCACGTTCGGATAGCAGGCGCCGTAGTCTTCGTCGATGGCATCGGGGGGCATGATTCGGCTGCGCTGGCCCCAGTCCCAGTATCGCGAGAGAAACCCGTCGATCGTCGTCGTCTTGCGTGCGAAGGTGATGTCGGTCGCCGACATCTCCGGCGTCATGACCGCTACCAGATCGTCGGGGCCGATGAGCTTGTCCAACGCTTCGACGAGCGGTTTCCGGATGTTGTGCGAGCCGTCGACCTCGACGTGATACGTGTCGAGAAAGATCACCACGAGCCTGGCCCGGGAATTCTGCGCCATCGCGAGCGACTCGCGGACGGTGTTCGGCTCGATGCGGGTGTCCTGAGGCGTAGCGGTCTTGATGACGACGCGCTCGAACTGCTCGATTTTCTGGGGCGTTCCGCTTTCGAGGATCTCGAAGTCCGACTGCGTCAGGTCGGTGACCGGCGCATCGTCCTTCGTCGGGTAGGCGTCGACCCGGACGTAGTTCGCCTCGGTGCGGAAGGTCGGCGGCTGTTGAGGTGCCGGCGTCTGTGCGAGAACGCAGACGGCAAGGGCTGAAACGGCGAGGCCCAAGCCCTGAGCCCGAAGCCCTGAGCCCTTCATAGTGTCGTCCTTCCCGCTGGCTTCGTCAGTCTATCACCGGGCCTTCAGCGAGCAGCGATTCAATCCGTGCCCGAACGGTCGCGATCAGGGTGTCGCGATCGCTCATCTGCATGCCGGCCGTTTCAATCGGCGCCCCGACCCGGATGCTGATGTCCACCGGCCGGACGATGGCGCTCCCCTTGTGCATGGCGGCCCGCCCGCCCGAGATCGCGACCGGGACGATCGGTGCCTGCGCCTTCAGGGCCATCAGGAAGCCGCCCTTCTTGAACGGAAGCATCTCCGCGGTTTTGCTTCGCGTGCCTTCAGGAAAAATCAGAAACGAATTGCCCTCGCGGATGGAGCGAGCGCCCGCCTCGAGCGAGCGCATCGCCGCCTCCTTGTTGCGGCGATCGATCGGCACGAAGCCGCCGTGCCTGAACGCGCGCGCGAGCAGCGGAATCGCGTCGATCTCCGCCTTGTAGACGATGTGCATGCGCGGATGGAGGGCAGTGAACAGCACGGGGGGATCGACGTTGCTCTCGTGGTTCGCGCAGTACACCGCGGCGCGCGTGAGCGGGAGGTTCTCTTTTCCCGCCACTCTGTATTTGATTCCCGCCGTCGCCAACCCAAGACGCACGCCGCCGTGTCCCAGGATGTAGAGGATGCCCTTCCAGCGGAAGATCATCTCCAGCAGCATGCCGATGGACGCCGCGAAGAGGACGTAGACCGAGACGGCGATGTAGGTGATGACGGAGCGGACGGCCGCGATAATCACGCGCTCGGATGATAAACGAAAAGCCCCGCGCGACCTTGCGGTCACGCGGGGCTTTTGGAATTTGGAATTGGGAATTAGGAATTAAGAATTCCCGTATCCCAGCTTACGATGCTCGCGCGGCGCGGCGAGCCGGAGCGGCAGTGGCGACCGGACGCGGGGCGGCCTTGACGACCACCTTCGCGCGGGCGGCCGTTCGCGCCTTCGTCGTGAAGCAGCGCTCGAGCGCGCTGTCCACTTTGCCTTCGATGGCGGCCGCGGTCTCCCGCATCACTTCGGAGACTTCCGAGATGATGAGGAACTTCGCGCGATCCAGCATGCGCTTCTCGCGGAACGACAGGCTCTTGGACTTGGCCAGGAAGGTCAGGCTCTTGAGCACATCCGCGACTTCGTAAATCGATCCGCTTCGCATCTTGTCCGAGTTGTCCTTGAAGCGGCCTTTCCAGTTCTGGTGATTGTCGATCTTCCCGTCGCCGAGGAGGCCGAAGAGCCGCTCGACGTCTTCATCGCTGATTGCGCGCCGGAGTCCGACGCCGTCGACGTTGCTGACCGGAACGAGCACGGTCGTGTCGTTGGCAACGATACGCAGATGGTAAAAACCGCAGGTGGTGCCGAGAATAGTTTTTTCTTCGATCCGCTCGACGATCCCGAGACCATGATTCGGGTAAATGACCTTGTCGCCGACTTCAAATGTCACGGTTCCCCCTGTAAGGAGCGCTATATGGAAGGCTTCTGTCGTGCCAGCAGTCCTCTTAGTATAGCCGACTCTCGCACTCGATTCAACGCGAAATGGCCAGAAAATCAGGGTTTTTCGTACAATTGCGTGATCCGCGCAGGTCCGATCGCCCGGCCGTTCACGACTTAAGTACCTCTCCTGTGAAGGGTTGTCTGGCCATCCCAGCCGCAGCGCGCCGGACCGGTTTCAGTGCGAAATCGACAGGGTGTCCGCGCGTTTGAGGGTCAGATACCAGCTCTCGCAGTCCTCGCGCGATCCTCCCGAGAGGCTCACTTCCAAATGCAGGCCGTCGACGTCCCACGACTGTCGAGCGGCGTTGGCGCGAACTTCCACGACATACGGCTTGAGAAGATTCTCGGCCGACTTGTGTTCGCGGTGTTCGTCCTGGATCCCGCGATACAGCGCGAACTCGTGGTACGGACCCATGTGAAGCTCGAACGGCGCAAGCCCGACCCATCGTCCGTCATAGACGCGCTCGGCGTATGTGCCATCGTCTTCGCGGCAGGACTGCCAATTTCCTTCGAGAAGGGCCGTCTTCCGATCGGTAAACGGCCGGAAGAGCTGCGCCTGTGCGATCGACGCGATCCCCAGGCAGCCGGCCACCGCCAGCGCCACTGCCAACTGCCTCGCCCCCCGGCTCGAAACCATCGGCTCCCCCCCGCCAACGCGGTGCAATTTTGTCGCCGGTCTGATACATGGGGTAACCGCTTGTGGTGGCTCCGGTTGGCGTTACACTCGCACGCGTGCTCCGCCTCTTGATGCTCGGAAGCGCGATTTTAGGCGCCGTCACAGCGAACCTTCAGCCCCGGCGCGAGCTGCCGCATTGGTCCGTCAACGCCGTGGTTCCGGTGTGGGTCGATCTCAGCGGCGCGCCCAAGGGGGCGGACGCGCTGGTCGGCCGGGCGCTCGCGACGTGGACGCGAGCCGCCGATGGCCGCCTCAGGCTGGAGCGAACCACGTCGCGCGAACCGGCGCTCATCCGCGTGCGGTTCGCGCGAGCCGACGGCATCTACGGTGAAACGGCGCCTCGCATCGATCGGACCAGCGGTCTGATTACGTCTGCCGATGTCCTGATCGCTGGCGACGTCGCCGGAGACACGGTGGGACAACACATCGTCATCTATCTGACCGCTCTCCACGAGCTCGGTCACGCGCTCGGGCTTCCGCACACGAACGCGTTCGACGACATCATGTACAGCTTCAGGCGGCCCGACGACGGTGAGCGGTACTTCGGTGCGTATCGACGCCGGCTGCGTTCTGACGACGACATCGGCGCGGAGCTCGCCAGCGGGTTGTCGGCCGCGGATGTCTCCGCGCTCCTGACGTTGTACCACCGCTGACCGGCGGCCTTCACGACGCTCGCGTCTCTCGTCTCACGGCGGGCATCCCGTCTTGCTATGATGGTGTGTTCATGAAACAGCTCACTATTCTCCTGCTGGCGCCTCTGGCGCTTTGGTCGGTCTCGTGCAAGAAGGCCGACGAGGCCAAACCCGCGGCGGCACAGACAGCCGCGACGACGGCGGCACCGGCAACCGCGACGACGGCCACGACGCCGGGCCAGGTCAGCACGCCGCCACCCGGCCTGCCGGGCGCGCCACCGGCCATCAAGCCGATGCCGCCGCAGATCCCGGACGTGCTCGCGCGCGTCAACGGCGAGAAGATCGAGCGGTGGGAATTCGACAACGCCGTGAAGCGCATGGAAGCGCGCGCCGGCGGGCCGGTGCCGCCCGACAAGCGCGACGAGGTGCTGCGCGGCGTCC
>DASSGK010000521.1:0-15126 GCA_035693505.1 Vicinamibacterales bacterium
GAAGTTGCCGATCGCGCGACGTTCATCGAGGGCGATCTCTTCGCGGCCGACATCTCGAAAGCCACGGTCGTCACACTGTGGTTGTCGTACAGCGTCAACCTGCGGCTCGAGTCGAAGCTCAGACACGATCTTCGTCCGGGAACGCGGATCGTGTCGCGCCAGTTTCCGATCGGCGACTGGGTACCGGATCAGACCGTCACGATCGGCGACGAGATCCTGCGGCTGTGGACAATCCCGCCGCGCTGAGAAAGAACAAAGGGAGACGATTCAGAAGAAACCGCAGAGACCGCGGTTTCTTCCGATCGTTAGGGCACGCGCGATGCCGTGTACGCCGCGATCGCCAGCATGTCCTCGCTGGTCAGATTCGCCACGACCGGTTTCATGAGATCCGCCCAGACGCCTTTGCGAGTGCCCTTCTGCGTGTCGAACAGCTGGCGAACCGTGTAACTCGGCGAGCGCCCGGCAATCCCGGGCACCGGTCCCAGGCCTTTCAAATCGGCGCCATGGCAGACCGAGCAGCGTGTCGTCTTGCCGCCGCCGCTCGTCACGAGCGCCTCACCCTTCTTGATGCTGCCCGTCGGCACGTACGCGGTGAAACCGGAGCGCGGATCGCGCAGCGACTCGGTCCGCTCGGTATCGTCGGGCACTTCGATGATCCGATCGCCGATCGGTTCTGATTCGCCGCCCTCCAGTTTCAGGAACATCCCCCCGGCGATCCGCGTTTTCGGCACGGTGCTCGCCTCGACGACCTTGATCCACGGCGTCCATTTCATCGCGGCGAAGTATTCCGCTGCGGCCTTCACTTCCTCGTCAGTCATCGCCTTCGCATACGCGATCATCAGGTTTGTGTTCGCTTTCCGCGAGTCCGCGCTCTTTCGCGCGTCAGCCTTGAAGTCGGCCATCGTCTGGACGAAATACGCGACTGGCAGTCCGGAGACGCCGGCGTTCTCCGGGCGGCCTTTGCCGTTCGGGTAGTGACAGAGGGAGCAGGCGCGCACGTCAGGACGCTTGCCGTGAGCGACGATCTCGGGCATCGCCGGGTGATCGCCTGGAAACCAGTCAGCGGGGCCGAACCCGTCGCGGATCTGCGTCAGCGTGAACGAGCCGGAGCTGCCGGGAACCGTGCGCGGCGTGGTGTCGGGAGCGGGCGCGGCAGCCGGAGTCGCTGGCGGAGGGGCGGCCGGCGTCGCGCTCGCGGCGGCCGGGAATCCATACGCCCACGGCGGCGGCGGTCCATCGTTCGCGGCGAAAACGAAGGCCGAGGCAAAAACGAAAACAGCGAGGCAAGCACCGTATCGCATTATTTGCTCCTGAACATCCCGTCTCAGAGGTTTCGTCTCAGAGGTCCCGTCTCAGAGGTTTCGTCTCAGAGGTCCCGTCTCAGAGATTCCGTCTCAGAGGTCCCGTCTCAGAGGTTTTCCTCAGAGGTCTGACCCCTCTGCGGGTGGCACTTTACTACTCTCTGGACGATTCTGCGCGCCGAGCCTACACTGCGGCACACACACGGCAGCTCGAAGGGAGTGGGTTATGTCCGCACGGTTCCTTCGGATCGCATCGGCGCTCGTGGTGGTCATCGGCGGCCTTGTCTGGCTCCGCCCCGGACTCTCAGGACAGGCGACGGGCCAGCCCTCCACCCGCAACGGCGACTGGCCGCACTACACCGCAGACATGAAGGGCACGCGATATTCGCCGCTCGACCAGATCAACGGAACGAACTTCAACCAGCTCGAGGTCGCGTGGCGATTCAAGACCGACAACCTCGGACCGCGGCCCGAGTACAAGCTCGAAGGCACGCCGGTCGCGATCAAAGGGATCCTGTACACCACGGGCGGCACGCGCCGCTCGGTCATCGCGCTCGACGGGAAGACCGGCGAGGTGATCTGGACCCACAGCCTGCGCGAAGGCAAGCGCGCCGCCGTGTCGCCGCGCCAGCTCTCCGGACGCGGCGTGTCGTACTGGACCGACGGCAAGGGCGACGACCGCGTGATCTACGTGACGACCGGCTTCCAGCTCGTCGAGCTCAACGCGAAGACCGGCGCGATGATTCCGACGTTCGGCAAGGCCGGCATCCTCGACCTGAAGCTCGGCGCCGTGTTCGGCAAGGGACAGCAGATTGATCTCGAGACCGGCGAGATCGGGATTCACTCGACGCCGGCCGTGATCAAGGACGTCCTGATCATCGGATCCGCGATGCGCGAAGGCGCCACCGTCCCGACCCACAACAACACCAAGGGACTGGTGCGCGCGTTCGACGTGCGGACCGGCAAGCTGCTCTGGACCTTCAACACGATCCCCCGCCCCGGTGAATTCGGGAACGACACCTGGGAAAAGGAGTCGTGGGCCGACAACGGCAACACCGGCGTGTGGACCCAGATCACCGCCGACGAGGATCTCGGCCTCGTGTATCTGCCGGTGGAAACACCGACGTCCGACTTCTACGGCGGCCACCGCCCGGGCAACAACCTGTTCGCCGAAAGCCTCGTGTGCGTGGATCTGAAAACCGGTCAGCGCAAGTGGCACTACCAGTTCGTCCACCATCCGATCTGGAACTTCGACAATTCCTCCGCGCCGATCCTGCTCGACATCAACGTGAACGGCAAGGCGATCAAGGCCGTGGCGTCTCCGAGCAAGCAGGCATGGCTGTATGTGTTCGATCGCATCACGGGTCAACCGGTCTGGCCGATCGAGGAGCGTCCCGTGCCGCAATCGGACGTGCCCGGCGAGAAGACGTCGCCGACGCAGCCCTTTCCCACCAAACCGCCGGCCTACGCGCGCAACTACCTGAAGGTCCCCGACGATCTCATCGACTTCACACCGGAACTTCGCGAGCAGGCGCTCGAACGTCTGAAGCACTACAAGAACGACGCGTCACCCTTTGCGCCGCCGATCCTCGGCAACGTCAACGGACCGCTCTACGGCGCGCTCGTCGCATCGACGGCGACAAACTGGCCAGGCTCAGGCGCGGATCCCGAGAACCACGTGGTCTACGCGCAAGCCGGCAACATGGGCGTTGGCGCGCGATCGCTCGTCGCGCCGCCGAAAGGGTTTTCGGACATCGGATACGTGTCGGGCATCGCCGGCGAGAACTTCCGCGTGGTGCTCGGACCGGGCGATTGCTGTGCGGCGGACGCACCGCAAAGGCCCGCGGCCGCGGCGCCCGCACCCGCGGCGGCGGCGACTCCGGGCGGCGGTGCCGCCGATGGGCTGAACGTTCAGGGACTGCCGATGGTGAAGCCGCCGTACGGCACGCTGGCGGCCATCAACCTCGATCGCGGTGACCTGATGTGGCAGGTGCCGCACGGCGATACGCCGGACAACATCCGCACGCATCCGCTGCTCGCCGGCAAGACGATTCCGAAAACGGGTCAGCCGGGCACGCAAGGCGTCGGGCTGATGGTGACGAAGACGATCGTCGTGATGGGCGATCCGCAGATTACGACGCCGCCCGGGCGCCAGCGCGGCGCGATGCTGCGCGCCTACGACAAACAGACCGGACAGGAAGTCGGCGCGGTCTGGATGCCCGCACCGCAGTCGGGATCGCCGATGACCTACTCCGCCGACGGCAAACAGTACATCGTCGTGGCGATCGGCGGCGGCGCGTACTCCGGAGAGTATCTGGCGTTCGCGCTGCCGGGAGGTGCGACGAGACCGTCGAATCAGGGCCAGCGACAGTGACTTGGAAAGTTAGAAGTGAGAAGGAAGAAGTTAGAAGTTGAACTTTCAAGGTTGAACTTTCAAAGTTTCACTTCTCACTTCTCACTTCTCACTTCTAACTTCTCTCTTCTCACTTTTAAGTCCCAACGAGAGTGGCATGCGAAGCGACCGCCTGCCACTCATCACTCCGCCGCACGAACACGTCGGTGAATCGCAGCGTGACGTCGAACGCCGCGCCGGTTTGAACGCCGCGCGCGTGCGTTCGGCCCGTCACCACCGCGGTGTCGCCAAATAGACGGACATCGACGTCGTCCACCGTCATCGATTCGATGCGGGTCGCGGAGGACTCGAGCATGTCCCGAAGCACGTCGGACCGTGTCAGCCGCTGACCGGCGACGTGCGTGACGATCCAGTCCGGCGCGACCAGCCGTTCGATCGTGTCGCGGTCGCGAGCCACCCACGCTTCCGCCAGCTGCTGCTGGATACGCTTCAACTGCTGGATGTCGGTCTCAGTCATGCGTCATAGTGTCCTCGTCTTCCCGGCGTCGTGGAAGGTCCGATCGACGCCTGCCGTGATACGCTCCGTCCGCATTGCCCACACGAAATCCAGCATCGATCGGGATATTCGGTCGTGGAGTGCAAGCACTCCTCTTCGCATGGCTGCTGGCTGCGCTGCCGGCGGGATCGGCAGTCGTCCGGGCCGCGACCGCGAAACGCGTGCTGCTGATCTACTCGCACGAACGCGAGATGGGCATGTACGCCGGCTTCGATCGCGCGCTGCGAACGCGTCTGCAATCGAACGCGGTCACTCCCATGGAGTTTTACACCGAGTACCTGGATCTGATGCGCTTCGGCGATCCTGAGTATCGCCAGACCGCGGTCGACTATCTGCGTGTGAAGTACGCGACGCCCCGGATCGACGTCATCGTCGCGGCCGGCTCCCTTGCCTTCGATTTTCTCCGCGAGAACAGCGACGCGATCTTTCCTGGCGTGCCGATCGTGTTCACGTCGGTCAACGCATCCGTTGTCACCGCCGCCACGCTCAACCCGACGTTCACTGGTGTCGGAGTGAAGCGCGACGTGGGCCAGACGGTCGATCTGCTTCTGGCCCTTCATCCAGATACCCGTCAGATCGTGATCCCGGCCGGTTCGTCACCGACCGAAGAAGCGTGGACAGCAGCGACGCAGGAACAGCTCCAGCCCTACGAAAAGCGCGTGAGCCTCACCTACCTCTCGGGGCTTTCGATGGACGCCATGGTTCGCAAACTGCGCGAGCTTCCGGCGCACTCGATCGTCCTGTTCACCACGCTGTTCTTCCACGATGGCGCCGGCCGGTATTTTCTCCCCGAGGAAGCACTCGCGACGATCGCCGCAGCCGCCAACGCTCCGGTCTACAGCACCGACGAAGCGTTTCTCGGGTCGGGAATCGTGGGTGGCGTTCTGTACGACCTCGCGCCTGCGGGAGACGCCGCGGGGCGCATCGGTCAGCGGGTGCTGACCGGCGACAAGCCGGCCGACATCCCCGTGGAGACGATCGATCCCAACTATCCGATGTTCGATGATCGTCAGCTCAAACGCTGGAACATCCCGAAATCGCGCCTGCCGGCGGGAAGCATCGTGAGGTTCGAGGAGCCCGGTCCCTGGGTGCAATACAAGGTCTACATTGTCGGCGCCGTCTCCTTGCTGACGTTGCAAGCGGCTCTGATCGCCGGCTTGATCGTCTCTCACACCAAACAGCGCCGCGCCGAAGCCTCGCTCCGCGCGAGCCATGCGCAGGTCCGCGACCTCGCTGGACGATTGATTGCCGCCCAGGAAGAAGAGCGGACCCGCATCGCTCGCGAACTGCATGATGACGCCGGTCAGCGCATGGCGTCGTTATCGATTGATCTCGGCCTCATCGAACGGGAGGTCGTTCAGGATCCGGGGCACGCGTCGCAGGCACTGGCGGCGGTGCATCGCGAGATGGAAACGTTGTCGGACGATCTGCGCGAGCTCTCGCACTCACTCCACCCGGGCGTGCTGGAGCACCTGGGCCTGATCAAATCGCTGGAGATCCGCTGCAAGGAGCTGTCCGAGGAATCCGGGATCGCCGTGCGCTTCGACGTCGTCAGCGACATCGGATGCGTCCCTCCCGCGATTGGCCTTTGCCTCTATCGAGTCGCACAGGAGGCACTGCGCAACATCGTCAAGCACGCGGGCGCGCGGTCGGCGCGAATGAGCCTCGCACGGCATAACGGCCGCATCGCGCTGACGATCGACGACGATGGACGCGGGTTCGACCCCGCCGCGACGGAGGGCCAGCGCGGTCTCGGTCTGATGAGTCTGGACGAGCGCGTCCGGATGCTGGACGGCGCGTTCGCGATTACCACGTCGCCTCAGAAGGGGACCACGGTGTCCGTCAGCATTCCGCTCTAAGGCCACCAGGCCCCGCGCACCAGGCACGCGGAACGCGACACCCGGCACCTGAACGCTCGCTCGTCTCGCGCGTGACAATTCACGACACACCGCGGTGTCTCGAGTGATATAGACACCCCTTATGAATCGACGCGACTTCCTCGCCGGCGCCGGTGCCACCGCCGCGTTCTCGATGTTTGGAGCGCGGGGCGTCCGCGGCGCGGCAGCCGCGCCGATCACCATCGCCGCGACAGGCGACTGCATCCTCAGCCGCCGCGTCTCGCACCTGACCGATCCAGGCTTCCTCCGCGTCGTCCAGTTGTTGCGCAGCGCCGACTGCGCCTACGGCAACTGCGAGCTGGTGATGGCCTCGTCCGAACCGGGCTATCCGACGGCGGCGGGCGCGAGCCTCAGCGTGATCGTGGATCCGAAGATGGCCGACGAGCTCGCCTGGCTCGGGTACGACGTGATGGGGACGGCGAACAACCACTCGACCGATTACGGCGTGGAGGGGATCCGTTCGACGATCGCCAACCTGGAACGGGTCGGGATCGCTCACGCCGGCACCGGCTTGAATCTGCAGCAGGCGGCCGCCCCAGGTTACGCCGATACGCCTGGCGGACGCGTCGCCCTGATCAACTGCGCGTCGACGTTCGCGCCGTGGTCTCCAGCCGTTCTCGCCCGCGGCGATTTCAAGGGGGTGCCCGGCCTGAATCCAGTCCGCGTCGAGCGCCGATATCAGCTCGAACCTGCGGCGTTCGCGGGCGTGCAGGCGGCGGCGAAATCGCTCGGCCAGACGTTGCCGCCCGAAGCGGCACGCGAGTTCACGTGGCTCGGAAACACCTATGTGCCTGGCGCGACATCCGACTTTCTGAGCGAGGCGTCAGCGGTCGACGTCAAGCGGCTCGCCGAAGCGATCCAGACGGCGCGCCGGAACGCCCGGCTCGTGCTGGTTTCCATCCACGCGCACGACTCGTATCGCACGCTCGATGCGCCGGCTCGCTTTCTCCAGCCGCTGGCGCGCGCCTGTATCGACGCCGGCGCGGATGCGTTCTTCGGCGCCGGTCCGCACGTCACGTGGGGGATCGAGCTGTACAAGAGAAAACCGATCTGCTACAGCCTCGGCGACTTTTTCTTTCAGTATGAAACCGTGCGAGGCTACGCGGCGGATACCTACGAGGCGTTCAAGCTCGATCCGCAGACGCCCGACCACTCGCTGGCGAGCGACCGCATCACGTTGCCGCACGATCCCGCGCTCTGGGAAAGCGTCGTGCCGATGATGACGTTCGCCGGATCGGACCTCCGGCAGATGGTCCTGCATCCGGTGGCGAGCGACATGTCGCTGCCGCGGTTCGAACGCGGCACTCCATCACTCGCGACCGGAGAGACGGCGGAGCGGATCATCAGCCGGATGATCGCTCAGTCGAAATCGTACGGCACGTCGATTTCCTTCGAAGAAGGCCGCGGCATCGTCCGCGTCTGAAAACGTCGATAGCAACAGAGCCCGCGCAGTTCGAAAACCATCGCGTTTGCGCCGCCGCCGCCGACCGTGTATTATGCAACCGTGAGGTTGCATAATGATGATTGACGATCTGACACAGATTGAGCGAACGATCGACGTCAACGCGCCGCCCGAACGCGTCTGGCGCGCGTTGACCACGGCCGAGGATCTGGCCGCGTGGTTCAAGGTCGGCATCGAAGGCGACATCGCCCCCGGCGCCGAGGTCTGGATGACGTCGAAGTATCCCGGGCACGAAGGCCATCGATTCCTGGTGAAAGTGACGGAGATGACGCCGCCGCACAGGTTCTCATGGCAATGGCACCCGGGTGCTGTCGATCCCGCGGTCGACTACTCGCGCGAGCCGTGGACCACGGTCACGTTCACCCTGGAGCCATCCGGACGCGGAACGCGCCTCCGCGTGCTGGAGAGCGGCTTCAACGAAATCTCACTCGCCCGCCGCGCCAAGGTCTTCCAGGACAACAGTCAGGGATGGACCGAAGTGCTCGTCTGGATCCAGAAATATGTCGAAGCGAAGGGTTGAGAAGAGTCTCGCCAGCGCCGCGCTGTTGTTCGCGGCGCTCGGCGATCCGACACGCCTGATGCTGCTCGAGCGCCTGTCGACGGGCGGTCCGGCATCCATCTCCACGCTCGCAGACACGTTCCGGTCGATGAGCCGTCAGGGGGTGACCAAGCATCTGCAGGTCCTGGCCGCGGCCGGCGTCATCGACGGCAGCCGGCAGGGACGCGAGCAGGTCTGGACGCTGAACCCGCGGCGCCTCGAGGACGGCCGGCACCACCTCAATCTGATCGCCGCCGGGTGGGACGACGCGCTGGCTCGCCTCAAAAAGCTGGTCGAAGAGTGACCCGATGAATGTTTAATAGGTCCTTCATGGCCCTTCTGAACGAGCTCAAATTCGCGCTGCGCTCTCTGTCCCGCGCCAAAGGACTGTCGGCCACTGTCGTTTTGACGCTGGCCCTCGGCATCGGCGCCAACGCGTCCATCTTCAGCGTCGTCCGCGGCGTTCTGCTGCGCCCGCTCGTCAACCGCGACGAAAACCGGTTGATCTACATCCGGCAGAGCGCGCCGGGCAGCAAGAACGACAACGCCGCGTTTTCGGTCCCCGAGATTCTCGACCTTCGCAGCCGGATGAAATCGGTGTCGAGCATCGGCGACTTCTCGCAGATCGGGTTCACGATGGTCGGCCTCGGCGAGCCGCGCCAGATCCGCGCCGGCGTCGTCGGCGGCACGTACTTCGACGTCATGGGCCTGCATCCGGTGCTCGGGCGTCTGCTCAACGAGAAGGACGATGGTCCAAACGCGGCGGGAGCGGCAGTGCTCACCCATCGCTTCTGGACGACGGGACTGCACGCCGATCCGACGGTGATCGGCAAGACGATCCGACTCGGAACCCGGTCGGCGACGGTCGTCGGCGTGCTCGAACCGTCGGTGCCATACCCGACCGAAACGGAGATCTTCGCGAACGTCGTCACCAGCCCGCATCACCTGTCGGCGACGATGGTGACCGGGCGCGAGCATCGGATGACGGAGCTCTTCGCACGGTTGTCCCCTGGCGCTGAAGTGGAGTCGGCGCGCGCCGAACTGCGCGCGGTGCACGCGGCGATGATGACGGAGCATCCGGAGTCATACCCGCCCAAATCTGATTTCCGGATCGACGCCGTTCGCCTGCGCGACCAGATCACCGCCAGAGCCCGCACCATCCTGTTGGTGCTGCTCGCCGCATCGGGGTTGGTATTCGTGATCGCGGTGTCCAACGTCGCGAACCTGATCCTGGCGCGATCCGTACGTCGGGAAGGTGAGCTGGCCGTGCGCGCCGCGCTCGGCGCCAGCACCTCGACGCTCCGCCGGACGCTGCTGGCCGAGAGCCTGGTGCTGTGCACAAGCGGCGCAGTGCTGGGCGTCTTGATTGCACGCCCGATGGTCACCATCCTCGGCCGATACGCCGCTCGATTCTCGGTCCGCGCCCTGGATCTCACGCTCGACCCGAGCATTCTGTGGGTCGGTGTCGGCCTGGCGCTGCTGGCGGCGACGCTCCTGGCGTTCGTGCCGCGACTGCCCAACGCGGACGCGTCCCATGGCTTTGCCCTGTCGAGCGGCGGCCTTCGCATCACCGGCGCGACGAGCCGCAGACTGCGCATGTTCGCGGTCACGCAGATCGCCGCGTCGTTCATGCTGATGGCGGGAGCCGGCATGCTGGTGGCGACACTCCTCCAGCTCCAGGCGACGCGACCGGGGTTCGAGACGAAAGGCGTGCTCGCGGTCAACGTCCCGGTGATGTCGTTCGGTAAAACGCCCGAACAGATTCGCGGGTTCTACCGCGAGATCCGGCGGCGCCTCCAGGAAGTGCCCGGCGTCGAGCAGATCGCGTTCGGCAGCACGGTGCCGTGGCGCGACGCCGGTGGTCCTGGCGGCGGGCTCGCCTTCACCGTCGAAGGCATCAAGCACGAGAACGCCGCCGACGATCCGCACGCGCGCACGCGCTCGGTGTCGCCGGGATTCTTCGCGGCGCTCGGGATGCCGATCGTCTCGGGGCGCGACTTCACGGACGCCGACCGGCTGGACGCCGAAAAGGTCGTGATCATCAGCGCCAGCATCGCGCGGCAGCTGTTCCCGGGACAGGACCCCATCAATCGTCACCTGATGTGGACCGACGGCATCATCAAGTTCATCGGCGTCAGCCCCGAACCGCGCCGCATCGTCGGCGTCACCGCCGACGTCGATGATGCGAGCATCGATCCGGCGGACGTGATGACGGTGTATCACCCGTTCGAGCAGGAGCTCGGCGGCGGACGCTTGTTCGTTCACGCGCGCACCGACCCGTACGCGCTCGTGCCGATCATCACGCGCACCGTGCGAGAGCTGGCGGCCGATCAACCGGTCGAGCGTGCCGCGACACTCGACGACGTCCGAGCGGAGGTGCTGGCGCCGGATCGCCTGAACGCGATCGTCTTCGGCGGGTTCGCGGCAGTTGCGCTCGCCATCTCGATCGTCGGCGTTGCCGGCGTGCTCGCGTTTTCGGTGAGCGGACGGACGCGCGAATTCGGCATCCGCCTGGCGATCGGATCGCAGCCGCGGGAGATCCTGACGAACGTTCTCGGCGAAGGGTTGTGGATCACCGCGTTTGGCGTGATCGCCGGGGCGATGGCGGGATTTGCGCTAGCGAGAGTGGCCGGCAGCTACGTGCAGAACGTGCAGCTGCCGGGCGTGCTGCCGGTGATCGTGTCGGCGGCCGTTCTGCTGGCGGCCGCCGTCGTCGGATCGCTGCTCCCCGCCGCCCGCGCCGCCCGTGTGGACGTCGTCCAGGCGCTCAGGGCCGAGTGAATTAAGAATTTGGAATTTTGAATTTGGAATTCGTCGCGAATTCCAAATTCTGAATTCCTACTTCTTAATTCTGAAAGATCCGTCGTCGAAGCGCTCGCGATAGACGCCGTGGCACTGGCCGCAGGCCTGGGCGACGGTCGCCGCGTGCGTCTTGGCCTCCTCCCACTTGCCGGCGGTGATCGCCGCCTGCACCGCCTCGACTTCCTTCCGCGCGTTCTGCGCCCAGAGCGTCGGCTCGGCCTTCTTCGGCTTCCAGAACGCCTCCGTGTCGGCGAAGCCCTTCTGAAGGATCGCCGCGTTCTTGGATGCGACTTCTGCATTCGATGAATCGACCGCGGGGCGCAGGGCGGCGGCGGCCGGTCCAACCGCGCGCATCACTTTCTGAAACGCTTCTTCCTCGGCGGTCAGCGGCGGCGGCAGGCGCTTGGCCACATCGTCGAACTTGTCGTTGATCACGGACGTGGCGATCAGCACGGGGCGGCCCGCATACTTTGCCGCCGCTTCCGGCGGCAGATCGATCTTGTAGTCCTTGGCCTTCTTCGCCACTTCAGCCGGATCGAATTTCATCAGCTCGCCCATCACCGTGACATAGCTCTTGAGATCGACGGGACGCTGAATGTTCGGCACAAGGACCAGCACGTCGGTCGGCATCTTCGGCGCCGGTGCGTCGCCGACGCGGTGCTGGTCGACGGTGAACGACGACTTGGAGAAGATCTGTTCGATCGACGCCGTGATCGTGACCGCCTGCCCGTAGAACTGATCGGGGTGCGCCGCGATCGTGTTGGTGGCGACGGGCACGAGCGGCTTCGCCGCAGGCGCGGCCGGTGCGGCGGCGGTGCCGCGTCCTGCCGGCTGCCCTGCCGCCGGCGGCTGCGTGGTCGCGGGTGGTTGCGCCGGCGCAGGCTGTTGCGCGGTCGCGGGCTGCTGCGCAGGCGCGGGCGGCTGCTGAGCTCGCAGTGAGACGAAGAGAATAGTCAGCATCGCAACCGCGACGAGTGAAGCTCCGTGTGCGGTCTTGAATGGTCGGTGCATGGATGAAACTCCTGTTGAAGACTTCGATGCAATTGTAGGAGAAGTCGGCGTCATCGGGCCAGTGAGCGGGCACAAACTTCTGTTACGATCGGAGACGTTGCAGCAGCAGACAATCACGAGCCGGGCGCTCGACGAAGCATGGGGCGTGGTCCTCGACGCCGCCAGTCATGCCGAGACGTTCGCCAGGCATCATCAACATGCATCGCTCGCGCTCGGCGCCGGCGGTCGCTTGTGCGAGGTTGAAACGGGGCATCCGGACGCCGTGATTGCCTGGCGCCCGCACGCCGGCTTCGAGCTGCTGCTGGCGGAGGACGATCCGCGCCGCGCGCTCATCGATCTTTACCTGCCCATCTGCAGCGCGACCGACACCGCACCGATCACCGTCGGCCACCTGGGACAGAGCCTCGACGGGTTCATCGCCACGCACTCCGGCGAATCGCAATACGTGACCGGAGAAGAGAACATCCTGCACCTGCACCGCATGCGCGCGCTGTGCGACGCAGTGGTCGTCGGCGCCGGCACGATTGCAGCCGACGATCCGCAGCTGACGACGCGGCACGTGCCCGGGCCGAGTCCGCTGCGAGTCGTCCTCGATCCGACGCGTCGTCTGGCCGAGCACTACAAGGTGTTCACCGACGACTCCGCGGTGACGCTCTACGTCTGCGCAAAACCGTTGGCCCGGAGCGGAGAGACGCACGTCGGCCACGCGGAGATTCTCGCGCTCGACGAGGGCCCTGACGGCGTGGACGTCGGCCAGGTGCTGCGCGAGCTTCGACGCCGCGGCTGCCATCGCATTTTCGTCGAGGGCGGCGGCGTCACGGTATCGATGTTCCTCGAAGCCAACCTGCTCGATCGCCTGCAGATTGCCATCGCACCGCTGCTGATTGGCGACGGAAGGCCGGCCATCCGGCTGCCTCCACGCACTGCGCTTAGCGACTGTCACCGCCCGCGCTATCGCGTGTTCCGGATGGGCACCGATGTGCTGTTCGACTGCGAGATCGGTCCGGACGGCAACATGGCGTCGACGCAGCCGGATCCTCAGCCGCCAATCACACGGGTCATCTAGCAGCGTGCCCACGCTGCAACACTTTCGGGATCTGCCATGAAACTCACGAAAATCACGAAACAGACTAAGAGTTTCGTGTGTTGACGCTCGCGATTCCCGCGAGATCCTCGTGCCCGACGACGATGCTGGAGCGGTTACCGTCGACGTGCGCGTGTCTGCGGAGGCGCCACGCTTCGATGAGACGCGCGCGGGACGGCTGCACTTCGGCGGCGGCCTGCGCCCAGCCATCGATGAGCGCGCGCTGCAATGCCTGAGAAGACGGCGTCAGGATCCAGTCGCTCGAGGCCCGCTGGGTTCGATAGCCGCGGCTTCGAAAGCTTCGCTCGGCGCAGTCAACGGCAGCGGGTCCAAGAGCGGGGCCGAATCCTTTGTCGGTCCGCTGATGTTCGTTCACCAGCGCAACAATCTCGGCGTCGTCACCATCGGGCGGCGAGCATTCGATTCGACCGTCATAGCTCAGCGCGAACAACACGGCGGCGCCGCTCAGAGCGCAGCGGTCTGTCACATCGTTGACCCACTGCTCGGACACCAGGTCGAGCAACGCCGACGCGGTGACGAGCGCACGGCCGGCAAAGAGCGAGCGATCCTCGAGCGCTGCCAGATCGACCACGCGCGTCTCTATCGAGGGTGTCTTCGGCACCTTCGCCAGCAATGTGGCGTCGTGGTCGGCCAGCAGCCAACGCGACTCCGGGAACCAAGGCGCCAGATACCGGTAGTTCGAACCGGTGCCGGCGGCGAGATCGAGAATCTGCGGAACGGACACTCGCTCCAGCGCGCCGGCAACCACGCGAACAAGAGTCGACGAACGCGCGGTCCGATCGGCTGGCTCGCGCAGAGCGAGCCATTCGGCACTGAAGTCTCCCACTACGCTCTCGCAGCGGCTTCGAGTACGCGTGCCATCGACGCGGCGGACTGGTCCCAGGTTGGCAGTCGTTGTCGCGTCTCTCGGGCGCCAGCCGCGAGGCGCGCACGCAGGTCGGCGTCCCCGAGCACGCGCGACAACGCCTCGGTGAACGCGGGCAGATCTCCCGGCGCCACGACGATGCCGGCATCGGTCCCGACCAAATCGTGAATGGCGCCCGTGGCCGTGCTGACGATCGGCAGGCCGCGAGCGAGCGCCTCGGCGACGACCATCCCGTACCCTTCGTAGAGCGTCGGCAGCACGAAGACATCGGCGCGGTCGTACTGCACGGCCACCGCGGCCGCGTCGAGATCGCCGACGAACGACACACGATCCTCGAGGCCGTTGTCGCGCACCTGTGCGCGCACGCGCGACACCGTCTGGTCGTCGCGCTCGAGACTGCCGGCGCACGTGAGGTGCCAGTTACGCGCGAGTGTCGCGGCGAGCGCGCTCATCAGCAATTCGTAGCCCTTGCGCGGGGTCAACGTCGCGACGCACAGCAGCGCTACATCCGCGGGTTCAGGGCTGAGGGCTAATGGCTTAGGGCTTAGGGCTGACGGCTCAGGGCTCAGGGCCGACGGGGCATTCGCGATGATCGAACCGCGTGCGAGCGGGGCCGGGTCGGTGCCTGGTTCGACCACGGTAATCCGATCCGCCGTGACTCCGTACTCGCGGAGCTTGACCGCGGTGGTCCGGCTCGTCACAACGACAGCGCGAACGGCCGCGAGAGCATGGGTTTCACTGATCCGCAACTCGGCTGCCAGCGCGGTATCGATTCCAGTTTCTTCGGCCAGGGGGTGGTGCACGAGCGCTACGATTTTCAGCCGGCCGGCTGCGTGCCCGGCTTCTGCCGGAAGCGCTCCGAGGGCCAGGCCGTCGACGAGCACCACCGCCCCATCGGGAATATCCGCCAGCACCTTCGCCGCGTGCGCTCGCGCGGCCGGTGTCGGTGTGGGAAAGCTGTCGTCGAGGCGGCGAACGTCGACGCGCCACCCCAGATTCCGCAACCCGGCGATGATTCGCCGATCGTATCCATAGCCCCCGGTTCGGATTTCGAGATCGCCGGGAATCAGGACATGGACGGCGGACGTCACAACGGCCCTTCGAACGACGCCGACGCGACGTGCGATTCGTGCAGCGTGACGCGGATCCGTTCCACCGCGCGTGCGTGCGCGCCGAGCTCGCCGCGCCCGATCGCCGCGACGATCCGCTGGAAGATCTCATGCGCGAGAAACTCC
>DASSGK010000522.1:0-17914 GCA_035693505.1 Vicinamibacterales bacterium
ATGATGATCCGCTGCGGCGGATCGGATTTGAGGTCCAGGCCGTTCAACAGCAGCTCCGCCGCGTGGCGCCCCTGGTCCCGGCGCGACCAGCCGACGGTCGTCAGCGGCACGCGCAACAAGTCGCCGAGCGCGATGTCGCCGACGCCGACGATCGCGATGTCGTCAGGCACGCGCAGCCCCGCTTCCCAGATCGCCTTCATCGCGCCGATCGCCGCCGGGTCGTTGGCCGCGAAGACCGCGTCGATGCGCGGCCGTACCGTCAGCAGCCGCTTCATCGCACGGTAGCCGTCGCTTTCCATGAAGCCGCCGCGGACGATCCACCCTTCCGGCGGTTTCAGGCCGCGGGCCTTCAACGCTTCGCGCCAGCCGCGTTCGCGCCGCTTGGCATGAACGATCGGCGGCCCACCGATGTGGGCGATGGCGCGCCGCCCGGCATCGAGCAGGTGCGACGTCGCCAGCTGTCCCACCTGCTCATCGTCGGTGAGCACGCGGTGACACTTGACCGACGGATGATCGTCGCGGTCGATCATGACCACCGTGGTGCCGTGCTTCACGAGGTGCTGCAGGATGTCGGTGTTGCCCGATCCGTGCGCCGAGGCGACGACGACGCCGTCGACCTGACGGCCGCGGAGCATGGCGAGCTCGGCCCGCTCCTTGTGCGGATCCTCGCCGGAGCTGCAGAGCAACAGGCCGTAGCCGCGGACGCTGGCCACCGGCTCGATGCCGGCGATGATCTCGACGAAGAAGGAGTGCATCAGGTCGGGGATCACGATGCCGAGTGTGTGCGTGCGGCGCAGGCTGAGGCTGCGCGCGACGGCGTTGCGCTGGTAACCGAGCTCCTCCACTTTGGCGAGCACGCGCCTGCGCGTCGCTTCGCCGATGTCGTCGTGGTTGTTGAGCACCTTCGAGACCGTGGTGATCGAAACCCCGAGCTCCACGGCGATGCGCTTCATGGTGGTCGTGTGCATGGTGTCCCACACAAGCACTTTACCGTTAAAGTCAATTGACTTTAGCGATAAAGCATAGTAACACAGCGCCCACTCGCGGCTTCCCAGGCCGCCAGCACTCACGAGGAGCAGCCATGAGCAGGTCACGGCTTCGCGAGGTTCTCTGCGCCGTCCTTATTATCGTTGCAACGCTGCCCCATCGCGCGCGCGCCCAGGACACCGGCATCGTCACCGGCTCCGTCGTCGACGGCACCGGCCAGGTGCTGCCCGGCGCCACCGTCACGCTGTTGAACGAGGCGACCGCCAGCGGCCGGACGCTGACGACCAACGAGCGCGGCGAATTCACATTCCGCGCCGTCCAGCCCGGCGCCTACACCGTGATCGCGGAGCTCTCCGGCTTTCGCAAGTACGAACGCCGCAGCAACGTGCTGAACGCCAGCAGTCAGCTGGCGCTGGGCGTGCTGACGCTCGAAATCGGATCGGTCGCCGAAGTGGTGACCGTCGCGGCCCAGGGCACCGTCGTCGAGACGAAGAACAGCGACTACTCCGGCCTGCTGACATCGGCGCAGATTTCCCAGATCCAGACCAAGGGGCGCGACGTCGTGAACCTGCTGCGGCTGCTGCCCGGGGTCCACTACGAGAATGACATCGATGCGTTGGGCGACAGCTTCGGATCGCAGATCCCGAACATCGCGGGGCAGCGGCGGACCTGGAATCAGGTGACGGTGGACGGCCTGAACGGGAACGAGTTGTCGGGTACCAACCGCATGAACTCATCGATCAACCTCGACGCCATCGCCGAGGTCAAGGTGCTGCTGAACACCTACAAGGCGGAGTTCGGACACAGCGCAGGCGCCAACATCGAAATCGTGAGCAAGAGCGGCAGCCAGAATTATCACGGCAGCGGCTACTGGTACGGACGACGAGATGCCTGGAATGCGACGCCGTGGGAAAACGAGCGCGCCGGTATCGCCAAACCAAAGCTGAAGATCGCCACACCGGGATTCAATCTGGGCGGACCAGTGAAGATTCCGTGGCTCGACAACGGGACGGACAAGAAGCTGTTCTTCTTCTACTCGATGGAGGCGCCGCAGGTGCAGAAGCCGGCGCAGGTGCGGCTCTATCGCATGCCGACGGCGCTCGAGCGCGCGGGCAATTTCTCGCAGACCTTCGATGTCAACGGCAAGCTGATGTTCATCAAGGATCCACTCTCGTCGGGTGCATGCAGTGTGACCACGGGCGGTCCCGGCTGCTTCCCGGGCAATATCATCCCGGCGAACCGCCTCGACCCGAACGCGCTGGCGCTGCTGAACATGCTGCCGCTGCCCAACGTCGCCTCGACGGGTCCCGGATCCGGCGCGGTGTCCAACTTCACCCGGCAGGAGACGCCGGAAAACCCGCGGATGAACAACCTGCTGCGCGTCGACGGCCGGCCGTCGGGCAGCAACAGCTACTGGCTGTCGTACCGCCAGTTCAGCTCGAAGCAGTACGGATCGGAGATCACCGCCGGGCCGGCCAAGTGGGGCTTCTTCGACGGCAGCTACATCTCCGGCGACAGCGGCATCAACGGCGGGTGGAACCATATCTCGTCGTCGAACCGCGTCAACGAATTCGGCGTCGGCGTTCGCCGCGCGACCGAGGGCTTTGGCGTGAAGAACGACAGCGACTACGCGAAGTTCACGCGCAGCTCCATCGGCTTCACGGCCGCCCAGTTCCATCCGGAACTGAATCCGCTCGGCCTGCTGCCGTTCGTGCGTTTCGGCCTCACCGGCGCCGGCGTCGACACGCCCGACTTCACCTACGACAGCCGCCTGGGATCGACGGCCTACGATTGGCTGGCCAGCGTCCGCGACAACTTCACCTGGACGCGCAACACGCACACGTTCAAGATCGGCGGGCACTACGAGTACATGCAGAACAACGAGGCGCGCGGCGGCACGTGGCAGGGGGACATCACGTTCAGCAACAACACCAGCAACCCGCTGAACACGAATTTCGCGTTCTCCAACGCGGCGCTCGGGGTCTTTTCGCAGTACACCGAAACCGACAAGTACCGCGTGACCCAGAACCGCCAGTGGTGGTCCGAGTGGTATCTCCAGGACACGTGGCAGGCGAGGCCGCGCGTCACCATCGACTACGGCGCGCGCTTCCTCTTCTACTCGCCATACACACGGCCGGACGGCCAGGTCGCGAACTTCGACCCATCGAAGTACGACCCCGCCAAGGCGCCGCGGCTCTACCAGCCGGCGCTCATCAACGGCGCTCGCGTCGCCTACGATCCGGTCACCGGACAGTCGCTCAATCCGATCTTCATCGGCGCCTACGTGCCGGGCACGGGCGACGAAGCCAACGGGATGGTGAAGGAGACCGACCCCGGCGTGCCGGCGGGATTCCGCGACGTGCTCAAGCCGCAAGTCGAGCCGCGGCTCGGACTCTCCTGGGACATGACCGGTGCGGCCACGACCGTGCTGCATTCGAGCGCCGGCTACTTCCATCAGGCGCGCCTGGGCGGCGGCGCGCTCGGCAATCTCGCCTCGAACCCGCCCTTCATCCACAACCCGATCGTCTACTACAACACGCTCAGCAACCTGTTCGCGCCGGGCGCCAACCAGGCGACCCGCCCGGCGACCGTCGAGGCGCTCGAGACCAACGCCACGACGCCGAGCTCGGTCAACTGGTCGGTGGGGTTGCGCCGCGAGCTCGGGTGGGGCACGGCCGTCGATGCGACGTACACCGGATACAAGTCGTTCAACATGGAGATGTACTACGATCTGAACGGCGTTCCGGACGGCGCGCGGTTCACCGATCTCAACCCCGCCAACCGTGATCCGACGGCGCCGGCCAGCGCCACGCCGGTTGCCGCCGCTCTTCCGGCGGAATTCCTTCGGCCTTACCGCGGATATCAGAACATCCGGGTCCGCGGCAATTTCGCCGAGAGCGATTATCAGGCGCTTCAGGTCCAGGTGAATCGCCGCTACATCCGCGGCGTGCAGTTCGGCGCCGCTTATACGCTCCAGCGATCACGCGGCACCGCCGACGAGGATCCCGGCAACCTGGTGTACTCGTTCAACCGACCCTTCGACTTCTTCTACTCCGAGCTGACGCAGAGCAACCGCAACAGCCTGATCGTCAACTACTCCTGGGATCTGCCGGGGCGGCACACCGGAACGATGCGTGTGCTCCTTGACGGCTGGCAGGTCTCGGGCGAGAGCGACTTCGTCTCCGGCGACTGGGCCAACGTCTCGATGACGACGACCGATGCGTTCGACTTCACCGGCGGCGAAGCCGGCAACGGCGCGTGCCTCGCGGGTACGGAATCGATCACCTCACCGTGCCTCCATCTGGTGCGGCCGAACCTCGTCGCCGATCCGATGGCCGGCGGCGGGGATCCGCTGACCGGGTTCTTCAACACCGCGGCGTTCGCGCGCCCGGCGCGCGGGACCTACGGCAACTCGCCGCGCAACGTCGTGAAGAAACCCGGGCTGATCAACACCAACTTTGCCGTGTTCAAGAACGTGAGCTTCGGCGGCAGCAAAGCGGCGCAGATCCGCGCCGAGATCTACAATCTGTTCAACCAGGTCGAGTTCCAGGACATCGATCGCACGGCACGGTTCGATGCCACCGGTGCGCAGATCAACCCGAACTTCGGAACGGCGATCGGCATCGCCAGCCCCACGCGCCCGCCGCGCGTCATCCAACTGTCGGTTCGTTTGAGCTTTTGAGCCCACCATGACCAAAACCATGTCGGCCCTCGTCTCGCTCGCGCTCCTGACTGCGCGCCAGCCCTTAACCCTAACCCCCGAGCCCTCAGCCCTCAGCCCTACAGGGGGTCAGGCCACGGCTCCACGTGTGGACGCGGCCAAGGAAAAGCGTTTGGAATGGTTCCGCGACGCCAAGTACGGCCTCTTCATCCATTGGGGTCTGTACGCGATCCCGGCGGGCGAATGGAACGGCAAGCGCTCGCCCGGCCTCGGCGAATGGGTCATGCTGCGTTCGGCCGTGCCGGTGAAGGAGTACGAGAAGCTCGCCACCCGCTTCAACCCGGTCAAGTTCGACGCGGACGCGTGGGTCACGCTGGCGAAAGACGCGGGCATGAAGTACATCGTCATCACGTCGAAGCACCACGACGGCTTCGCCATGTTCAAGTCGAGCGCGAGCCCGTACAACATCGTCGACGCGACGCCGTTCAAGCGCGACGTGCTGAAGGAGCTCGCCGACGCCTGCGCGCGCGGCGGTATCCGGCTCGGTTTCTATTACTCGCAGTCGCAGGACTGGCACGAGCGCAACGGTGCTGGCAACGACTGGGACTTCGGTCCCGACGACAAGAAGGACTACGACCAGTACCTGCGCAGCAAGGCCGAGCCGCAGGTGAAGGAACTGCTGACCAACTACGGCAAGGTGGCGCTGATCTGGTTCGACACGCCGCGCATGATGACCGGCGATCGCGCGCAGCGCTTCGCCAACATCGTGCGATCGACGCAGCCAGACACGCTGATCGACGGGCGGCTCGGCACCGAGGGCGACTACAAGAGCACGGGCGACAACGTCATCCCGTCCGAAGTGTCTGGCGAAGCGTGGGAGGTGCCGGCGACCATCAACCACACGTGGGGATTCCGGAACGACGACACCGACTGGAAGTCGCCCGGGCAGATCGCCTTCAAGCTCGTGGACATCGTCAGCAAGGGCGGTAACTACCTGCTCAACGTCGGACCCACCGCCGAAGGCGTCATCCCGCAGGCGAGCCAGGACGTCCTTCGCACGGTCGGCCGCTGGCTGCAGGCCAACGGCGACGCGGTGTACGGCGCCGGCCCGACGCCATTCGGAGATGAGATGGGCGAGCCGAGCCCGAAGGGCGCGAAGGATGTGCGCGGCGATCTGTTGGTCTATCAACAGACGCAGTGGCGCGTCACCACCAAACCGGGCAAGCTGTACATCACCTTCTTCGACGAGCCGCGGGCGCCGTTCGCTATCCCGGCGATGAAGAACGCGATCACGCGCGCATACCGTCTGGCGGACAAGGCGCCGGTCGCGATGAAGACCGAGAACGGCAGGACCTTCCTGAATCTCGAGCGCCCGATCTTCGATCCGATGGCCACGGTGGTGGTTGTAGAGTTCGACGGATCGCGCGTTCAACGCTGACGAGGATCAACGAGATGATTAGAACGCTTCCTTCACGGCGTTGGGCAGCCGCTTGTCCGGCAGGCTCGGGCTGTTGCGCAGGAGAAAGTCAGTCACTCGCTGCAGGACGAACACCGGGGACATCGGTCGCGGCAGGACGATTCCATCGAGGTCGACGCCGGCCGCATCCTCGAACCGGAACGCCGGACGCGCGTCGGGCTTGTCGGTCGTGAACAGCAGGTCGCGCGCGGATAGCGTCTTCACGTGCCGCGCGTACAAGCCGTAGGCCGGGATGTTGCCGAACATGTCCGGCTCCGGGTACTCCGTTTCTTTCTCTTCGGGCTGGAGCGCGGCGTCCGCGGCAGTACCGCCACCCTGGTAGGCGATGCGGATGTCGCTGAGCCGCAGATCCTCGATCTGGTGGCCCGGGATACCGCTGATCAGCACGCCGTGCCTGGCATCGACGTTCGACGCAACGATGTTGCTGATCCGGACGCGGTTGATGACGCCGGCCGCTGGACTGTCCGGACCACGGGCGCGGCGACCGAGCCTGACGAAGATCGGCGCGTTCACGATGTCGCGCATCGTGATGTTCGTGATCGTCACGTCCTCGATGACGGCGCCGTCCACGCTTTCAATCGCCAGCCCGCGGCTGTACTCCATCACGCAATTGGCAATCGTGATGTTCTTGAAGCCGCCGTTGCTCTCGGTGCCGAACTTGATGCGCCCCGTCGTGCCGCGGTTGTACTTCACGGTCCGCTTGAAAGTACCGTCGAGCAGCGTGCCTTCGTCGTAGCCGCTGACCTGCGAGTTGGTGATGGTCACGTTCTCGGTGGGCCGCGCCGACCCGAGACCGTAGCTGCTTTTCAGGCAGATCCCGTCGTCGAACGGTGAGTTGACCGTGGCGTTCGAGATGCGGACGTTACGGCACGCGTCGACGTCGATGCCGTCGCGGTTCGTGTCGATCTTGACGTTGTCGATGGTGAAGTTATCGACGCCGGTTGCAAGGATCGCGAACCAGCCGCCGTGCAGAATCGACACGTCGCGAATCGTCACGTTCCGGCTGTTCTTGAGGGCAATCGCCTTGTTGCCGGAGCCTTTCGGGACGTTGGTGTTGGAGCGAACGAGACCCTTGCCGTGAATCAACCCAGGCCCGGTGATGGACACATCGTCGAGGTTCTCGCCCCAGATCAGGCTGTTGTGCCAATGGCTGTGGCCGAAATCCTGAAATGCGTCCCACTCGTTCGGCTCGGGCTCGTCGTACGGGCCGGCGCTCGGATCAGCGGCAAGGATCGTGGCGCCATGATCGAGGAGCAGGCCGACATGACTCTGCAGCCGGATCGACGTGGAGAGGTACGTGCCGGCGCCGAGCCGCACGGTCCCGCCGCCCGCCGCGTGTGCCGCCGCGATTGCGGAGTTGATGGCGTCGGCATCGAGCGCCTTGCCGTCGCCTTTGGCGCCGAACGCTTTCACGTCAAAGACCGCTGTGCCGCCGGCTTGCGCAGCCGCCTTCTCGGGACGGCGATCCTGTCCGGCCTGAAAGGCCGGCGCCCCGGCAATCATCAGCAACACGGGCACAACAATCGCTTTCATACTCTCTCCGTCCAGATCTCGCCGTCCGGATAGCGATAGGCCAGCCGGGACGCCTCGCGAATGGTGATGCTGTAGCCGGGACGCATCGGCGCGGTGTAGCGGCCGCCGCGCACGACCGTCGGATCCTCGAAATGTTCGTGAAGGTGATCGACGTACTCGATGACGCGGCCATCCATCAACCCGGAGATGCCGATGTAGTCGAACATCGACAGATGCTGCACGTACTCGCAGAGGCCGACGCCGCCGGCATGCGGACAGACCGGCACGCCGAACTTGGCGGCCATCAGCATCACCGCGAGATTCTCGTTCACGCCGCCCAGCCGGCAGCTGTCGATCTGGCAGAAGTCGATCGCCTTTGCCTGCAGCAGCTGTTTGAACACGATCCGGTTCGAACAATGCTCGCCGGTCGCGACACCGACGCCCATCGGACGCACCGCGTTCGCGATCGTGGCGTGCCCCAGCACGTCGTCCGGGCTGGTCGGCTCCTCGATCCACCACGGGTTGAAGCGTGCGAGGTCGGCCACGCACGCGATCGCTTCGTCGACGTCCCATTTCTGATTGGCGTCGATCATCAGCGTACGGTCGTGCCCGATCGCTTCCCGCACAAGGCGCACGCGGCGCCGATCGTCCTCCGGAGTGCCTCCGACCTTGACTTTGAAGTGCGAGAAGCCGTCCGCGATCGCTTCGCGGCAGCGCGCGCGAATCTTGTCATCGGAGTAACCCATCCAGCCGACCGACGTCGTGTACGCGGGGTAGCCGGCCCGCAGCAGCGCCGCCTCACGCGCGGGCTTTGTCGGCTCCTGCCGTTCGAGCAGTTCCAGCGCTTCGTCGGCGGTGAGCGCGTCGGTGATGTAGCGAAAGTCGACGCACGACACGATCTGTTGCGGCGTCATATCGGCGAGCAGCTTCCAGACCGGCTTCCGCTCGGCTTTCGCGTACAGATCCCAGACCGCGTTGACGACGGCGGCAAGCGCCAGGTGAATGACGCCTTTTTCGGGGCCCAGCCAGCGCAGCTGCGAGTCTGACGCAAGCTGCCGCCAGAACCCGGCAAAGTCGGAAGTCACGTCGGCCAGCGTCAACCCGACAACGAGGTGGCGGAACGCCTCGATCGCCGCGACGCAGACCTCGTTGCCCCGGCCGATCGTGAACGTCAGGCCGTGTCCTTCGAGACCGGCGTCGGTGCGAAGCATCACGTACGCAGCGGAGTAGTCAGGATCGACGTGCACCGCGTCGGTCCCGTCTTGAGTTCGCGACGTCGGAAATCTCAAGTCGAGCACATCGAGGCCGACGATCCTCATCGGTGCGCGGCCTCGCGCAGCGACACAGAGGCGGTGGAGGACACTGAGTGAAACAAACCCCGACGTGCGACGCGCGATCGTCCTTGTGTTGTAGTCCGCGCAATCCGCGGATGTCGTCCTTTGTGTCTCTGTGTCTCGGTGGCTTGTTTCACCCAGTGTCCTCCCGCTTAACTCTGCGTCTTGCTCCGCCACCGATCGAGCGCCACCGCGAAAACGATGATCGCGCCGGTGACGATCTGCTGCACCCAGTTCGGCAGGCCTTGTTGGGAGCAGCCGATCTGGATGATGGTCATGATGGCCGCGCCCGCGATCGTGCCGATGATGCTGCCGCGGCCGCCGAGAAGGCTGCCGCCACCGATGATCACCGCCGCAATGACGTCGAGCTCGAGGCCAATGGCCACCGTCGGATCGCCGACCGACAGCTTCGAGAACGTCAGAACACCGGCGAGCGCGCCGAGCGCGCCGGCAACCGTGTATACGGCAATCTTGGTACGCGTGATGCGCACGCCGCACAGGCGCGCCGTCCGCTCGCTCGAGCCGATGGCGAACAAGTGGCGGCCGAATCGCGTGTATTGCAGCGTCAGCGCAACGACGACGGCGAGCGCCGCGGTCAGCCAGATGCCGGAGGGCAGAAGCAGCCCGCGGCCGTTTTGCGCGGTCCGCAGCAGCTCGTTCAGCCATGTGGCGGGCGCTTCCAGCCGCCGCTCGCCCGATAGGCCTTTGGCGGCGCCTCGCACCAGCAGCATCGTGCCGAGCGTCACGATGAACGGCACCACACGCAACTGTGTGACCAGCACACCGTTCAGCGCTCCGCAGACCGCGCCCGCTGCCAGGGCGGCAAACGCGGCGAGGAGCGCGCCGCTTCCGCTCGAATCGTGACGAAGCAGCAACGCCGTAACGACGGTACTCAGTGCGACGATCGATCCCACGGACAGATCGATCCCTCCCGCCACGATCACCATCGTCATGCCAAGCGCCGCGACGCAGACGATGGCCGTCTGCCGCGCCATCAGCTCGAGATTGGCGGCGGCGAAGAACTGAGGACCGATGAGCACGCCAAACGTCGCCGCGACGACGACGAGGCCGAGGAGCACCCCGCGCTCGTCGAGCAGCCGCCGTGCCGTTACGATGCGGCTCTGGCGCCCGAGGCGTGCATCAGCAGCGAGTGCTCTGTCCATTCCTCCACCGGGCGCGCCGGCCCAAGCCGACCGCGCGACATGACTGCAATGCGATCGCACACTCCCAGGAGCTCGGGCAGGTAGCTGCTCACCAACAGCACGGCCTTTCGATCGCCGGTGCCGCAGACCAGTTCGTCGAGCAGGGCGTAGATCTGCGCCTTGCTCGCCACGTCGATCCCTCGCGTCGGCTCGTCGAGCACCAGGACGTCGACGTCGTGGTGCAGCAGCCGCGCGACGGCCACCTTCTGCTGGTTGCCACCCGACAGCTCGCCGACGGTCTGGCGCGCGCCGGCGCAGCGGATGCCCAGCCGATCGATCCAGCGCGACGCGGCCGCCAGCTGCCTCGACGGCAGAACGGCGAAGGACGTTCCGAGCGGTTCGAGACTCGTGAGCGTCATGTTGTCGGCAACGCTCAAGCCGAGCGCCAGCCCTTCGCCGGCGCGGTCCTCGCTCAGCAGCCCCACTCCCTGGCGCCAGCGATCGTGCGGCGTCGCAGGCCCCGAATACGCGCCGACGACGATCGCGCCGCTCGTGACCGGCTCGAGGCCGAAGATTGCCCGAAGCAGACGCGTGCGTCCCGATCCGAGAAGGCCGGCGATGCCCAGGATTTCGCCGCGGTGCAGCGTGAGCGTCGCCGAACCCGGCACGACGCGATCAAGTTGCAGCATGGGCTCGCCAGCGGTCCGCGCGCCGCGCGGGTACATATCGTCCAGCGTCCGCCCCACCATCATCGCGACGATGTCTGCGGCGCTGGCGGCGGCGGTGACGCCATCGCCGGCGTTCCGGCCGTCGCGCAAGACGACAAAACGGTCCGACACCGCTTTCACTTCTTCGATGAAGTGCGAGATGTACACGATCGCCATCCCGCGCGCCTTGAGACGGCCGATGAGATCGAACAGCGCGCGAACGTCGGCGGGACCGAGGCTGCTCGTCGGCTCGTCGAGGACGAGGACGCGGCAGCCGGTCGCGAGCGCCCGGGCAATCTCGACGAGCTGCTGCGCTGCGGGTTGAAGCGTAGAGACCTGAGCGTCCGGCCGGATATCATCGTGGCCGAGCTGCCGCATCGCGTCGATCGCGATGTCACGCATGCGCCGGCGCTGCACGAAACCGTGACGCACCGGCTCGATCCCGAGCACGATGTTCTCCATCACGCTCAAGTGCGGCGCGAGCGACAGCTCCTGATGGATCATCGCGACACCAGCGCGGCGCGACTCGAACGGATCGCGCGGCGCGTAGGGCACGGCGTCGATCCGCATCGTGCCCTCGTCTGGCGCGATTGCGCCGGCGAGGATCGCCATCAGCGTGCTCTTGCCGGCGCCGTTCTGGCCGACGAGAGCGCACACCTCGCCCGGGTGCACCGTCAGGTCCGCGCCATCAAGCGCGATGGTGGCGCCGAACCTCTTGCCGACGCCCCGCATCTCGAGGCGCGGAGCGCCTACGGCTTCAGCCATCGCGACAAATCCGGATGCAGCAGTTCCTTCGCGTCCGCGTCGTTCATCTGATCGCGTGTGACGAGGCGGACGCCCGTGTCGATTCGCCGCTCGACCGTCTGGCCGCGGATGTGTGCCACCATCGTCTTCACGCCGAGATAACCCATGTTGACCGGGTCCTGCAGCACGAGACCATCGATGTGCGCGTCGGCCAGCCCTTTGACCAGGCTGTCCGACGCATCGAAACCGATGAACTTCACTTTTCCCGCCCAGCCGTTGTCTTCGAGCACCCGCAGCATCGCGAGCGTCGTCGATTCGTTCGGCGTAAAGATGCCGTCGACGGCGAGCGAGCCGTCGGGCCGCTTGAAGCGGCTGAGCAGCGTCTCGCTCTGCTTGTAGGCACCCTCGACGTCGGCGCCGCCGTACTGGTTCGCGCTCAGCACCTCGAGGTTCTTGCGCGCGCCGATGGATTCGAGAAAACCCTCTTCGCGCTGCAACGTGCTCTCGGAGCCCTCCGCGTACCGGAGCATCACGATCCTGCCCGCATCCTTCAACAGTCCCGCCAGATGGTCGCCCGCGAGCCGCCCGCCCTTACGGTTGTCGGTCGCGACGAAGCTCACGTAACCGCTGCCCTTGAGTCCCGAATCGATCACGACGACGGGAATGCCGCGGCGCGCGGCGTCGGCGACCGGCGGCGCGAGCGCGGCCTCGTCGAGCGGCGCAAGCACGATGCCGGAGACGCCGCGGCTGACGAAGCCTTCGACCTCCGACACCTGCGAGTCGCGGTCGTCTTCGCGCAGCGGCCCGCGCCAGATGATGGTCGAGCCTGTTTCGCGGGCCGCTTTCTCGGCACCGGCGTGAATGCTCTGCCAGAAAACGTGAGACGTCCCCTTCGGGATGACGGCGATCGTCAGCCCGCCGGCGGCCTGCCGCTGCCCGCACGCGCTCACCGCCAGCAGAATCAGCAGTGGGACACCACGAAATACGCGAAAGCGCGAAACACGTGAAAGCCGATCCATTTCGTGTTTTTTGTGCGCTCGTGGCTTTCGTGAATTTCGTGGTCCCGTCATCGCGTCTCCGCTGCACTCGTCACGGTCAGATTGTAGAACCGCTGCGCGTTGCCGCCGAGCACGGCGTCGCGCTCCTGCGCCGGCCGATCCGCAAGATAGTCCGAGACCAGGGCCATCACGCGCGTGTAGTCGCCGGCGACGGTGCAGACGGGCCAATCCGATCCGATCATGAGGCGCCCGGCGCCGAAAGAGTCGAAGGCGACATCGAGATATGGGCGGATATCTTGCGCCGACCACGTGTGCCAGTCGGCTTCTGTCACCAGCCCCGAGAGCTTTGCAGACACATTGGAACAGTCGGCGAGGAGGCGAAGGCTCTTCTCCCACGCACATAGCTCGCCATGTCGAATGTCCGGCTTGCCAAGGTGGTCGAGCACGAATCGCTGGCTCGGAAAACGCTCCGCGAGCTCCGCGGCTGCTGCCAGATGGCGACCGTACACAAGGATGTCATAGGCGAGGCCGAACTCTTCAAGCAGCGCGATGCCGCGGCAGAACGCCGGGCGCAGCATGAAGCGATCGTCCGGTTCGCTCTGGACGATGTGCCGGATGCCGACCAGTTTCTGATGATCGGCAAACCGTTCGAGCTGCAGCCGCGCGTCCGCCGCCTGCAGATCGATCCAGCCAACGACGCCGGCGATCGCAGGGGACGCGTCGGCGAGCGCCAGCAGCGAGCGCGTCTCATCGACCGTCTGCCGCGCCTGCACCGCGACACACGCGTCGATGCCGGCGCTCGCCATCTCGCGCCGCGCCTCGTCCGGCAGACAGTCGCGCTTCAGGGCCGCCATGGCGTCGTCGATCCATTCGTACTGAGCGGGGTCGTATCGCCAGAAATGCTGATGCGCGTCGATACGCACCGCGACAGGCGCGGTCATGAAAGGTGGAAGACCGGATCCATCACCGCCCACCACTCGCCGGGCGACGCGCCGGAGGCCGGTTCCTGGAGGGATCGCATGATCCGTTCCCATTCCTGCACGCGCGGGTGGGAGCCGGCGTGGTCGGCGAAGACACGCCGGAGATCGACGCCGTTGTCGAGCTCGAGAATCATCACGAGCCGGCGTCCGTGGATCAGGATTTCCATGTGTCGAACCCCGGCGCGGCGAAGGCTTTCCTGCACTTCCGGCCACACGCGGCGATGGTGTTCACGATAGGCGGCGATCGCCCCGGGGTCGTCGCGAAGATCCACTGTCAGCACGTGTCGACTCATACCGGAGACCCGCCGTGAATTACTATACTTTACCGCTAAAGTCAAAGACTTCTGGGAGGAGTTGCGCCGCTCACTTCGGCGTGAGCTTCAACAGCGTGCTCGTCGGCGGCGTGTTCGCCGTCACTGCGGAGCCACCGCTGTCAGTCAACACGTAGACGGCACCATCCGGTCCGACCCGCACATCGCGGATCCGCCTGCGGAGTTCGGCGAGGAGCGGTTCCTCTTCGACCACCTTGTCGTTGACGATCTTCAACCGCACGAGCGTCATGCTGCCCAGGCCGCCGATGAACAGGCTGTCTTTCCAGTCAGGAAACAGCGTGCCGGTATAGAACGCGAGGCCGGACGGTGCGATCACCGGGTCCCAGTAGTACACGGGATCCTGCAGGCCGTCCTTGTGCGTGAGGCCGTCGCCGATCGGCGTGCCGGGATAGTCGATGCCGTGCGCGACGAGCGGCCACCCGTAGTTTTTCCCTCGTTCGATGATGTTCAGTTCGTCGCCGCCCCGGGGGCCGTGTTCGTCCGCCCACAGACGGCCGGTGCGCGGGTCGAGCGCCAGCCCTTCGGCGTTGCGCGAGCCGTAGGCCCAGATCTCCGGCAGCGCGCCTGCCTTGCCGATGAAGGGATTGTCCGGCGCCGGCGCGCCGTCGCGCGTGATGCGCAGCACCTTTCCGAGGTGCGTGTCCAGCCGCTGAGCGACATCCCACGGAGGTGAATCCGATCGATCGCCAATCGTGAGGAACAGATGTCCGTCCGAGCTGAACACGAGGCGGCCACCGGTCTTGCCGCCGAGCCGTTTCGAAGGAATCCGCGGTTCGGCGTGGAAGATCACCGTGACGTCGTTGACCCGTAGTGTCGCTTCGTCCAGGCGGGCTCGCGCGACGCAGGTGTTGCTGTTCGTGCCGCCGACGTAGTCGTAGAAGGTGAAGAAGATTCGATGGTTGGTGGCGAATGCAGGGTCGAGCACGACATCGAGCAGTCCGATGTCGGCCGCATCGGCGGACCGGAGCACCTCGAGGCCGCCGAGCGGCGCGGACAGTCGGCCGTCGGCGTGCCGCAGGCGCATTTTTCCGGGCAGCCGCTCGGTAATAAGCATGTCGCCGCCGGGCAGGAACGCCAGGCTCCAAGGCGCGGTGATTCCGTCGACGAGCGTGGTGATGGTATACGGCTTCGTCGCGTGGTACGGCGCACGAGTCTGCCCCGCAAACTCAGGCGTGTTGTCGCGCTTTTCCGTGGGACGCGAGTCGACCGGCCGGCCCTCGACGAGTGCGGACCGCGCCGGCGTGATAGCGGCACCCTCCTGCGCGGCTTGCGCGGCTGCGATGACCGAGACGAGCGCAAGCACGAGTGTGCCGACGAGAAGGTCTGCCCTGGACGTCATTCGCCGGATTATATGACTGGCACGGACGAGCGACGTTGCTCGGATGGCTTCGTTGACGCGCCGACGTGTCCCTGGCGGCCACCCGCCAGTCCGAACGAAGGAAGTTACTCAGCTCCACCTCGACAACACGCTCGGCAGCTGGTCACGACGTGCCCACGCGACCGCGGCGGATCCGATGAGCAGCACGGTTGCCGGCAGCGGAGACCCGCCGACGATGAAGAGATGGGTGATGACGGCGCCGATCATCGTGGGAATCAACAGGAGCGCCCCGAACACCGCCGAGGCCGGCACGAGGAGCGCCAGAGCGGAGAGGACCTCGATCGAGCCGGTCACGTAACGGAACCATTGCCCGATGCCGATTGCATCGAATACTCCCACCATTTCAGGCGCGCCGGTCAGCTTCAGTCCGCCGGCGAACAGGAACATCGCGGCGATGGCAATCTGCGTGAGCCACAGCACCGCAAGAGCGACACGGCCGCGCGGGATTGCGGACGTCTGCGGGACCGTGATGGATGTCGAGAAGAGGGTTGTCATGATTCGGCTCCTTCCACACGTGTTGATAGTTACTATCTGATACTCAGATAGAATCAGATACCAACGATCGGCGCGCAAGACGGCACTTTTTTCTGCGTTGGTCACACGGAGGGAACCTACGTCGCGAAATTCAACGGTGTCAGATAGTTACTGATATATACTGTGTATGTGTCAGATACCTGATGGACGGCAAGAGGCCGCCTCAGGCATGACGGAAGGACAAACGATGGCGCAGCGGGCGAAAAGGATTGCGGAGGAGAACAGCCATCACGACTGTGACTTTCGAGACATGCTGAGTCGCGTCGGAGACAAATGGAGCCTCCTGGTGATCTTCATTCTGAAGGGCAGGCCCGCGTTTCGAGGGCGGTTCTCAGACTTGAAGCGCAGCATCCCAGGGATATCGCAGCGGATGCTCACGGCGACCGTGCGAAACCTGGAGCGTGACGGCATGCTCACGCGGCATGTGTACGCGGAGGTGCCCCCTCGCGTTGAGTACGAGCTCACGCCTCTTGGCAGAGGGCTGACAGAGCCTGTCCTTGGCCTGGTGTCGTGGCTTCAGTCGAACTGGTCGACTATCCGGAACGCGCGCGACCGGTTTGATGCGCGGAAGAAGGCGACTCGAACGGTCGTCCGGCCGGTCGTCGCTGCAACGATTCGCCGCTGAAGCACTGCTGAGTCATCGGCGCGTCAGTGCCTCAGATCGTCCCCGAGCTTCGGGGATGCCGCGCAAAGTAACCACAACTTCTTCACTCTGACCTCCAATCAGACGCGGCCTCTCGGGATTAAGTCTCCGGAGTCCGTGGTCTAGACGTCGATGGCGCGCACATGCGTATGCCACTCGAGCGCTCCGCGAGCGTTGTCGGGAGCGTTGAACAACAACGAGACCAACCACTCATAGGAGAACCATGAACGTACTGAAGTTCGTGACCGCGTGCGCGCTTTCAAGCGCCGCTTTGACGGCCCAGGTGGTCGCTGGCCCCACCTCGATCGCCCAATCGACTGATCCGGTCATTCAGTGGAACCGGAGTCTGTTGGCGATCGTTCGAACGCCCGGCGCGCAACCGGCCACCATTCATCCAACGCGGAGCTTTGCCATTCTCCACGCGGCGATCTATGACGCGGTGAACGCCATCGACCAGACGCACGAGTCGTACGCCGTCAGGTTCTCCGGCGTGTCGCGCCAGGCGTCACAAGCCGCAGCGGCTGATGCGGCCGCGCACGATGTGCTTGTTGCGTTATATCCACCGCTCACGAGCACGCTCGATGCGACATTGCAGCAATTGCTGGCGCTCGTGCCGGACGGGGTCGCCAAGATCGAGGGTATCCGCATCGGACGGGCTGTGGCGCAAGCCATCGTGTCGATTCGGAGCAACGACGGCGCGAACCAACTGCCGCTACCTTATGTGTTCGGGGCCGAACCGGGAGACTACCAGTCGACGCCCCCGAATTTCCCGACGCAGCCCCAGTTCACGCACTGGCGGAACGTGACCCCGTTCGCCTTGAAGCGGGCCGATCAATTTCGTCCGGGCCGTCCGCCGGCGTTGACCAGCGACCGGTATGCCGACGACGTGAGCGAGGTGCAGTCCTTCGGCGTCAGCGGCGGCACGGCGGCCACGCCTGATGAAGCGCTGGCAGGACGGTTCTGGAACGGCGCCATTCAGAACTATTGGAACGAGATCGCCCAGACGGCCTCGCTCGACCGTCATCTGACGATCGCTCAGGAGGCCCGCCTGTTTGCGTTGTTGAATCTCAGCGTTGCGGACAGCGTCATCGCGTTCTACGACGCCAAGTACACCTACAATCGCTGGCGCCCGGTCACGGCGATTCGCGCGGCCGGTACAGACGACAACCCCGAGACGACGCCAGACGCCAACTGGTTGCCGGAAGTCGGCAATACCACGGCCGATCCCGCGTATCCCGGCGCTCACGCGGTGATCAGCGCCGCTGCCGCCGCGGTCCTGACGGCGGTGCTTCACCGGGACCATCTCGATTTCGCCGTGACCTCGGAAGTCCTCCCCGGCGTCGAACGCTCGTTCGGGAGCGTGTCGGCAGCCGCGGATGAAGCCACGCAGAGCCGCATTTTCGCCGGCGTGCATTTCCGTAACGACTTGACGAGTGGGCACCGGCTCGGTCGTGACGTCGCCGACTTCGTCCTGGACCACTTCCT
>DASSGK010000523.1:0-6942 GCA_035693505.1 Vicinamibacterales bacterium
CAGCGAAGCCTTCACCGCCGCGCGGCTCGAAGAGCAGCTCGCCGAAGCCGCGTCGGAGTGCGTGACCCGCGCGCAGTGCATCACGATCGATCGAAACACGGGCAAGGTCGGTGCGAGCGCCATCTTTTCGTGGCGCTCGAAGGAGTTCTCGGACGCCTACGCCGACAAGGCGCCGGCGGCATTTGCCAGCCGAAGCCCCATCGAACGAGCCGTGATCGCGTTCGTCATGCCGAAGCTGCTGGCGACAGAAAAAGAGTTCGTGGAGAAGAACTCGTTCCAGATTACGTACGCGCCCTTCGACTGGACCCTCAACGATCTCACGGGTCGAGGCGGGAGGTAAGAACTTTGCCGCCCGCAATCATTGCGGAATTGCAGAAAGGCAAATTGCAGGAAGGGAAGGGTCAAGCTTCGTCCTTCCCTTGTTTCAATCCTGCAATCCTGCAATCCTGCAATGGTCCCGTATGGATTTAGACCTCAAAGAGAAGGTGGCCGTCGTGACCGGGTCGAGCAAGGGGCTCGGTCTGGCCAGCGCACGCGCGCTGATCGCGGAAGGGTGTCGGGTCACGATCTGCGCTCGTGGTGAAGAAGCCCTTGGGTCCGCCGCGTCGGAGCTCACGGCGTTGGCCGGTGCCAACGGTGAAGCGCGCCTGCTCGCCGTGATCGCCGACCTGTCAACTGTCGCAGGTGTTGAGACGGTTCTCGCACGAACGGTCGAGACGTTCGGCGGACTCGACATCCTCGTCAACAACGTCGGCGTGGCCAAAGGCGCCGGCATCACCGACACCAGCGACGCGGAATGGCAGGCGTCGTTCGATCAGACGTTGTTTCCCGCGGTTCGCGCCTCGCGCCTGGCCGTGCCGCTCATGAGGCGGCGGGGCGGCGGCGCCATCGTGATGATCGCGTCGATCTGGGGCCGGGAATCCGGCGGCCGAATGACGTACAACGCCGTAAAAGCCGCGGAAATCAGCCTGGCCAAGTCGATGGCGCAGCAGCTCGCACGCGACAATATCCGGGTGAACAGCGTGGCCCCCGGCTCGATTCGTTTTCCTGGCGGGTCGTGGGATCGTCGAGTGCTGGAAGATCCCGACGGGATGGCGGACTTCGTTCGGCGAGAACTGCCATTTGGGCGGTTCGGCCGCCCCGAAGAGGTCGGGGCGGTCGTGGCGTTTCTCGCGTCCGCGCGGGCGAGCTGGATTAGCGGGGCAAGTGTGACCGTTGACGGCTGCCAGTCACGCTCCCTGATCTAATCGCCGGCATCCCTTCGGTGAGGTCCGCGTCAGTGCGGTGCGACCGGCCACCGCCGGTGACGCCGCGGGGACTCGCCATCTTGCGCGGAACGGTGTGGCTCGGGAATCGGACGCGGACGACAAAACCTTCGGGGTTCTCGTGTTCGCCGGTGTCCGGTTCGTTGCCGTCGGACGAGTGCAGGAAGAATCCTCGGCGCCGCAACCGCGGCTCGAATGCAACCATCTTCACGACCTCCACGGATGATTTATCGACACGAGAAAAAAGAGTAGCAGTACCGCGCCGCGGATCAAGAAAAAAAACGGGAAAGATCGGAAAAGATCAGCGTCGCGCGAACGCGAAGTGATACACGGGCAGTCCTGCGAGGATCAACGCGAAGGTGATCGTCGTCGGAATCGGTTCGTGGATGAGCGCGTTCACGACGAACGCCGCGACCGAGACGATGAAAATCGCGGGCACGATCGGATAGCCGATCGCCTTGTAAGGTCGAGGCATCTCGGGACGCATCCGGCGAAGCCGGTAGATCGCGGCGATTCCCAGCGCGTAGAACGGCCAGATCGCCAGCACGAAGGTCTCGGTCAGCGCCTCGAAGCTTCGGCTCATCACCAGAGCCATGCCGAGCACGGCCGCCAGCAGAATCGCGACGTACGGGGTCTTGAACCGCGGATGGATCCTCGCAATCGTCTCGAAGAACATCCCATCGTCGGCCATCGCGAAGAAGACCCGGGGGGACGCGAGCATGCTGCCGTTCAGTGAGCTGAACGAGGAAATCATGACGAAGACCGACACCAGAATCACGCCGCCGCGGCCGAAGAGCGCCATCATGGTGTCGGCTGCCACGAGCGGCGTCGCCGGATTGGCGATTCCTGTGATCGGGATCACGTACAGGTAAGCGACGTTGGTCAGCACGTAGATGGCGATGAGCGCCAGCGTGCCGAGAATGATGGCGCGCGGCAGGTTGCGCTGGGGGTCCTTGACCTCGCCGGCCGCGAACGACAAATCGCCCCACCCGTCGTAGGCCCACAGCACGCTGACGAGCGCCAGGCCCATCGCGCCCGTGCCGATGGGCACCTGAGCGCCGGCGGTCAGATGGGACACGCTCGCCCCGTGGCCGGCGCCGAGGAGCAGCGACGCGCCCACCAGCACCACGAGCGCGGAAAACTTCGCGGCTGTAGAGACGCCGACGATCGCCGCGCCGACATTGGCCCCGACGATGTTGGCGCAGGCGGCAAAGGCGATAGCGCCGGCCGACAACGCGCGCGCGGCGATGTAGTGTTCGACCGGGTCGACCCCGATGCTCCGCAGCAGGTACTCACCGAATACGACGGCGATGCCTCCCAGCGCCGACGCGCGGATCAATACGAGCTCCGACCAGCCGAAGCAGAACGCGGCGGGCCGGCCCCAACCTTCTCTCAGATAGGCATAGAACCCGCCGGTTTCGGGCAGGGCGGCGGCGAGCTCGGCGAGCGACAGCGCTCCGCAGAGCGTCACCAGGCCGCCGATGACCCAGAGCGCGAGCATCAGCGTCGGGCTCGGTACTTTCTGGGCGATGCCCGCGGGAGACCGGAAAATACCTGAACCGATCGTGATCCCGATGACGAGCGCGACCGAGCTCCACAGTCCCAGGGTTCGCGGCAGCCGTGAGGGTTTGACAGTCTCGCTCATCAATGGGCGAAGACTAGCACACGGATCCTTTGCCATTTGTTCGCCTCGCTGGTACGATGTGGCGCCATGCTTCCCGCGAACCGATCACGCAGCGATGGCGCGCTGGACGCGGCGCTCGAACGGATCGGCGGACGCGACGTCGATCGGCCCGACACCCCGGAGCTTCACGTCACCGCCGTCCGACGGTTGCCGGCAGTCCCCGCCCAGCTTGCGCCCTTTCCCGAATCGCTCGATGCGCGACTCAAGACGGCACTCCAGGCGCGCGGCATCGCGCAGCTTTATACGCACCAGGCCGAAGCCATCGAGCATGCGCTTGCCGGCCGGCACACCGTGGTCATCACGCCAACGGCATCGGGCAAGACGCTTTGCTACAACGCTCCGGTGATCGACGCGATCCTCAAGGACTCTTCCAGCCGCGCGCTCTATCTGTTCCCGACCAAGGCGCTGGCGCAGGATCAGCTCGCCGAACTGCAGGCGATGTGCGAGCAGATTGATCAGGCAACCGGGGAGAAGATCGGCGTCTTCACCTACGACGGCGACACACCGCAGGACGCTCGGCGGACGATTCGATCGCGCGCGCACCTGGTGCTCAGCAATCCCGACATGCTGCACTCCGGGATCCTTCCGCACCATCCGCGCTGGGCGAAGCTGTTCGAGAACCTGCGGTACGTGATCATCGACGAACTGCACGCATACCGGGGCGTCTTCGGCAGCCATCTGTGCAACGTGCTTCGGCGCCTTGGGCGGATCTGCCGACACTACGGCTCGAATCCGGTCTTCCTGTGCTCGTCGGCGACGATTCAGAACCCGCGCGAGCTGGCGGAGCGGCTTACCGAGCAATCGTTCGAGCTGGTCGACAAGAGCGGCGCGCCTCGAGGGGAGAAGTTCTTCGTCTTCGTGAACCCGCCTGTCGTCAATCATCAGCTCGGCATCCGGCGCTCGTACCTCGCCGAGACCCGCCGCGTCGCGTCCGAATTCCTCAAGCGCAACCTGCAGCTGATCGTCTTCGCGCAAAGCCGTCTCTCGACGGAAATCCTGACCACGTATTTGAAGGACGATTTCGAGGGGATTCCTGGAGCGCCGGAGAAGATTCGCGGGTATCGCGGCGGCTACCTGCCGATGCGGCGCCGCGAGATCGAGAAGGGACTGCGGGAAGGCGCGGTTCGCGCCGTGGTGTCGACCAACGCGCTCGAGCTCGGCATCGACATCGGCGCGCTGGACGTGTCGATCATGGCCGGCTATCCGGGGACGATCGCGGCGACGTGGCAGCGGGCGGGGAGGGCCGGGCGCCGCAACGGGCGATCCGCGGCGGTGATGGTGGCCAGCAGTGCGCCCCTGGATCAGTTCGTCGTGCGCAACCCCTCGTATTTCTTCGATGCGTCACCGGAGCGCGCGTTAATCGATCCCGACAACCTGCACATCCTCGTGGATCACATCAAATGCGCGGCATTCGAGCTGCCCTTCGGTCCTGCGGATGCGTTCGGGCGGCCCGACGTCCAGGAAATTCTGGCGATCCTCTCGGAGCAGGGGCTCGTGCATCGCGCGGACCAGGATGCGCCGTGGATGTGGACGAACGAGTCGTACCCGGCCGACGCCGTCAGCCTGCGGTCTGTTTCTTCCGACAACTTCGTCGTCGTCGATACGACCAGCGAGACGCGCGTGATTGGCGAGACCGACTTCACCAGCGGGCCTTCCACGCTTCATCCGAAGGCGATCTACATCGTCGAAGGCCAGTTGTTTCAGGTCGAGCGCCTCGATTTCGAGGGACGCAAGGCGTTCGTGCGTTCGATCGACTGCGACTACTACACAACGGCGATCAACTACGCCAAAGTGACGCCGATCGACACCTTCGCGGCCGACGCAGCCGAACAGGAAGGCGTGCGCCCGTTCGAGTGCGGCGTACGAGCGCACGGCGAGGTCCATGTGGTGTCGCGAGTCGTTGGCTTCAAGAAGATCAAGTTCTACACGAACGAGAACGTCGGATCGGGTGAGCTGGATCTGCCCGAACAGCAGATGCACACGACGTCGTACTGGCTCACGATTCCCGAGCGGGTGATGAGCACGCTGCCGTACACGTCCGACGATCGGCGGGATGGTGTCGTCGGCCTTGCGTTCGCGCTGAAGCAGGTCGCTCAACTTCTCCTGATGTGCGACGGTCACGACATCGGCCTGTCGATCGACAGCGGGGACAAGGGGTCGGCAGGCCCGCAGACAATCTACGTGTACGACAACTACCCTGGCGGCATCGGGTTCAGCGCTCCTCTGTACCAGGTCCATCACGAACTGGTTGATGCCACGCGGCGGCTGATTGCCGAATGTCAGTGCGAGAGCGGTTGTCCCGGCTGTGTGGGTCCGCTCGGACACACCGGCCCGTTGGCCAAGGCAGCCGCGCTTCGAATCCTGGTACAGATTCAGGCCGGCGCTGCATCCGGTCAGGAGCTATTGACACCTCCGGACGCGAACGAAGCGGAGGTCATTCCGTTTTGACCGCGCTGGCCGATCGCATCCGCGGGATCGTGGCGCCGCCCGGTACGAAGCCGCGTGTTCTCACAGAGGATGCAGCCTCGAATGTGGCGGCGGACAGGATCCCGAACGTGGCGCAGGGCTTCAGCCCTGCGACCGCCGCCGACATCGCCCTCGTCCTCGGCGGAGCGTGGCAGCCGATCGGCGGCGGGCGGTGCTTCGTGGTGGAGCGACGGTGGGAGCCGTCAGCGCTTCACGGCCGCGAGCGGATCGGTGCCCTGGCGGATCGGCTGAACCGCGCGTCCGGCGAAGCTCCGTTGTTCACGGGCGGTTCACCCGCGCGCCCGCCGTTCGTGTTTTTCGATCTGGAGACCACCGGCCTGAACGGCGGCGCGGGAACGCTCGCGTTTCTGGTCGGCTGCGGATGGTTCGACGACGACGGCGCATTTGTGACGCGTCAGTTTCTGCTGGCCAGGCACGCCGACGAGCGGATGCTGCTCGAGGCGGTCGCCGGCGAGCTCGCGCGCGCCGGCGCGCTGGTGAGCTTCAACGGCAAGTCGTTCGACGCGCCGCTGCTCGAAGGCCGCTACCTGTTCCATCGTGTTGCATGGCGAGGGCGCGAGATGCCTCATGTCGACGTGCTGCACCCGGCGCGTCGCTTCTGGAAGCCCGCGCCATCGAGAGCGCTTCGCTCGGACAGCCGCTATGGGATCGATCCGCTCCTCGCGCGATCCTTCATGCCGGTGTCTGATTCGGGCTGCTCACTGCAGGCGCTGGAACGTCAGCTCGTCGGCGCGCGGCGAAAGGGCGACGTCCCCGGATTCGAGATTCCCGGACGTTACTTCCAGTTCGTGCGCAGCGGCGACGCCGCCCCGCTCGAAGCCGTCCTCGAGCACAACCGCCTGGATCTGCTGACGCTGGCGGCGCTCACCGCGCGCCTGCTGGACATGGCGCGTTGCGGTCCGGATTCGATCGGCGACCCGCGCGAAGCGCTGGCGCTCGGTCACGTCTACTTGCGTGGGGGATTGGAGGAGCGGGCACGCGCGAGCTTCCAGCGGGCGCTGGACCGGTGCCGTTCGCCGCGCGGCGCTTACGATCCGATCCGGATTGACGTCCTGCGTGCGCTGGCGCTCGCATGTCGGAGGGCGAGAAGGCACGACGAGGCGGCGGCTCTATGGCGCGAGTTGGCGGACATGCGCGGCTGTCCACCGGCGGTCGTGCGCGAAGCGACTGAGGCCCTCGCGATTCATCACGAGCACCGCATGCGCGATCTCCCGCTGGCCAGGCAGTTCGCGCTCGGCAGCCTCGCGGCGGCCAGCGGCGGACCGCGACCGTCGATTGCGGAGGCCGTCAGGCATCGGCTGGCCCGAATCGAGAGAAAGATGGGGGAGTCGGCGCAGGCCGGGCGGTTGATCGACTAGGAAGACTCGCACGGCTAAAGCCGTGCGCCACAGCCGATCCGTGACCGCAGGGCTTCAGCCGATCGCACGTGTGACGCAGGGCTTCAGCCGATCACGCGTGTGGCGCAGGGCTTCAGCCCTGCGTCCGTAGGGGACTATCGGGCGGGTG
>DASSGK010000524.1:0-2378 GCA_035693505.1 Vicinamibacterales bacterium
GCCTCCTGACGGATGGAAGCAGGCGGAGCCGGCCGATGCGATCCCTCGCGGAGCCTGGTGGCAGATCTACGGCTTGCCCGAACTTGACGCGCTCGAGCAGCAGGTGGCCGTCTCGAACCAGAACGTGATGGTCGCGATCGCGCAATATCGTCAGGCGCGAGATCAGATCCGCATCGCACGTTCCGCGCTGTTCCCGAGCATCAACACCGCACCGTCCGCGGTGATCACCCGCGCGAATTCGTCAGCGCGAACAGGGTCGGGCGCGGTCGTCACCACGCAAAGCTCGGGCATGGTGGTGGACTACTCGCTGCCCGTGGATTTCACGTATCAGGCCGACGTGTGGGGCGCCGTGCAGCGGAGCGTCACCGCCGCGTCGGCGACAGCGCAGGCATCGCAGGGCGATCTCGAGAACGTGCTGCTGATGAATCAGGCGCAGCTCGCGCAGCTGTACTTCCAGTTGCACGGGCTCGACGGCGACGCGAACCTCCTGGAGACGACGCTGCAAGTCTACGGTCAGTCGCTGCAGTTGACGAAGGACAGGATGCAGGCGGGTGTGGCGTCGGGCGCGGACGTCGCGCAGGCGCAGGCGCAATACGACTCGACGCGCGCGCAGTGGATTGACGTCGGCGTCGCGCGCGCGCAATTCGAGCACGCGATCGCCGTGCTGACGGGCAAGCCGCCGTCGGCGCTCACGATCGCGCCGTCGCCGGTGACCGGACTTCCGCCGCCCGTGCCGATCGGCCTGCCGTCGGCGCTGCTCGAGCGACGGCCGGACATCAGCGCTGCGGAGCGCCGTGTCGCGGCGGCGAACGAGCAGATCGGGATCGCGAAGGCTGCGTTCTATCCGACGATCAGCCTCAACGCGACCGGCGGGTTCGCGAGCACCGCTATTGAAACGCTGCTCACATGGCCGAGCCGCTTCTGGGCGGTGGCGCCACAGCTTGCGCTGACGTTGTTCGACGCCGGCAAGCGGCGTGCGCAGGTCGATCTGGAAGAGGCGGCGTACGACGCAACCGTTGCGATCTACCGCCAGACGGTGTTGACGTCGTTTCAGCAGGTGGAAGATCAGCTGGCGGCGCTTCGCATTCTCGAGCAGGAGGCGGCCGCAGAGGATATGGCCGTCACTGCGGCACAGGATGCGCTCGACATCGCGAACGAGCAGTATCGCGCCGGCACCGTCGACTACCTGCAGGTCATCGTTACGCAGGCGGCGGCGCTCCAGACGCGGCGGACGGCGCTCGATATCCTGACGCGCCGTCTCGTCGCGAGCGTACTCCTCGTCGAGGCGCTTGGCGGCGGTTGGGTTGCGCCGTGACGTTTCAGTTCGGAGCGGCCACGCCGGTGCCCGTCATCTGGATCGACGCCGTCACGCCCGATTTCGAATTGACCGAAATCCACGCGTTCAGATTGCCGGCGAGTTTCGGCTGAAACTGCACCGTGACCGAGCAGGTGACTCCCGCCGCGAGCAGCGTCGTGCACGTCGTGCTGTACGGAAAATTGGCGGTGTCTGTGTCGGCCAGTCCGATCGTCTCAGTCGTCGTCGTCGACAGTGTGACCGTGGCGGTGGCGGTGTCGCCAATGGCCGTCGGAGGAAAGGCGATGGTATTTACGTTGAAGGACAGCAGCGGTGTTGGTATGTCCAGGTCCTGGCAGGCCGCCCAGAAGAGCGCCGAGAGCAAGAGACCCGCAAGAACGAGGACACGAGCGCGAGCGGTGGACGTCACAGCCGTTGGCGGTGATCGAGCAGAACGCATGCCACGCGAGCTCTTCGAAGAAGACGCGCGTCGACCCTACGACGCGCTCCGCGCTGGACATGGGCTGCGAGAGTGTCACGATTGGCTGACGGCCGTCTGCTATACTTTTACGCGAATTTGCCTGAGATGACCGACGTCGCCGCCGCTGGTCCAATCGAGATTCCGAATCGCGCGTTGTTCAAGGCGTCGGAAGTCTGCGATCTCATCAAGCTGCAGCCGTACGTGCTGCGCTCGTGGGAGGTGGAGTTCCCGGCGCTGGGCGTGTCGAAGACGGCGGGCGGCTCTCGCGTCTATCGCCGCTCCGATGTCGAGCAGGTCGCGCGCATCAAGCACCTGCTGCTCGTCGAGGGGCTCACGCTCGCCGGCGCGCGCCGCAAGCTCGAGGAAGAAGCGACGCCGGTGCTCGACGAGCCCGAGATGAAGGAGTTGCTCGGGCGTAACGCGCGCGAGCGGCTGACGGCGATCAAGCAGGGACTGCGATCGATTCTCGAACTGCTCGGGTCGAAGCACGACACGCGCGAGTTCCGGCTGTCGCCGCCGACCGTCGCGTCGGCGAAGGCCGCGCCGCGTGGACGTCAATCGACGACGGCCGCTCGGCCGAAAGCACCGCGACGTAAGCCAACG
>DASSGK010000525.1:0-14635 GCA_035693505.1 Vicinamibacterales bacterium
TTCACGCACGTAGATGAGCTGGCCGCGCCCACACGCAATAAACCTGGCTTTGCGAGCCGTCGCCAGTACAGAGCGGCTATGGACACTGTGGACTCTGATGTCGTGCAGGCCTTCTTGCCGGACATGTCGGACCTGAAGGTCTTTGCTACGTGCGCGAAGGCGGTACCGTGCGCGTGCTGAGGCCGACGCGCGCGAGGAGACGCTGAAACCGAAGATCATCCCGCACCGTGTCGTAGCGCGGATTCTGGCCTGCCGCCGTTCAACGGCGATCTGCTGCAGGTGATGCCATGGCCCGCGTATCGCGACTGGACCGACCGTGACCTGCTGGCGGTCTACGAGTATCTGAAGGCCGTACCCTGCGTGCAGAGCGCAAGCGAGGCCGCAGCCGGTATCCACGCGTGCTTCTGAACAGCAGCTCTAAGAGATTGGATCAGGGGACTGGCGCCTGGCAGCGGAAATTCTTCGCGTCATCCGTGCTGCCCGTGCCGATGTAGTGTGCGACTGACGGGTACGCGCACAGAGGCCGCGTCCGATCGGCGACGGTTCCCGTCATGTGGGACGCAATGATCGACTGCGGCCTGGTGCCCGACTCGACCCAGCGATCGACGACTGCGACCTTGTCGAAGACATCCGTGCCCGGGCCGCCCTGACAGTGGCCCATGCCGGGTACCATGAACAACGCGAGCGAGTTCGCGGCTGACGGCCCGACGGTCTCGTTGATTCGCTTGAACATGATGAGGCTGGCGTCCGGAGTCACGAGCGGATCCGCCCAGCCGTGGTACATCAGCAGCTTGCCGCCCCGCTTGAAGTAAGGAGCGAGGTTCGCATCTCCACCGTAGAGCAACCCCTTGTCGGCCTTCACCGCCCGTTCCACATCGTCGGGCACCCGAATCGTGTGGTAGTCCCAATCGGCGGTGAAGACGATCTTCTTCATGCCTTCCCACGATTCGCCGGAGGGCGTTGGGCCGCCGACGCCGCCCCACCCGAGCTCGGATCCGGGATAGTAGCGGCCCGGGTGCAGCACGGCGCCGCTCCGCCGATCGGTAATCGGCGAGGCCATCGCCCTGGCGGATTCGACCTGGGGTCTGGTCAAACAGTCGGCGCGATCTTCTCCAGCGCATGCGAGCGCGGCGAAATCGAAGGAGCAGCGTGACGGATCTTCAATCACGCCGTCTTGCACGCCGTCCTTCGCGTCGCACGCATTCAACACGGCGTTGTGGATCATCGGGTACTTGTTCGGTGGGATGACGGCGGCCGGATCCCGGTTCATGTAGACGTTCAACGCGACCCGTGCGGCGTAGAGCCGCATCTGGTCCCAGGACGCATCGCCGGCCACGATGCCGTCGAAGTCCTCCGGGTAGCGCTGCGCCTCGATGAGCGCCTGCCTGCCGCCGGTGGAGCACGAGCTGAAGTAGGACTTCACCGGTCGCGCGTCGTAGTGAGCTGCCACGACCGCTTTGGCTGATACGGTCATTTCGTGAATGGCGCGATACGCGAAGTCCACGAGCTTTTCGGGATGTCCGGGAACGAAGTCGGCATTGCCGCCGACGTGGCCCGTGTCCGTCCCCGCGGCCGCATAGCCTGCCTTGACCGCCGCCGCCAGCGCCGGATACGGCATCGCGCCGCCGAGGCCGCCGTTGCCGGCGGCCTGTACTTTACGGTTCCACCCTGCGAGCGGCAGCCACACTTCGATCCGGATGTCCGAGTCGGTCGTCGGCGTCAATCGCGCGGTGACGCGGCAGAAGGCCGGGAGGGTACTGAACACCGTCGCTGCTGACGCGTTGGGTGGGGGCTGCGGCACGAACCCGCCTGCCGGAATCGATTCGGCGGAGATCACCGTCCCGTTGGCGAGCGTCATCTTTGCGAGCGACTCGCACGCAACCGGCGCGGCGACCGCCGCGCGGGGGAAGGTGTCCGATCCGCCGAACGCGAGGACGACAGCAACGGCGAGCGACGGTCCGATTCTCATGTCCTGCTCCGCGAAGATGTTTTTTCGCAGCCCTGAGGGCCTGCGCCACTAACGAGCGTGATCCTAGCAGAGCCGCACCCGTGTGTAGCGCAGGGCTTCAGCCCTGCGTTGTAAGTTAAGGCAGATGTCTACTGACTCCGGAGTGACATACGACGCGATAGTGATCGGTGTGGGAGGCATGGGCAGCGCGGCTGTCTATCATCTCGCGCGGCGCGGAGCGCGCGTGCTCGGCATCGAACGATTCGAGATCCCTCACGACCGCGGATCGTCACACGGGTTGAGCCGGATCATCCGGCTCGCGTACTGGGAGCATCCCGATTACGTGCCCTTCGTGCGGCGCGCGTACGACCTGTGGCGCGAGCTCGAGCGCGTCACCGACGAATCGCTGCTGACCGTGACGGGGAGCATCGACGCCGGACCCCGCGACAGCCGCATGATTCGTGGCGCGCTGGCCGCGTGCCGCACTCACGGTCTCGAGCACGATTTGCTCGATGCTGCCGCCATGACCGCGCGGTTCGCCGGTTATCGACTGCCTGCCGACCTCGTCGCGGTGTTCCAGCCGGACGGCGGTTTTCTCCATCCCGAACACTGCGTCGTGGCGCACGTGAACGCGGCCCGCGAGCTGAGCGCGTCTGTTCACACAGGTGAACGGGTGATCGAATGGTCGGCCTCCGATGGCGGCGTGCGCGTGACGACCGACCGCGGCCGCTACGACGCCGCGAAGCTGGTCATCGCGGCGGGCCCGTGGCTGCCATCCGTGATGCCGGCGCTGGCGCCTCGACTGAGCGTGGAACGACAGGTCGTGATCTGGACACAACCGCTACGGCCGGAGCTGTTCACGCCCGGAAGATTTCCGGTGTTTTACATCGACACGCCTCGCGGCGCCTTCTACGGGTTCCCTGCGGACGGCGCACGCGGATTCAAGATCGGCAAGTACCATCATCGTCGCGAGATCACGGACCCCGATGCGCTCGACCGTGCGTGCTCGGCTGAGGACGAAGCGACGCTGCGCGAGGCGCTCTCGCACTATTTTCCAGATGCGAACGGTCCGAAGCTGTCCTCGTCAGCCTGCCTGTTCACGAATACACCGGACGAGCATTTCGTGATCGACCGGCTTCCCGATCATCCCCACGTGATTGTTGCTGGCGGCTTCTCCGGACATGGCTTCAAGTTCTGCAGCGCCGTCGGCGAGATGGTGGCGGATCTCGCGCTGAACGCGACCGCACGGCGAATGGATCTGTTCGCGATCGATCGCTGGGGAGACGTCGGGTCCGGCTAAAGCCGGACACTACCGATCCATCAACGGCTAGATCGCTTCTCGTTTCGGTATGGCGTCCTGTGTCGCAACGCTGATCGAACGCGCAGGACACCAAGGGCACAAAGGAAAGAGTACGGGTCTTACCTTCGTGTCCTTCGTGGCGTTTGTGTTGGTTAAATGCCGCTAGCTCGAATTGGAAGCGTCATAACGTGCGGCGACACCGGACGTGATCAGTAAGCGGTAACATGATCCCGTTGAGGAGGCTGCCGTGACCGATCACGACCAACCGATGGTGCTGCGGACGCTGGAGGACGGCGTGCTGTCGCTGACGCTGAACCGCGGCGAGCGCTTCAATCCGTTGTCGCTCGCGATGATTGCCGCGCTCGATGAAGAGTTCGACCGCGCAGCGCAGGACGCGTCCGTCCGCGTCATCGTGCTCGCGGCGGCGGGCCGGGGATTCTCGGCCGGCCACGATCTGAAAGAGATGCGCGCTCATGCGGGCGACAAGGCCTGGCAGCAGGCGCTGTTCGACGCGTGCGGCTGCATGATGACGCGGATCACCGAGCTGCCGCAGCCGGTCATCGCCCGCGTGCACGGGATCGCGACTGCCGCCGGCTGCCAGCTGGTGTCGATGTGCGACCTTGCCGTCGCCGCCGACACCGCGACGTTCGCCCTGCCCGGCGTCAACATCGGCGTGTTCTGCTCGACGCCGGCGGTGGGAGTCGTGCGCAACGTCGGCCGCAAACGCGCGATGGAAATGCTGCTGACCGGCGAGCTCGTTGACGCGCAGACGGCGCTCGCCTGGGGCCTCGTCAACCGCGTCGTGCCCGCCGACTCGCTCGATGCGGCCGTGCGCCATTTCACCGACATCATCAAGGCGCGCAGCGCCGCGACGATTCGCGTCGGCAAACAGGCGTTCTACGCCCAGATCGACCAGCCGATTGCCGCGGCGTACGCCGGCACCGGCGAAGTCATGGCCTGCAACATGCTGCTGGACGACGCCTCGGAAGGCATCGACGCATTTCTCGGAAAGCGAACGCCGGTCTGGCAGGGACGCTGAAGGCCTTTCCGCTGTTGTGCACGGCTATAGAATTGATCGAGCCCACGGTTTACAGGAGGAACTGAGCAGCGGAGGACGAACGGGGCTGCCCGCCGATCGGAACGCGTGCGCCAGATCCTTCGCGGTTCGGCGGGCGCCGCGAAGCGGCGGCACGACCCGTGAGCCACGAGACGCGAACCCATGCGCGATCGAACGGTTCGCGTCTCGTGGCTCTCGGGCCGTGCAGAAGGGCCTGCTCCGCAGGCCCGCCCGCCGAACGCCGGGTAGGCCTCTGCGCGTGCTCTGTTCCTCAGTTTCTCGGTGTGCACGTTCCTTTCCAGTGTGGCGCACGCGGCTATTTCAGCTTCGCGTCCTTGATCCCTTCAGCGATTTTCTGCGCGATCGGATGCGCCAGCGTGCCGCTCGATCCGGTACCCTGCGCGTAGAAATTCGTCCGGACGGTCTCTTTCCGATCGATGACCTTCCGGCCCGTGCTGTCGGTGACTCGATACTCGATGTCACTGGCTTCCCGGCCGGACCCCATGCCGACGAGCATGCGCTTCGCGGCGTTGCCCGGCCGCCAGGCCGTGATTTGCGCGTCGACCATGTAGATCGTGCCCTGAGGAGCCGCCGGCACCTCGGTGGTGATGTCGAACTCCTTGCCGAGCATGACCTTGAACTCGGGAACGAGCTGCGTCTGCATCTGCTTCATGTCGTAGGGGAGGTCGACTCCGGACGCCGTCGTGAACGGCTGGACGACGATGACCGGTTTGCTCTGTGCCGATATTGCGGCGGCGGAGAGCATCAGTCCAAGGCCGGCGGTGAACAGCAACCATCTCTTCATGTGCGTTTCCTCCATCAAGACAAACCTGCGGCGGCCGGGCCGCGCAAGGGACACGCGGCCCGCGATGAAGGATAGGAACGAAAGCTGGAAAGCCTTTCAGCCCTGCGTCGGCCTACTTCAAGCTGCGAAGGTCTTTGGTGATCGAGTCCAGCCAGGCCGCTTCGCGCTCGAGCGCCTTCGCGGCGCGCGCAATCTCGGCGGGCACCGTGTCGTACTGCCCCTGCTCGATCGCCTCCCGGACGCCGGGCAGCGTCTTCACGCCGTACCCGGTGTAGAAGCCGGGCGCGTACAGCAGATGCTTGAACCACTCGCGGTGGAGGAGTCCCGCGGCGTCGAGCAGTTGCTGCTCGGATTTCGCAATCTTGACGTCGATGGCCGTCATCGACGCGGCGGGCAGCTTTTTCTTCACGGCCGCGGCACGCGCTTCGTCGAACAACGCCGCCTGTCTCGCCATCACCTCGATCGCGCGCGAGAGCGGCGTCAACTCGATGGCCGGGGGCACAGGCTCGACCTTCGGGGCAACCAGAGGCCGGCGCGGATCGTTGATCGCCGCGAACACGCCGTCTGCGATTTCTCGGTTTCGCTCAGCGATCTCTTCCCGCTTCTTCTTCACGAGCTGCTGCAGTTCTTCGTGATACGTGCGGACGGTGTCGACGAGGTTGCCGTACTGAAAGGGCAGGAGATCGGCATCGGCCAGACGGATGATCGCCGTGCCGCCGGTCTGCGCCAGCGTCCGCCCGTAGGCGAAATCGGTGTCGAGGAAGTGCGTGTAGAAATAGAAGTCGTCGTAGATCGAGTGGTAGATTCCGCTCTCGTCTTCGCCGCCGTAGCCGATGTTCAGTGTCGGCACGCCGAGATGCTGGAGGAACGGCGTGAAGTCGGACCCGGATCCGAGCGCGCCGATCCGCCAGTCGGGCCGGCTCCGAACCTTTTCCTTGTCTTCCGCCTTGGCCTCGTCGATGGCCTTCGCCTGCTTCCGTTTCCACACGGTGAGATGCGTTTCCGGATCCTGGATGTCCCTCGCGACATCGTTGATGAAATGTTCCAGCGAGTGCGAGCCTTCGGCCTGCAGAAACCCGCGCGTGCTGTCGTCGGAGTTGATGTAGACGACGGCATGCTGCTGCAGCTCGGTATCGTGGGTTTCGGCCCATTCCGTCGATCCGAGCAGCGCGGGCTCTTCGCCGTCCCACGCGCAATAGATGATCGTGCGCTTCGGCGTCCATCCCTGTTTGTGGAGCTCGCCGAGTGCGCGCGCCTCTTCGAGCGTGGCCGCCATGCCGCTCACCGGATCTTCGGCGCCGTTGACCCATCCGTCGTGATGGTTGCCGCGGATCACCCACTGATCCGGAAACGTCGATCCCTTGAGGCGCGCGATCACGTCGTACAGCGGCTTCTGGTCCCAGTTGAACGCGAGTTTCAGGTGCGCTTTCCCGGCGCCCGGGCCGAACCGGTACGTGATGGGCAGCCCGCCGCGCCACTCGGCCGGCACGACTGCACCGGTCAGCGACGCGAGCAGCGGCTGCGCATCGGCGTACGAGATCGGCATGACCGGAATCTTCGTAATCGTGGTCGCGTCCTTGAGCGCGAGCCGTTTCGCGCCGGGCGTGGCGCCGACGCCGGGCGTGAGCGGATCGCCCGGATAGACGGGCATGTCCATCACGCTTCCGCGCTGCGCGCCGTCGGCGGGACGCATCGGGCCCTTCGGAAACACGTCGCCCACGGCAAAGCCATCGTCTTTCGGATCCGAGTAGATCAAGCAGCCGATCGCGCCGTGCTCAGCGGCGACCTTCGGCTTGATGCCGCGCCACGATTCGCCGTAGCGAGCCATGACGATCGCGCCTTTGACCGAGATTCCGTAGCGCTCGAGCACGTCGTAATCCTCAGGCCGGCCGTAGTTGACGTAGACGAGCGGGCCGGTGACATCGCCGTCAATCGAGTAGGCGTTGTACGTCGGCAGCTGCTCGTTCTTCTGATTCGAGGTGGGATCGACGCCGACGGCCGGTTCCTCGAGTGTGGCGGTGAAGCGGGTCGGTTCGACCAGTTCGAGCAGGCGTTCAGTCGGCGTCGGAAAGAGAACGCTGAAGGTTTCGATCTGGGCGTCCCACCCATACTCCTTGAATCGCGCGAGCAGCCATTCAGCGTTGTCCTTGTCGTACGGCGATCCCACGTGGTGCGGCCGCGCGCTCATCCGCTCCATCGAGGCGCGGATGTTCGCCGCCTGCGGCAGCTCGCGGAATTTCGCGTCCCAGTCCGCCGGCGCCGGCTGCGCGAGCGGGCCGGCGCCAGATGACGTGAGGAGACCGATGGCGATCAGAACACATGTGCGGCGGATCATGGACAGCTCCTGACGCCGATTCTAGTGGAGTCGTCCGCTGATTCAATACCGCGCATGGATCGGCCACGAAAACACGAAACACACGAAAAACTATCGTGGTTCCGTGCCTTCGTGATTTCGTGGCGAATGCGTGTCGTCCCGCGAGGGTTTCAGATGAGCGCTGAGGATCGATGCGTCCACGCCTGGGCGCCGTCCACCGAGATGCTCTCCACGTCCTTCACGTACGCGCCGGCCTGCGTGAGGATGTGGTGGAGATCGTTGCCGATGCTGAAGAAGCGGAATCCCTTGCCCAGGAACTCGGCCACGCGCGAGGTGCCGAACAGGAAGATGCCGAGGATCACGTTGTTCTTTCGCGCGGCCGCGACCAGCTTGTTCGTCGCATCGCCGAGCTCGGGGGACGTGTACATGTCAGGAAACTTGTACTTCTCGTATAAACCCATCGACATGCACAAGTCGTTCTGGCCGAGGAACAGCATGTCGACGCCGGGTACCGCGGCGATCTCGTCGATGTTCCGGATGCAGTCCGCGGTTTCCACCTGCAGGGCCACGATCACGTTGTCGTTTGCGGCGCCCGCGTAGCCGAGCAGGCCGCCTTTGTTCATGCTGCGCTGCGGGAAGTACACCGAGCGCGTCCCCGCGGTGGGGTAGCGGCAGCAGCTGACGGCCGCCCGCGCTTCCTCGGCGGTGTTGATATAGGGGACGAGCACGCCGTCGGCGCCCATGTCCAGCGACTGCTGGATGCCGGGCCGGTCGGCGTACCCGCCGACGCGCACGATCGACGCCGCCCCGCCGCTGCCGACGCCGGCGAGCATGCCCGACAGCCGTTCGTTGCCCATCGGCCCGTGCTGCGTGTCGACCAGCAGCCAGTCGTATCCGCTGTGCGCGAGCTGCTCGGCCACAGTCGGACTATGAGAATTCAGGAACAACCCCAGCTTCGTCTTGCCATCGCGCAACTGCTTCTTGAACTCCGCTCCACTCAACGCTGCATCCATTGACTCTCTTCTCCCACCTCATCATATGCCGCGGAACCGCATCGCTTTCACCGGCTCTCCGCCGGCTCCCGATCCCAACTATCGTCGCCTCCCGATGGAGAAATGGATGCCCGACAGGGTCGAGCCGAGGCCGGCCGCTCCGCCCGCGCCAGGCAGCGGCCCGATGCCGCTCCACACCACGTCGAACTGCGCATCGTCGCGCCGCCGGGCATGGCCGACGGGTCGTATTGACAGGGTCACGGTTGGGAACATCGGCGCCGCCGGTTCGGGACCATCTTCACGCAGGCTCTGGATATCGGACTTCATCACCATGTAACCTCCTCGGGCGGGGTGCGCCCTTGAAGTCGTCTTCATGGGAGCATCCACTATTGGCGCGACGATTTCGTGAAGAAGGTGCACATCGATGACTCACTACGATTACGACCTGCTTGTCATCGGATCGGGCCCCGCCGGGCATCGGGCGGCGATCCAGGGCGCGAAACTGGACAAGCGCGTCGCCGTTGTCGAGAAGCGCACGGTCGTAGGAGGCGTGTGCATCAACTCGGGCACGATTCCGAGCAAGACGCTTCGCGAGGCTGCGCTACGACTCTCCGGCTATCGCGAGCGCGGGATCTACGGCGCTTCGTATACCGTGAAGCAGCACATCACCATGCGCGACCTGCTGTTTCGCGTCGATCACGTGATCAGCAACGAAATCGACGTGGCCCGGCATCAGTTGATGCGGAACGGGGTGGATATCCTCACCGCGGCGGCCTCGTTCGTCGATCCGCACCGCGTTCGTCTCGAACAGGTGCCAGAAGGCACGAGCCACGAAGTCACGGCCGCATCCATCATCATCGCCGTCGGCTCGGCGACGATGCACGATCCGTTCGCGCCGTGCGACGGGCAGCACGTGTTCACCTGCGACGATCTTCTAAGCCTCGAGAACCTGCCCCGCTCCCTTACCGTCGTCGGCGCCGGCGTCATCGGCCTGGAGTACGGGTGCATCTTCGCGGCGCTCGGCGTTCGCGTGACGCTGATCGATGCCCGCAACCAGCTCCTGCCGTTCGTCGATCGGGAGATCATGGACACGCTCGTCTACCACCTCCGTGAGAACAGGGCGACGCTTCACCTGGGCGAACAGGTCTCGTCGGTCGAGCCCTATCACGACGAGCACGGCGATCACGTGCGCCTTGGCCTCGTGAGCGGCAAGCAGGTCGTGACGGACAAGGTGCTATATAGCGTCGGCCGCCGCGGTGCGACCGACACGCTGCGGCTGGAGGCTGCCGGCCTGAAGGCCGACGATCGCGGGCGCATGTACGTGAACGAGCACTACCAGACGCCCGTGCCGCACATCTACGCGGTCGGCGACGTCATCGGCTTCCCGAGCCTGGCGTCGACGTCGATGGAACAGGGCCGCCTCGCCGCGTGCCACGCGTTCGGCGTCGCGACCCACAGCATGCCCGAGCTGTTTCCGTACGGCATCTTCACCGTGCCCGGCATGTCGATGGTGGGAAAGACCGAGGAGCAGCTCACGCAGGAAGGCGTCCCGTACGAAGTCGGCCGCGCGCAGTATCGAGAGATTGCGCGCGGCCAGATTCTCGGCGACCGCACGGGCCTGTTGAAGCTGATCTTCCACCGCGAGACGCGGAACCTGCTGGGCGTGCACATCATCGGGGCCGAGGCCGCCGAGCTCGTGCACATCGGACAGGCGGTCCTGGCGCTTGGCGGCAAAGTGGATTACTTCGTCGACACCGTCTTCAACTACCCGACGCTTGCAGAGTGCTACAAAACGGCGGCGTTCGACGGGATCAATCGCGTCGGCGCGTGAGCAGAAGCACGCGGCGTGCCTTCGCACGCGGCGGCCTTACGGCACCGGGCACGGTTTCGTCTGCCAGATCTGCTCGGCATATTCCGCGATGGTTCGATCGCTGGAGAAGCGGCCGGAGCAGGCGACGTTGAGGATCGCCGTTTCCGCCCACGCGGCGGAATCCGTGTACAGCGCAGCCACACGCGCCTGGGCATCGGCGTACGACGTGAGATCGGCGAGGTGGCGATAGTAGTCACCGCGCGTGAGCAGCGTGTCGCGAATGGGATCGAACACGCCGGGTTCATCGCGGCTGAAGTAGTTGGAGAAAATCAGGTCGAGCGCGTCTCGAGTCTCCGGATCGTGCTCGTAGTGCCACCATGGTTTGTACCAGTCGGCACTCGCCGCGACCTGCTCGGCGGTCAAACCAAACAGGAACATGTTCTCCTCGCCGACTTCCCGGGCCATCTCGATGGTCGCGCCGTCCCGGGTGCCGACCGTCAGCGCGCCATTCATCATGAACTTCATGTTGCTCGTGCCGCTGGCTTCGTAGCCCGCGGTCGAGATCTGCTCGGACACGTCGCTCGCGGGGATCAGCCACTCGGCCATGCTCACGTTGTAGTCCGGAAGGAACAGCACTTTCAGGCGTCCGGCCGTCGCCGGATCCTCGTCGATCGTCGCGGCGACGCTGTTGATCAGTTTGATGATCAGCTTGGCGAAGTTGTACGCCGGCGCGGCCTTGCCGGCGAAGAAGAACGTGCGCGGCGTGACGGCTCGATCCGGATCGCGGCGCATCCGGTTGTAGAGGATGACGATGTGCAGCACGTTCAGCAGCTGCCGCTTGTACTCGTGAATCCGCTTCACCTGGCTGTCGAAGAGCGTGTCCGGATCGATGGTCTGGCCGCATGACCGCTTCAGCCAATCCACGAGCCGCCCTTTCGTCTGACGTTTCGCATCGGTGAATCGCTGCTGGAACGACGAATCCTTCGCCAGAGGCGCCAGCGCGCGCAGCTGCGACAGGTCCGTCACCCACGAGTCGCCGATGGCGTCCGTGATCAAGCGAGAGAGGGCCGGGTTCGCCAGCAACAGCCAGCGCCTCGGCGTGACGCCGTTGGTCTTGTTGTTGAACCGAGCCGGAAACATCTCGGCGAAGTCGGCGAGCACGCTGCTCTTCAGCAAGCCGGAGTGAATTTCAGCCACACCGTTGGTGCTGTGGGTCCCGACGACGGCGAGGTGCGCCATCCGAACCTTGCGCGTGGGCGTTTCTTCGATGAGGCTCATGCGCCGCCGGCGCGCCTCGTCGCCCGGGTGTCTGCGAGCGACGTCATCGAGAAAGCGCCGGTTGATCTCGTAGATGATTTCGAGATGCCGCGGCACGAGCAGCTCGAACAATTCGACCGGCCACTTCTCCAGCGCTTCTGGAAGCAGCGTGTGATTGGTGTAGGCGAGCGTGCGCACCGTGAGGTCCCAGGCTTCGTCCCAGCCCAGGTGCGCCTCGTCGACGAGGATGCGCATCAACTCGGCGACGGCGAGCGCCGGGTGCGTGTCGTTGAGCTGAATGGCGACATGATTCGGCAGCTCGGGCCAGCCCACGTCGCCTTTGCGAAAGCGCGTCAGGATGTCCTGCAGCGAGCAGCTGACCAGGAAATACTCCTGGAGAAACCGCAGGCTCCGGCCCGCCTCGGTCGAGTCGTCGGGATAGAGCACGCGCGTGAGCGATTCGGCGGCGACGTTGCTGATGACGGCGCCGACGAAATCGCCGTGTGAGAATTCAGTGAAGTCGAACGACTTCGGAGCCGTGGCGGCCCACAGCCGGAGCGTGTTGACGCAGCGCACGCCGTAGCCGACGACCGGGCGATCGTTGGGCACGCCCAGGATGACCGACGGCCGGTTCGGGATGAACCGGATCGCGGAGCCGCGCAGCTCGAAGCTTCCTTCCAGCGGGACTTCGTACTCCTTTCCGGGGCGCGCAACCTGCCACGGGTCGGGCTGGCGCAACCAGTTGTCCGGCTCCTCGACTTGATATCCGCCTCGCACCGACTGACGGAAAATCCCGTACTCGTACTGAAGGCCGTAGCCCATCGCCGAGTACTGCAGCGTCGCCAGCGAATCGATGAAGCAGGCCGCGAGACGGCCCAGGCCGCCGTTGCCGAGACCGGCGTCAGGCTCTTCTTCGAGGAGGCGTGTCAGGTCCCACCCTTCGCGGTCGAGCGCGCGCTGCACGAGCGGGGCGGCGCCCAGGTTGATGATGTTGTTGTTCAACGTGCGCCCGAGCAGGAACTCCATCGACAGGTAGTACACGCGCTTGGGGTTGGCCTTCTCGCGGGCCAGGCGGGTTTTCACCCAGCGGTGCGCCACCAGATCGCGGATGAACCGGGCAATCGCTTCGAATCGTTGACGCGAGCGAGCGCTGACGGGATCCACGACGTGCTCGCAGAGCAGATACCTGTCGGCCCAGTCGGCGTCGTCGGTCAGACCCAGTCGTTTGAGCCGGCGCTCGAGGGCCGCGGCTGCCGCGCTCTCGCTACTCTCAGGCATGACCGACGCTCCTCCGTTCCGCCCTCAGCGGCGTCCGACCGCAGCTCTCGCACTGAAGACTGCTTCACGTGGCGGATGATACTCGCCGATTGTGAAAGGACGGTAAAACTATTGGGGAGCGCGAACGGTCACGTCAGACGCACACTTCTTCCTCTTCCTCGCAAAGATCTTCTTCCCCAGGGGCGTCGACCGGAACGGAAGGTGGCACGGGGGCCTTGTGGCTCCGGCTCTGATCGATGGACGGATATTTCGCCAGGTAGTGGGACAGCGCGCGAGGGCTGATTCCCAGCAATTCAGCCGCGTGCCGCTTGGCGGTCGTCAGCTCGAGCGCCCGCCGGATCGTTTCCTGTTCGATCCATTCGACGTTGTAGCGCAGCTTCATCGAAGGGATGACCGCGCCCGGAGCGTGCGCTGTCTCTTCGATGGTGACCGTCTCCCGCGCGATTGTCGAACCCCTTGTCAACACGACGGCCCGCTCGATGGTGTTCTCGAGCTCACGCACGTTGCCGGGCCAGCGATAGGCCTGCAGGGACGCGACCACACCATCCTCGATGCCGACAATCGACTTGCCGCAGTGCGCCGCATGCTTCTCGGTGAAATACCGGACGAGGAGCGGAATGTCGTCGAGGCGCTCCCGCAGCGGCGGGACCACAATCGGGATCACGTGCAGCCGATAGAACAGGTCGTCCTGAAAGCGTCCCTCTCCCACCAGCTGGCGCAGGTCGCGGTTGGTGGCCGCAATCACGCGAACGTCTATCTGCTCGATGTGCTCGCCGCCGAGCGGCTCGATTTCGCGTTCCTGCAGCACGCGTAACAACTTGGCCTGGACGCCCGGGCTGAGGGTCCCGATCTCATCGAGGAAGATCGAGCTGCGATTGGCGAGCGAGAACTTGCCTTTCCGCGACCCGGTCGCGTCAGTGAACGCGCCGCGGACGTGGCCGAACAGCTCCGACTCCACCAGCGTGTCGGGAATCGCCGCGCAGTTGACCCTGATGAACGGCATGCCCTGCTGCGCGCTGCGATCGTGGATGGCGCGCGCGACCAGTTCCTTGCCGGTGCCGGTTTCGCCGGTGATCAGCACGGTGCTGCGCGTGGCCGCCACGAGATGAATGCGTTGAATGACCTCTGCGATGGCTCGGCTCTGGCCGACGATGCCGTACTCGTGAAAGTGCGGGCCGAAGATCGCCGGCGTGAGCGATTCGCCGCGACCGTTCCTGACAGTGTTCACAGGGTTCTCCTCCAGCAACTGCGTGGGAAATTACGTGAGTACCGGCTCGCCCTCCTCCGCGGGAGTGAGCGCATTCGTGGGCTTCAGCTCCTCGGTCAGCGCGGCACGTAGTGCCTGGCGCGCGCGTGAGAGGCCGGACATCACGGTGCCGATCGGAATGTCCAGGACGTCGGCGACCTCTCGATAGGTGAGCCCTTCCAGCTCGCGGAGCACGAGGAGCTCGCGGAATCGATCCGGGATGGCGCGCAGCGCGCGTTCGATCACGGCGGCATCGTCGATTTGCAACAGCAATGTCTCCGGTGTGGCCTGGCGGAAGTTCTGGCTGTGCAGTTCTTCGTCGAACGGATCGAACGGCTTCTGGTCGCTGTGGCCGTGCCATGCGCGACAGGTGTTCCGAACGATGCAGAGGAACCACGCGCGGCCGTTTCCGGCGGAATACGTGCCGAAGTACCGGAACGCTCGAAGCGACGCCTCCTGCACCGCGTCTTCCGCGTCGTGCTCGTTGCGCAGGAGCCATCGCGCGAGCCGGTAGGCCGCATCGAGGTGGGGAAGGACGACGTCTTCGAAACGCTCGCCCATCGCCGCTACCGGAGCCGGCCGACGGGGTTCGTGACTCATGAAACGTTCCTGGTATATCCCGGCTTAC
>DASSGK010000526.1:0-6072 GCA_035693505.1 Vicinamibacterales bacterium
CGCCGCAACCCGCTGACATCGTTGACCATGACCGCGCCCGCGGCGATGGCCGCCCGCGCCACTACGGCCTTGGACGTATCAATCGAGACCGGCACCGACAGGCGGCCTTTCAGCGCTTCCAGGACGGGCAGCACGCGCGAAAGCTCCTCGTCGGCCGAGATGGCGGGGGCGCCGGGCCGCGTGGATTCGCCGCCTACGTCGACGAGGTCCGCTCCGGCGGCTTCCATCGAGAGCGCTGCGGCGACAGCATCCGCGGGATTGAGCAGCGGCCGGTCATCGGCGAAGGAATCCGGGGTGACGTTGAGGACGCCCATCACGAGACAGCGGTCGCCCAGCCGAAGCGAGGAGCCATCTGGGAGCGGAACGGTGTAGGTGAGGCGGGGCGGAAAGCAATTCACAATGGACAAATGACAATTTACAAAGAGAAAGAGATCGCCTTCTCTTTGTAAATTGTCACTTCCAAATTGTAAATTGCCTATTCCTGCGGCAGCGGCTTATTGAGCGACGGCACGATCGGCGTGCGCTCTTTCGGACGAGCCCTCGGCTCGTCTTCCTCGATCGCGGTCCGTGCCATGACCGGCTGCGGATCGTCGAGCGGCAGACCCGATGCGAGCTTCTTGACCTGGTCGGCGTCGAGCACTTCGCGCGCGAGGAGCGCCTCGGCCATCTTGATGAGCGTGTCCTTGGCGCCCGACAGGAGATGGTGCGCGCGCTGGTAGTTGTCGGTCACGAAGCGCTTCACTTCCTGATCGATCTTGAGCGCGGTGTCCTCGCTGTAGTCCTGGTGCTGGGCGATCTCGCGGCCGAGGAAGATCTGCTCTTCCTTCTTGCCGAAGGTCAGCGGCCCCATCGCGTCGCTCATGCCCCACTCGCACACCATCTTGCGCGAGAGCTCGGTCGCCCGCTCGAGGTCGTTGCCGGCGCCGGTCGTCAGGCTGTCCATCGTGATTTCCTCGGCGATGCGTCCGCCGAGCAGGATGGCAATCTGATCGTTCAGGTAGTCGCGCGAGTAGTTGTGCTTTTCTTCCGCGGGCAGCTGCTGCGTGAGGCCCAGCGCCATGCCGCGCGGAATGATGGTCACCTTGTGAATCGGGTCGGCGTGCGGCAGAAGCACCGTGAGCAGCGCGTGCCCCGCTTCGTGAATCGCGGTGACCCGCTTCTCGGCGTCGGTGATGATCATCGAGCGGCGCTCGGATCCCATCAACACCTTGTCCTTGGCGAATTCGAAGTCGTGCATGCGCACGACCTTCTGGTTGTAGCGCGCGGCGTTCAGCGCCGCCTCGTTCACCAGGTTCGCGAGATCGGCGCCGGAGAAGCCGGCCGAACCACGCGCCAGCACCGCGATCTCCACATCGTCGGCCATCGGAATCTTGCGCGTGTGGACCGAGAGGATGCCTTCGCGGCCCTTGACGTCCGGACGGTTGACCACGATGCGGCGGTCGAACCGGCCAGGCCGGAGCAACGCCGGGTCGAGCACGTCGGGACGATTGGTCGCCGCAACGAGGATGACGCCTTCGTTGGATTCGAAGCCATCCATCTCGACGAGCAACTGGTTCAGCGTCTGCTCACGTTCGTCGTGGCCGCCGCCGAGGCCGGCGCCGCGATGACGGCCGACGGCGTCGATCTCGTCGATGAAGACGATGCACGGCGCGTTCTTCTTGCCCTGCTCGAACAGGTCGCGGACTCGTGAGGCGCCGACGCCGACGAACATCTCGACGAAGTCAGAGCCGCTGATCGAGAAGAACGGCACGTTGGCTTCGCCGGCAACCGCTCGCGCGAGCAGCGTCTTGCCCGTCCCGGGCGAGCCCATGAGCAGCACGCCCTTGGGGATGCGCCCGCCGAGCTTCTGGAATTTCTGGGGTTCCTTGAGGAACTCGATGATTTCCTGGAGCTCTTCCTTCGCTTCGTCGACGCCGGCGACGTCCTTGAAGGTGACCTTCTTCTGCGAGCTGGAGGAGAGCTTCGCCTTGCTCTTGCCGAACGAGAGCGCCTTGTTCCCACCGCTCTGCATCTGGCGCATGAAGAAGACCCAGAAGCCGATGATGAGCAGGAAGGGTCCCCAGGAGTAGAGAATCGTGGCCCACGGGCTGACCGTCGGCTCCTTCGCGGTGACCTGGACGCCCTTTTCAATCAGCTTGTTGACGAGGCCGTCGAACTGCGCGGGAACGTAGGTCTGGAAATGGTCGTTGTCCTTCTTGGTCCCGCTGACGTCCTGGCCGGTGATGACGACGCGCGCCACCTGCCCGGAATCGGCCGCCTGCATGAACTCACTGAACGTGATCGTTTTCTCGGCATGCTGGAATTTCGTCGAGAAATTCCAGATTAGTACGCCGAGGACGACCAGCGCCATCCAGAACAATAGACTCTTCAACGTCGAGTTCAAGCAGAGCCTCCCAAGACCTTAAGTGTCAAGATTATCACTTCTTGCGCGCGGTCGGTTACCCGAAACGCCTCGTCAATTCCGAAGCCCGCGACCCACACAATCCTATCGGCACCATCGACAACCAGCGGCACGTTGTCGCGCTCGTTCCGGTCGACTTTCCGGTCCACGAAGTAGTCCTGGAGCTTCTTCTGTCCGTCGAGCCCCACGGGACGGAACCGGTCGCCCGGCCGGCGATTTCGTACGGCCAAACTTCCCTGGCAGCGGTCGAATCTGACCTGAACGACGTCTTTCGCCGCGGGGTTGCGCGCCAGTGCACCTGATCCCGCTTCGGCCGAGACGGCCCACCCGCCCGCGGGCAGAACCACCTCTCCTGGAATAGACAGCGGAAATCGAAAAGAGTTCGTAGGCGCATCCGGCGCCCGTCTTCCCGCTTCGCCCGCGACCCTACCAGTTAAGACGACGACCGACCCGATGCGTTGCAGCCGTTGACCCGGTAAATCGATCTGCGTATCGCCGCGCTCTTCCATTAGACGGATCGCGTCGGCGACATGGTCGAACGCCACCAGACGAGGCGCGGCAACCTCGCTCATCAGTCGCCAGAGCAGGGCGCGCCGGAGCGCGAGCGGCGCGGCCGCAAGTTCCGCCACGTCGATTGCGCACACGGGGGCGCCATCCGCCGCCGTCGATCGCCGGACGCAGCGCGCCTCGAGCGCCGCTTCGCTCGCGCTCACCCACTCCCACGTAACGCGCGAAATCTCGGCTTGATCCGCAAGCACGTCGACGATGCCGGGGTTGAATCGGGCTTCGAGCAGCGGCAGCAGTTCGGCCCTGACGCGATTGCGCGGGATGCTCACGTCCCTATTGGATTCGTCTTCGACGAATGCCTGTGACTGATCGGCGAGCCAGCCTCGGAGCTCATGACGACGGCACGAGAGGAGCGGCCGCACGATGAAGCCGTTCCTGGGATGCATGCCGCCCAAGCCGCGCAGGCCCGCACCGCGCGTCAGACGAAGGAGAACGGTCTCCGCCTGATCGTCCCGTGTGTGTCCGAGCGCGACGATGTCCGCGCCGGAGGCCACACGGGCGCGCTCGAAGAACTCGTGCCGTGCGGTGCGCGCCGCCTCTTCGAGGGAGCGGCGCTCGCGCTTCGCCCGCACCGATACGTTTTCGCGGTCGGCGATGAACGGCACGCCGAGATCGCGTGCAAGGTCGCCGACGAACCGCTCGTCGTCGTCCGCCGATTCTCTGAGTTGGTGGTTGAAATGCGCGATGCCGACGAGATCCAGTTCGCCGGCATCGGCGAGGCTGCGCAGGATGCGAACGAGCGCGACGGAATCCGAGCCGCCCGACACGGCGGCGAGCACGCGAGCACCCGGCGCGATCAGATTGTGCTGTCGAACGAACTCACGAACGCGTTCGATGACGAGCATGAAACTTCGGGCAGGAGAGGCGGGATCGGCTGGAGTGGCAGGATCGGCTGGAGGGGACCGCGATCGCCGGTGCGATGATTCTGCCCGGCCCGCCGGTCCTGCCTATCCTGCCGGTCCTGACCTTCCTGCCCATCCCGCCCTGAACTGAAGTGCCGGAGGACGGACTCGAACCGTCGACCCCGCGCTTATGAGACGCGTGCTCTTAACCAACTGAGCTACTCCGGCCAGAACCTCCGATTGTATTACTTCACAGCGTCCCGCTCAACGACCGCCGCGGCGAGCAGCGGGATCATCAGTTCGTGATGGCCGATCAGAGAGTATCCGCGCCCGGTGCCGGCAGTCGGTCTCGCCACGACGTTGGTTTGCGGGCGGTACGAGCGGATGAAATCGAGATTCACTGTGGTCAGCTTCGCGAGCGCGATCCCGCGATTCCTGGCGATGGCGACCGCCTTCAGAAAGACTTCCGGCAGCACGACGACCGATCCGCAATTCAGATACACGCCCTCTTCGAGTCGGGCCACGTTCGAGACGAAGTAGCGGAAGTCGCGAAGGCTCCCTTCGCCGAGCGCCGCACCCGACGCGCCGGGATGCATGTGGATGATGTCGGTGCCGATCGCGACGTGCACCGTCACCGGAATGTTCAGCCGCGCGGCGGCGGCGAGGATGCTGTGCCTCGCGAACTGCGGCTCCCTGGCCGCGAGAAACCGCGTCACGGCCTGGCCGATGCCGAGGCCTTCGGCGACGCCGTCGTTGATGGCGCGGTTCAGCAGCCGCCCCGTTTCGTCCGCCATCCCGAAGCGCCCCGGCCCGAGCGATTCGTCGACGTCCTCCGACGTGGCGCCTGAGATCGCCACCTCGAAGTCGTGAATGATCGACGCGCCATTGGTCGCAATCGCCGACACGAAGCCGCGCTCCATCAAATCGATCAGCACGGGTCCGAGCCCGGTCTTGACGACGTGCGCGCCGAGTCCCCACACGACGCCGGCGGCGGCGCGCTTCGCCTCAACGATCGCGCGCACGACGACGTTGAAGTCGGCGGCGGCGAGCATCCGCGGCAGCGAGTCGAGGAACGCGGCCAATGATCCGTCTGGTGGAGCGGGACGCGCGAAATCCTCGACGCGCGCTTTGCTCGTCCGCGACTTGATGGGATACGTCCGGATGCCGGACAGATCGAATTCTTCGTAGGGGAATGGCATGGTGTCAGAGGATCAGCATGGCGTCCCCGTAGCTGTAGAAACGGTAGCGCTCGGCGATCGCCGCATCATACGCGGATCTGATCCGATCGCGGCCCGCGAACGCAGAGACGAGCATCAGGAGCGACGATTGGGGGAGGTGGAAGTTGGTGAGAAGGCCGCGGACGATCAGGAACTCCGCGCCGGGATACAGGAACAGATCGGTCTCGCCGGGTCCCGCGACGATTGCGCCGTCGTTAGCGCGCGCCACCGCCTCGAGCGTCCGCGTCGTTGTCGTTCCGACCGCGATGATGCGCCGACCGTCCGCGCGAGCGCGATTGATCGCCGCCGCTGCGTCCGCGCCGATGTCGTAGCGCTCCGCGTCGAGGACGTGATCTTCGACGCGGTCGACGCGGACCGGCTGGAAGGTGCCGTAGCCGACGTGAAGTGTGACGCTCGCGAGCTCGATCCCTCGATCCGTCAACGCGGTCAGGAGCTGCGGCGTGAAGTGGAGTCCTGCCGTCGGCGCCGCAATCGACCCTCGCGTCTGCGCGAAGACGGTCTGATACCGATCGCGATCCTCGAGTCTGTCGTCGCGCTTGATATACGGCGGCAGCGGCATGTGGCCGATGGCGTCCACCGCCTCGTCCAGCGGCGACCCATCGTCAGTCCAGAGACGCACGAGCCGCCGGCCAAAGAATCGCCGTTCGAGGATCTCGCCGTGGATAGTGCGAGTTCCTTCAAACACCACCCTCGCCCCCGGTTTCAATTTCTGCCCCGGATGGACCAGGGCCTCCCAAAACCCCGAGGTCAGACCCAGGTCTGACCCAGGTCTGACCTCAGTCGAAATTTCCCTAGGAAAAACGGAGGCTGGGTCAGACCTGGGTCTGACCCGGGTCTGACCTGGGTCTGACCCCGGTTCCAGGTGCTGGATCAGCAGACACTCGACGGCGCCGCCGCTGGGCACGCGACGACCGAGCAGGCGCGCGGGGAAGACTCTGGTGTTGTTGACGACGACGAGATCGCCGGGACGCAGCAGCTCCGGCAACGCGGCGACCTGCGTGTGCGCGATGACCCCGGTTTCGCG
>DASSGK010000527.1:0-3823 GCA_035693505.1 Vicinamibacterales bacterium
CGGCGATGGTGACGTGTTCGGCGTCACGACTGCACGGCCGGACATGAACCTCGACGTGCAGGAGCGTCCCGTCGGATCGCCGATGCACGCCTCTGCTCCGAATCGAGTCGCCGCCCTTTTCCATCGCGAGCAGCTGATGAAGGCCGGCCGGCCGTGAGGCATCGCCGAGAATCGAGACGCTGGACCCGAGCGCCTGGTCTGCGGTCAGCCCGTACATGCGAGCCGCGCTGCGGGGCCACTCGACGATCAGGCCCTGGACACTCACGGTGAAGACCGATGCGGTATCCGCCATATCCTCGAGTTGCTCGAAGGCATCGCGCAGCATGTGACCGCGGTGCACCTGCCTGCTGAGCTCGCCCTTGACGCTGATCGTTGACGCAAGTTGCGCGGAAGTCTCCCGCAGCCGATCGCTCATGGCGCCAACGACCCACGCCACGACCAGCCCTCCGATCGCGAACAGCAGGCGCACGCCGGCGCCGGCGTTCGATCCGCCGTCTGCGTTCGCAAGCAGGATGGCCGTCAGCGTCGCGACGCAGGCAGGTGCCACGCCCCCGACGACCGCGGCGACGGCGATGACCATGACATACACCGTGTACTGTGCATTGCCGTATGTCAGTCCTGTGACGTGATTCACCACGCCGGCGATCGCGACGAGCAGCAGCGCGAACAGGTGCGCGCGACGCCGTTCGAGCTCCTCGGGCGTGCGAGGTGACAACAAATTCGCGATCTGGGCGGCGGCGGCGCGCCTGCTCGTCGTGGCGAAAGAGTGTCTCAGTCGATCGTGAAGGTGCACCCTGTTGTCCATGGAAGTCCTCACTCTCTTCAAGATGACTGCCAGAAACGACAGGTCCACAGGCAACGCCCTGAAACGGCCCCTCCGAGTCCGTCACTAGCAACAACAGACACCACCGGGAGGTTTTGCATTGAATCTCGGTTTCCTTCGACTGCGGGCGATTGGACCGCCACTGGCCGTGGCGGCCGCTTGTGCCGCCGGGCTCTTCTGGTTCGACCGGATCTGGATTCCGGCGCAGCAGCAGTACCTCAACGAGCGGAACCTTCGGTCCCTCCGGACGATCTCCGCCCAGATCAAAGCCAAGGTCGACAACTTCGACCAGTCGATCGATCACGCCATCGACTCCTTCCCATTCGAGGCCGGCAAGGACGAACTGCTGCAGAAGTACGTGAAGCTGTTCTCACCAGAGCTCGAAATCGTCGCGACCGATCCACAGAACCCGGCGTGGACGAAGGTCAGGAAGGGCGATCCGCCCAGCGTCACGATTCAGCGCGACGAGGGACGCAACTATCTCTACCTCGGGTATCTCCATGAGAAGGCTCACGGTGACAAGAAAACCGTCGCCCTCGTCGCACGCGGTGACCTCGATCGGGTCACCGAGACGTTGCTGGCGCGAAACGACTTCGACGCGATCCTGCTCGTGGACGCCAACGGCGCCACCATCGCCCAACAGTCTTCGTCCGGCCTGGAGCTGACGAACATCGATAAGGTTCGCGATCGCGGGCCGGCGGCGGCATCGACCGAGCCTGGCGTCTTCGCCAGGTTGCGTGGAACGACCGGCCTCGCCGTGGTGACGATCGGCGCGGCCGACTTCGTTCTGTACACGCAGCCGGTGCCGCTGTCGCTGCTTCACGAAGACAAGGGCGATCAGGGGGGCAAAGGGGAAAAGGACGGGAAGAGCGCGCTTCAGGCTCCGGAGGAATGGACGCTCTGCGGGCTGGTGCGTCTGGATCGCTTGCGCGCGGCGAGCTCAACAATCCCGACGACGTACTGGCTCTGGATTGGTGCGGTGCTGGCGTTCGTCTGCTTCGTCATTCCGGTGCTGAAGCCCCGGGTGCTCAGCGCCCGCGAGCGACTCACCCGTGTGGACAGCGTCTCGATGGGTGCGGCCATCTTCATGATGATGGCGCTGGCCACGCTGACGGCGCTGGACCTCCGTACGTTCGGCTGGCTGGTGCCGTCGGCGATCGACCAGCAGCTGGAAGAGGTCGCCTCGGCGATGGCGAACCACGTGCGCCGCGAGACCGACACAATCTCCAGGCAGATGGACACGTTCGTCCAGTCGCCCAACGTCTGGCAGGCGTTGGGATACGACCCGACCGAGCCCCTGGACAAGATCCGCCGTCAGCTCACACCTTACAAGTTCACCAACATCTCTTTCGATCCCGATGCCGGAGGCCGGACGGCACTGTGCGATCCCGCGTGGAGCTGCCGTTCGGGTGTCCTCGAGTCGTTCGGCGCGAACAAGAAGCCCCCGATCACGCTGGACTATCCGTTCTTCAAGATGGTGGTGTGGAGTGACAACCTTGGCTGGCAGCGGATCAAATGGTCCACGTCGGCGGCGGTCACGCCATTCGTCAACGTCGAAGAATCCAAGCTCGCGTACTTCGATTCCTTGAAGCTGGCGCGCCGCCTCGCGTTGAGCGGATCCGGCGTTCCGCAGGCGGGCGTCTCACTGATTACGTCCCCGAATACCGGCGAGAAGCTCACGGTGTTCTGGAAAGCGCTCACGCCGCTGGCCGGAGCCGCTGAGCATCCCGCCGCGCCGGACCTGACGGGCATTACGATGGCGACGTCGCCGATCTCGTTGGCTAGTCCGGTCCTGCCGAAGAACCTCCAGTTCGCCGTCGCGGACCGCGCCGGCCGCGTGCTGTTTCACAGCGACCCAACGCGCACCCTCGCTGAGAACATCTTCCAGGAGTCCGAGAACAATCCGACGCTCAGGTCGCTCGTCGCAAGCCGGGATCGCGGCGCCTTCACGGGCCGCTATCTCGGACGGGCGCATCGTTTCTACGTCGCGCCGCTCGATTTGCCCAAGTTCGAAAATACCCGGTGGTCTCTGCTGGTGTTTCAGCCCTCGGCGGTGGGCGAAACGGCAAATCTCGGAACGCTCATTCTCGCGGCATCGATGTTCGTCGTGTACGCGCTCGCGCTCGCGGGGGTCTGGGCCCTGCTCGGGATCTTCTGGCCGCATGCCGTCAGGAGCCTGTTCTGGCCCGACCCCGTCAAAGGACCGCAGTACCGCCGCGCGGCCGCGATCGGAACATCAGTCGGCCTCATCTGTATGGGCGCACTCGCGCCGGGGATGCCGATGGCGCTGCTGGTCGGAACGATTGCGCTGGCGGTCTGCGCGCTGGCCGCCATGTTCGTGATCGTGAAGGCCGAGCCGGCCGCATCCGGGATGTCGTCAACGTGGTCAGCCGATTTCACCTGGGCTCGTGCCGCAACGTTGTTCTTGTTGTCGGCAGTGCCGGTCGCGCTGTGTTTCCACCTCTCGTACGCCTACCACAGCGAGCTCGTCGCCAAGCGCGCCGAATCGCAGCTGCGGACCGACCTTCGCGCGCGGAGCCGGCGGATCAACCAACAGGCCCAGCGTGTGGCCATCTGCACCCGGAGCGACCCCGGCTCACAAGCCTGCCCCGAGATCGGCAATTTCGTGAGACGCAGCTCGAGGGACACCTTGTGGGACGTGGACATCCCGATAGCGGGAAGCTCGACTTCCGAACAGGTGGACGGTTCCATTCCGGCAGCCCTGCGCGCATTTCTGAAGTCCGCCTACTGGCCGTACAACGACATCGCCGCGGACTTTCTCCTGGGACCCTCGTCTGGTCAGAGTGACGACCTGGAACACTTGCGCCTGACCGTCGATCCTGACGGCACCGAGCGATTCACAACAGATACCGCGGTCACCTCTTCGCGATTTGTACCGGCGATTGTTCCCAGGCCGCCGGTCAACGCCGTGCCCTGGTTGATCGCGGCCGCCCTGGCAGGCGTTGCCTGGGGCCTCACGCGCTATCTGCTGCGGCCCAT
>DASSGK010000528.1:0-4337 GCA_035693505.1 Vicinamibacterales bacterium
GTGCTGCGGTAGTCGAGCGCCTGGCGGACCGCGACGACCATCGCCACCAGCATCCACACCGTTGTCAGGATGAAAACCGGCAGCGCGAGTTCGGGGACGATGCCGAAGATGCGAAGCATGCCCGGCGCGGACGAGAATCCGATCGTGCGCAGCAGTTCGCCGACGTCGACGCGCGTCTCGGGCTCGGGCAGCAGGCGTCCACCGATTTCGAAGACCAGGAGCGCCCACGCGGCCCACGCGATCAGCGAGATGGCCGACCAGAAAAACACGCCTCCGACAAACGGCGCGCCGGCTCGTGCGAACCCAGTAGCTCCGATGCCGCCGGCCAGGCTCGATATCAGCACGACCAGGAATGCTTGTGCTGTCGCCCCGCGGTCGGCTTCGACCTCTTCATACGTCGCCACGTCCAGGACGGACGCGCCCATCAGCCGGTGCGGAAATGTCGTCATATCCGCCTCCTGACGATGATGAAGAGCAAAAGCCGTGCGCAGTGCGGGATATCGAGTTATTCGCGGCCGAGAACGTACACGTTCTTCTGGGTGCGGCGGAGGAAACGCTGACGCTCGAGCTTGTCGAGCACGACGTCGCAGGTCATCACATCGATGCCGAGGAACCGCTGCATTTGCGCCTTGGTGAGCTGCAGACCGGGCATCTCGCGGTACTCTGACTGAACAATTTCGATGAAGCGTTCGACCCTGGGTTCGACTGACACCATGCGGGCTGCCGGAGCAAAGGATGTGCCCTCGGGAAGTCTCAGATTTGCTGGGAAAAGCGAATCCGCAGTGATACACGCCGCCTGAAAATCTCAACGGGCCGGGGAATTTCCCGCGGAAGCGTGACGTGAGACAAGCGCGGCTTTGGCCACCTGAACGAGGACCAGATATGCCAACGTGGCCGCCGCCACGAACAGACCGTACCGCAGCGGCGGCGTCACGAACCCCAACACCCCGGCAAGCGGCGTCAGCGGAAGGCTCGCCCCAATTCCAACAACCGCCAGCGTCGTGAACGTGAGCGCGCGGCTTGGCCGGCTCGCGAGCGGGTTGCCGTTCGTGCGGATGACGAACAGCACGAGCGTTTGCGTCGCGAGCGATTCCACGAACCAGCCGGTGTGGAACAACGGTTCGCCGGCGTGGAAAACTCGCAGCAGAACGTAGAACGTCAGGAAATCGAACACCGAGCTGACTGGACCGATGAAGAGCATGAAGTTCCGGATAAGACCGATGTTCCATCGCTGCGGCCGGCTCAGGTACTCGCGATCGACATTGTCGGACGGGATGGTGATTTGCGCGAGATCGTAGAGGAAGCTGTTCAGCAGAATCTGCGTCGGCAGCATCGGCAGAAACGGCAGAAACGCCGACGCGACCGCCATGCTGAACATGTTGCCGAAATTCGAGCTCGTGCCCATCAACAGGTACTTCGTCATGTTGCCCGAAGCCCGCCGGCCCTCGATGATCCCGCGATGCAGCACGTCGAGGCCCGGCTCGCGAAGAATCACGTCGGCCGCGGCACGCGCGACGTCCGTTGCGCTCATAACCGAGATGCCGACATCGGCGATGTGCAGCGAGGGCGCGTCGTTGATGCCGTCTCCGATGAAGCCGACGACGTGCCCGCGGCGTTTGAGCGCGAGGATGATGCGGCTCTTCTGCGCCGGCGACACTCGCGTGAACACCGACGCCTCCTCCACCACGTGCGCCAGCGCGTCGTCGTTCATCCGCGCGATGTCGTCGCCGGTCACGACGCGGGTGAGTCCGAAGGCCACTTGCGCGCACACGTGGCGCGCCGCCGCGTCACTGTCGCCGGTCAGGATCTTGACGGCGACGCCGTCCGCCTTGAGCTGCGCGATCATCGATGCGACGCCGGGAAGCAACGGGTCGGAGAACGCCAGGAATCCCGCGAAGACCAATTCGCGCTCGTCCTCCTTGCCGTACTCGTGACGCAGCGGCAGCGTGCGATAGGCGACGCCGATGACGCGCAGGCCGTCGTCGGTCAACTGCGCGTAGCGCTCGAGTGCGGCGGCGCGGTCGGCCTCGCTCATGGCGCGAATGCCCGCGGCGGTCTCGACAGCGATCGAACGGTCGAGAATCGGCTCGGGCGCGCCTTTGGTGACGAGCAGCGCGTCAAGGGCGTTCGCCGGCTGGACCGCAATCGACAGCCGGCGGCGTTCAAAATCGAACGGCAGCTCGTCGAGCTTCGTGTACGAGCTGAGATCCAGTTCACGGTGCTGCAGCACCGCGGCGTCCAGCGGGCTTCGAATGCCCGTCTCGAGGCGGCTGTTGATGTAGGCCAGGGTGAACACGCGATCGGAGGGGGCTCCGTCGGGATCGATCGCCTGTTCGAGTGTCAGCCGACCGCTCGTCAGCGTTCCGGTCTTGTCGCTGCAGAGCACGTCGATGCTGCCGAAGTTCTGAATCGCGGGCAGCCGCTTGACGATGACGTGTTCGCGCGCCATCCGAACCGCGCCTTTCGTCAATGCGATCGACGCGATCACGGGCAGGAACTCCGGCGTGAGGCCCACACCGAGCGCCACAGCAAACAGCAACGACTCGAACGGGTCGCGCCGCAGCGCCAGGCTGATCGTCAGGATGAAGAGCACGAGGATGAGCGTCGTCTTCAGGATGAGGGCGCTGAATCGATGCAGGCCGTGTTCGAACTCCGTTTCCGGAGGCCGGGCGGTCAGGCGCTCGGCGATGCCGCCAAACTGCGTCCGGGGGCCCGTCGCCGTCGCGAGTGCCGTCCCAGTGCCGCTGATGACGGATGTGCCGAGCAGCACGCTGTCGGGCGCGTGTTTGTCGGCGGGGAGCGACTCGCCGGTCAGCGCGGCCTGTTGAACCGAGAGATCGCGCGAATCGATCAACTGCGCGTCCGCGGGAACCAGATCGCCCGCTGAGAGGCGGAACACGTCGCCAGGGACGACCGTGCGCAACGGAACCTCACGCCACTGTCCGTCGCGGAGCACGGTGGCGGTCGGCATGACCGACGCATTCAGCGCGTCCGCCGCACGATTCGATTGAAACGTCTGCCAGAAGTTGAGGCCGACGCCGAGGACGACGATCGTGACGATGATGCCAGCGTCGGCCTGCTGGCCGAGCACCGAGGACACGAGCGCGGCTACCAGCAGGATGAGGACAAGCGGATTGGCGAAGAGCCGCAGTAGCTGGTGCACGGCGGAGAACCGCCGAATGTGGACCGGCTCGTTGGGGCCAAACTGCGTCAGGCGGCGCGCAGCTTCGTCAGAGGTGAGACCGGCGTCGGCCATTTGAGGAGTGCGTACGTAGTGTCCGGCTTCAGCCGGACTTCACCAGCTCGTAAGGTCCGCCTAAAGGCGGACACTACGTACGCAAGAATGCTCTAACGATACAGCATGTATGTGTATCGCCCGTGCAGCCACGCTTCGTCGCGCGCGGGATCGTGCTTCACGTCGACGTGCTCGTCGAGGACGTGCGCGCACGCGCCGCCGAGGCGAGCCGCCTCCTGTGCGAGACGGCGCTCGATGGCCTCGGCGAGATCGCTCGCGCATCGATCCCACAACTCGCGCTCGACGTACGTCCCGCGGACGTGGACGCTGTCGGCTTCAATCGTGTGTTCGGCGAGCGCTACCGCGTTCGGCGGCGGCAGCTCGCGATGCCAGTAGATCTTCATACGGCCGCTTCGACCTCCTCGGACGTCTCTGTCGCGGGCTCATTCAAGCCGCACCGCACGATGCGATCGCCGAGCGTAGACCGCTTGATCTGCAGCAGCGCGGCGGCCCGCGACTTGTTGCCGTGGGTGACGCGCAGCGCCCAGCGAATCAAACTCGACTCGAACTCGCGGACGCGGTCGTCGAGCGAAATCGGCGCGGGCATCATCCCGGTCGCGGGCGGTGCGAACACGGTGGCCGGTGCCTGGGGCGGCGGCGCCACAGCGGGCTCCGGCTCGGGACCACGAGGCGGCGCGTACGGGTGCGCGATCGGCGTGACCTGCGCTGGTGTGGCAGGCAGGGCGCGCGCCGGCTGTCCCGCGGCGCCGAATAGGATCGACGCCGACACACAGCCGATGCGGATGCCGCCGCAGCCGCAGGTCTGTGCGATGCGCTCGCACGCGTTCTCGAGCTCGCGCACGTTGCCCGGCCAGTTGTAGCGCGTGAACGCCTGCATCACCGCGTCCGAAATTGGCGGAACGTCTTCGTTCTTGCGGCGGAAGAAGCGGCGCAGGAAGTGATCCATCAGCACCGGAATGTCTTCCGGACGCTCGCGCAGCGGCGGCAGCGCAACGGGCAACACGTTCAGACGGTAGTAGAGGTCTTCGCGGAACTTGCCGTCCGCCACCATTTGTTTGAGGTCGCGCTTGGTGCCCGCGAT
>DASSGK010000529.1:0-9670 GCA_035693505.1 Vicinamibacterales bacterium
ACGCAGGTGTTCGATGCCGTGATCGAGGAAATCGCGCTGAAAGTTGATGATGCTGGTGGCTACCTTGTGGATGGTCTTCTGGCGCTGCTCCACCGACTTGATCAGCCACAGCGCCGAGCGGAACTTGTCCTTCACGTAGGCGCGCGTCTCGTCGTTGTGGTCGGCGCCCTTGTCGAGCAGCCGCCGGTAGACCGGGCTGATCCGCATCTGCGGCAGGCCGTCTTCGTTCAGCACGCAGACGTACTCGTCCTCGACCTTCATGATGTAGACGTCGGGGATCACGTACTGCGACTGGGTCGGGTTATAGCGGCTGCCCGGCTTGGGATCCAGATGCCGGATGACCTCGATGTGCTCCTTCAGGTCGTCGATCGACATCCCGAGCTTGCGCGCAATCTCGGGGACCTGATGGTTTTGCAGAAGTCGTAAATGTTCGGTGACAACTCGCTCGGTCGGGGTTCCTTCGAGACCCAGGTGACGCAGCTGCAGCAGCAGGCACTCCTGCAGATCGCGCGCCGCGACGCCGGTGGGGTCGAAGCTCTGAATCAGCTTCAGCGCGCGCTCGACGTCGGCGACCGGCCACGGCCCCATCGCGCTCAGCTCGTCGAACGACGCCACCAGATAGCCGTCGTCGTCAAGGTTGCCGATGATGGCGGCGCCGATGTCGCGCAGCGAGGCGTCGGCGGTCTGCATCGACAGCTGCCACATCAGATGGTCCGCGAGCGAGCTCGCCGTCGAGAGCGTGTTCTCGATCGGCGGCAGTTCCTTGACCTCCTGCGGCGCCTTCGGCCGGTACCCGTCGTCGAGATAATCGCCGAAGAAATACTCGTAATCCTGATCGTCCCAGGTGTCGGTCTTGTTCGGTTGCTGCTCCGGCTCAGTCTTTTCAGGAGTCTGGGCGGCCTCGGCCGGCTGGAGATCTTCGGTGGGAACTTCCTCCAGCATCGGGTTCTCGACCATCTCCTGATTGAGGAGGTCCGATAACTCCAACGTCGACATCGGCAGCAGCTTGATCGCTTGCTGCAGCGATGGCGTCAGAATCAGTTTCTGGACGAGCTTCGTGTGTAGTTTTTGCTGGATGCCCATGCGCCGTATCTAGTCGAATCGCTCCCGGGGACTCTTCAATTCATGCAAATCTTACGCCCATTCTAATCCAATCGGAACTCCGACCCCAGGTAAATCCGGCGAACTTCTTCATCAGCTGCCAGACTGTCGGGCGTTCCGCTCCTGAAGATCGTGCCGCCGTGCACGATGTGGGCGCGATCAGTAATGCGCAGGGTTTCACGGACGTTGTGGTCGGTGATGAGGACCCCGATGCCCCGCTCCTTGAGGTGAAAGATGATCTTCTGGATATCCGACACCGCGATCGGGTCGATGCCGGCGAACGGCTCGTCGAGGAGGATGAACTTGGGAGAAATCACCAGCGCGCGCGTAATCTCCGCGCGGCGGCGCTCCCCGCCCGACAGCGTGTGCGCGGGAGATTGGGCGAGCGGCGTCAGGTTCAATTCGGCCAGCAGCTCGCGCAGCCGGGCGCGCCGCGTCGCGCCATCGAGCCCCATGGTTTCGAGGATGGCGAGCAGGTTCTGCTCGACCGTCAGCCCCCGGAAGATCGACGGCTCCTGCGGCAGATAGCCGATCCCCTTGCGGGCCCGGATGTACATCGGGTCGTCGGTGACGTCGTTGCCATCGAGCTCGACGCGTCCGGAGTCCGGCGTCGTGAGGCCAACGGTCATGTAGAAGGTCGTCGTCTTCCCGGCGCCGTTGGGGCCGAGCAGTCCGACAATCTCGCCAGAGGAGACGTCGAGGCTCACGCCGCCAACGACCGTGCGTCCTCCGTAAGATTTCGTGAGGTTGTGTGTCCGGAGAGTGGCCATTCGTAAGGGCTAGCTACAGTTCGGGTTGCCGCCCTTCGTCTGGGTGCGGATCTGGGAGTTGCCGTCGACGACGATATTATCGGCGCCCTTGTTGAAGGTCAACGTTCGCCCGATCGTTTCGCGACGGCATTGGTCGACGATCTTCACCGGTGTCCCGGTCACGACGTACGTCTCGTTCGACGTCGTGTAGACCAGTTTGCTGCCCTTCGTCTCGCGGTTCTGCTCGCGCAGCACGACGCCTTCGTATGCCTCCGCGCGATCGAGTTCGTCGCCTGACGGCTTCAGGAACAGCTCGATGCGCGCGGCCGTCATGTCGCCGTCGGGCCCGCTCATGTGCGCGTCCTTCGTATACACCATCCGGCGCGTGGCGTCCTCGTAGTTGAAGTCCTTGGCCGTCGCGGTGGACGTGCTGCGATCCTTCTTGTCCTTGCTGTCTTTGTTCTCGAGCACCGTGGTGGTGACGACGTTGCCCGTCGCCGTCATGTTGCCGGCCTTGTTGTCGATCACGAGGGAGTCGCCCTTGACCGACGTTTCCTCCTGGATCAGGCGCGCGGAACCCGTGTACGTGCCTTTCGAACTGCTGCCGTCGTAGTCCATGCTGTCGCCCACGACGTACACCGGCTTGTCCTGCTTGAGCATCGAGGGCATCTTGACGTCGTTCGCGGACTGCCCCGGCGTGGCCGACGCGGGCTTCAGCGTGCTGCGGACGTTCCCGACTGCCTTCAATTTCGGGCCCGCCAGCGTCACGTCGATCGTCACGGCGTCCACCATGATCTGCTCGTTGACGACATGCGGTGCGAGCATGCCGGGCTCCTTGCCGCTCAGCGCCAGGGTGCCCTTGTCGATGTCGTAGTGGCCGGCGGCGGCCTGCGCCGCCATCTTCCCTTCCTCGAACTTCACCGACTGGGTGAACCGCGCGTCGTCGATCGAGCTCATCGCGGGTTTCAGGCCGACGTCGAGCGTGCCGGAATTGACGGCGCGTTCGGAGTCCGTTCCGCGCTCACGATACTGCACGCCGCCGGTGAACAGCGCCCGGGTGAGTCCCTTCCCCGCCTCGCCTTTGGCGTCGAGGGTCGCGGCCTTGATCGTTCGGCCTGCCACGCCCGGCTCGGGCGGGAATGTGAGCAGCACGTTCTCGCGACCGAGCAGCGCCGTCGGTGTCACCCCGTCGGGCGCGAGCGAGATGTCGATCGTGGTCGCCACGATTTGCCGGCCGGGCTTTCCGGCTTCGCCTGCAATCTGAATCGACGCGTCTCCCGCGACGAGCGCGTGCTGCAAGGATTCGCCGTCCTCGGCGTAGTTCAGGTTCATCTGCCCGCCGCTCATGGCCTGCAGGTCGCCAGGCTTCACCTTCGACGAGGTGATTCGCGTCTGGTCGTGCAATTCGACGATCTGGATGCGCTTCTCGTCCTCGCTGAGATGCAGCACCGCGATTTGCGCCTCGATGTTCTGGCCGCTCCGCAGCATCTTGACGCTCCGCTCGAAGCGCATGTACTTCTCGCGCCGCGCAAAGACCGCCGTGCCGGCGTTAACCTCGGATGGCCCGTCGCCGCTGTTTTCGGCCGCGATGTGCACGAAGGCCTGATCCAGGATCGTCAGCACGTCGGGCGTTTTCTCCCATGTCATGCCGGTGCCGGTCGCGTGCATCCGCCCGCGCGTCACGTCGACAGGACCCGGTGCGCGGACGACGCCGTCTGCGTCCGCGTAGGTGGCATGTTCGGTCAGCACCGTCATGCCGTCGGAGCCCACCATCTTCACGGCGCCGTCGAGAGCCATCGTCGCGGCATCCTTGCCGAGCTGTCCTTCCTTGGCGGTGATCGTGAACGTCCGGTCGCCGTTGCGCTCGTCGAACACGATGGTGACGCCTTGCAGCTTGCTGGTGCCGTCCTCGTAAACGAGTTGATGCTCGAACGTGATGGATGCGTCTTCGCGGTTCCCGGTGAGCTTGGTGGTGTGGCCCTGGCGAGTTTCGACGACCGCGCGAGGATCGGAGCGAAGTGCCGGCTTCTCCACGGAAGGCGGATCGCGGTGCTTCAGTTCGCGCGCCACGAAGACCGCGAAGACGACGCCGAACAGGGCGATCGTCAAGCGAGCGCGGCGTTGCCAGCGTTTCATGACGCGTCAGATCCTCGAATCCGGAAACCCTCGGCCGCTCACGCCTTCAGCTCCTCTGGCCTCTTGAGGTCGGCGAGGGTCAGCTCGACGTACGTCTGGCCATTGTAATAGTTCTGTTCGAGGGAGAAGGCGACATCCAGTGCGGCCTTGTGCTCCGCGAGGAAATCGTGACGCTCGGCCGCGCGCCACGCGATGGCGCGGAAGATTCGGCCCTCCTGCTTCAGCGACATCTTCAGGTGCCGCTCTTTCAGCTTGCGCGGACCGTCGATGATCTCGACGCCGCGGGCCGAGAAGACCGGCCGGGGGTTGCCGGCGCCGAACGGCGCCAGCGCGAGGACGCCGGCCGCGACGCCGCCGGTGATCTCGCGAAACGTGAGGCCGCCATCGATGCGCAGGCGCGGCATCAGGTCGTCGGGGCCCAGCGTCTCGTCGGCGACATCGTTCACGGCGAGCCGCAGATCCCGGATCCGTTTCGCGTCGAGCGTGAGGCCGGCGGCCTGCTTGTGGCCGCCGAACCGCATCAGCAGATGCGCGCATCGCTCGAGTGCGCCGAGCATGTCGAACCGCGAGAAACTGCGGCAGGAGCCGTGGGCGATGTCCCCTTCCACCGACAGCACGATCGCGGGCCGATGGAACGTGTCCATGAGCTTCGACGCGACGATCCCGATGACGCCGCGATGCCAGCCCTCGCCGGCCACCACCAGGACCGACCGCGCGCCTATCTCCGGATCGGTCTGGACGATCTTCTTGGCGGCTGCCAGGATTTCCGCTTCTTCTTCCTGGCGCTTGACGTTCTCCCCGTCGAGCTGCAGCGCCAGCTGTCGCACCTCTTCGACCATCGCCTCATCGTCAGCCAGAAAGAGCCGTGCGGCGATGTCGGGGGTGCTCATGCGGCCGGCGGCGTTGACGCGGGGCGCCAGCATGAATCCGATGTGATAGCTGTCGATGGTCTTGCCCGTGAGACCGCAGACGTCGATCAGTTCCCGCAGTCCGACTTTGTGCGGGCCCTTCGTCAGAAGATCGAGGCCGAGCTTGGCGATGACGCGGTTCTCGCCGACGAGAGGCACCACATCCGCCAGTGTCCCGATCGCCGCCACCTTGATGAAGCCGGGCATCAGCTTCTCGCGGCCCGCGCACCGGCAGAGTGCCTGCACCAGCTTCAGGGCGACGCCGACGCCGGCCAGATACTTGTCCGGATAGCTGCAATCGGTCCGCTTCGGGTTGATGATCGCGAGGGCCGGCGGCAGCTCGGTATCGGGCTCGTGATGGTCGGTGATGATCAGATCGACGCCGAGCTCCCGCGCGCGGCGTCCGGCCTCGGCCCCGCGAATCCCGCAGTCCACCGAGATCACCAGCGCCACGCCCTCGGCATGCAGCCGCTCGATCGCCACGGGCTGCAGGCCGTAGCCGTCCTTGAGGCGCTCGGGGATGAAGTGCATCACGTTGCCGCCGAGCAGCTCCAGCGCTCGGCGCAGGATCACCGTCGACGTGACGCCGTCCACATCGTAGTCGCCGTGGATCGCGATCTTCTCCTTGCGCGCGATGGCGCCCATGATGCGATCCACCGCGACGCTCATGTCGGCGAGGAGCATGGGATCGTGGAGGTGATCCAGCGAGGGGTTCAGGAATCGATCGGCCAGCTCCGGGTCAGCCAGGCCGCGCTGACACAGGAGCTTCGCAACGACTGGCGAGATCTTCAGAGTCGCCGCTAGCGCTTCAGCAGCGGCATCGTCACAGGCAAGCGATTCCCATCTGGGCGCCACAGTCGGCACTATCGCTGGTCTCCCTCTTGCTCAGAAGCGACGCGAAGCTCAGACAGAGGCCACAAAGGCAAACAGAGGCCACAAAGGAACGGCACGTCGTGCTGCCTAACGAGGTCAGCTACAAGGTGATCGGTGCGGCGATGGCTGTTCATAGCGCCCTTGGTTCGGGACTCCTGGAGAGCGCCTATGAAAAGGCGCTCTGCCATGAGCTCACTCGAATGGGCCTGAAATATCGGTGTCAGGTGCAATTACCCGTTGAATACGGTGGCGCGAAGATCTTTCCTGCATACAGAATCGATTTCGTCGTCGAGGACTGCGTCGTCGTCGAGATCAAGGCCATCGAAAAGATCTTGCCAGTACACCGCATGCAGCTGCTCTCGTACATCAAGCTCGCGAAACTCCCACTCGGTCTCCTGATCAACTTCAAGGTCGCCCATCTGAAAGATGGTATTTGTCGTCAAATCAACGCGCCCGAGGCTGAGCTCTGAGTAACCTGTTCCCCTCTGTGTCCTTCGTTCCCTTCGTGCCCTTTGTCTGGCGGCGAGCGGCGGTTAGCCATCCGTAAAGTCGATGCCGAGCCGCCCCATGTTTCGAAACTTCGTGTACCTCGCCTCGAGCCTCGCATCGCTTGGCATGGCGGTGACGTCCGCCAGCGATCGGCTTAACGCGCGTTCGACGCTGGCCGCGGCGGCGACGGGATCGGTGTGGGCGCCGCCGATCGGCTCGGGCACGATCTCGTCGATGATGCCGGCCTGCAGCAGATCTGGTGCCGTCAACTTCAGCGCCTCCGCGGCCTCTACTTTCTTCGCGGGATCGCGCCACAGGATGGCGGCGCACCCCTCGGGCGGGATCACGCTGTAGATCGCGTGCTCCTGCATCAGCACGCGATCGCCGATCGCGATGCCGAGCGCGCCGCCGCTTCCGCCTTCCCCACTCACGATCACGATGATCGGCGTGTCGAGCACCATCATGTCGCGCAGGTTGACGGCGATCGCCTCGGCGACGCCGCGCTCCTCCGACTCGATGCCGGGGTACGCCGCCGGCGTATCGACGAAGACGACGACCGGCCGGCTGAATTTCTCGGCGAGCCGCATCGCGCGCATGGCCTTGCGATACCCCTCGGGCCGCGCGTAGCCGAAGTTGCGGAAGATCTTTTCCTTCGTATCGCTGCCCTTCACGTGTCCGAGAATCAGCACCGGCTGACCCTTGAAGTCCGCGAACCCGGTCATCAGGGCGTGGTCGTCCGCGTAGCGGCGGTCACCGTGAATCTCGACGAAGCCGGGGAACAGCCGCTGGATGAAATCCTCGAGTCCCGGACGGTTCGGGTGGCGCGCGACGAGGACACGCTGCCACGGCGTCAGCGATTTGTAGAGATCGCTCCTGACCGACACGAGCCGCCGCTGCAGCGACTCGATCTCGCGATCCCGCGCGTCGGTCGCCGGCAGCTGGTTCAGCGCCTCGATCTCCTTGAGGACCACCGCGATCGGTTCTTCGAAGTCGAGTGTCTCAGGAGGCATTACCGCAGCTCCACCGATCCTGTGCCGACGAGTTGCTCGACCTCGGAAATCAGCGCCGGCGAGGGACGGACCCGGATCTGCGAGCTCACGTCGACCCTGACCAGCAGCCGGCTTCCAGGCTCTCCTGTTTCGACCTCGAACGACACTTTACGGTCTCCCCGATGCCGCGAAAAGATTTCCCCGAGGCTCTCGAGCACGCCGCGGTCGGCCGGCTTTCTCAGATGGATGGCGACTTCGCGCGCCAGGCGCTCGCGGACGCTGTCGAGCGCCGCGATTTCGGTCGCAAGGATCCGGACGGTCTCCTCGTCGCGCTCCAGCTTACCCCGCACCAGGACCAGCGTGCCGCTCTCGATGAAGGCGGCCGAGCGCGCGTACGCCTCCGGAAACACCACGATCTCGACGCCGCCGAGGGCGTCTTCGAGCGTGAACACCGCCATTTTGTCGCCTTTGCGCGTCTTGAGCTGCCGGCACGCGGCCACGATGCCGCCAACCGAGGTGTCGGCCTCGATCGGCTTGCGGCCGCCGGCTCCCCAGGAGTCGCCGTTCTCGGCGACGGGCTGCGCCTCCGCGAGGTCTGCGACCGTCTTGGCGCCGAACAGCTTGAGGGCATCGGCATAGCGATCGACCGGATGGCCGCTCCAGTACAGTCCCAGCGTTTCCTTTTCGAAGCCGAGCTGCTCGGCGTCCGTCCACGGCGCGGCGTCGGGAAGCCGCATGCCGCCGGCCCCGGCGCCTGAGGCGATCTCGTCGTCGCTTGGACCGAACAGTCCGGCCTGCCCCTGATCGCGATCGCGCTGCGCGCGCGCGCCGTACTCACAGGCCGCGTCGACGGCGGCAAGGATGCGCGGCCGCAGCGCCTTCGTTGGTAGTCCTTCGTAGCTCGTGCCCGTGGCGAGCGAGTCAAATGCCCCGGCTTTCGTGAGGCTCTCGAAGACCCGCTTGTTGACGAGGCGCAGGTCGAGCCCTTGGCACAACGAATCGAGCGACGTGATGCGTCCCTGGGCCTTGCGGACGTTCAGCAGCGACTCGATCGCGCCTTCGCCCACGTTCTTGATCGCGGTCAATCCGAATCGCACGCCCTTGCCGGCCTCGACGGTGAACCGCAGCTGGCTCTCGTTGATATCGGGCGGGAGCACGGGAATCTGCCGGTCGCGGCACTCGCTCAGATACAAGGCGAGCTTGTCGGTGTTCTGCGATTCGATCGTGAGCAACGCTGCGGCGAAGTGCCACGGGTAGTTCGCCTTCAGATACGCGGTCTGGTACGCGAGGAATGCGTAGGCGGTCGAGTGGGACTTGTTGAAACCGTATCCGGCGAAGTGCGCCATCAGGTCGAAGAGCGGCGCGCCTTTCTTTTCGCTCGTGCCGTGCTTCTTGGCGCCCTCCACGAACTTGCCGCGCATCTTCGCCATGACCTCGGCGTTCTTCTTGCCCATCGCCTTGCGCAGCAGGTCCGCCTCGCCGAGCGTGAAGCCGGCGACGACGTTCGAGATGCGCATCACCTGTTCCTGGTAGGCGATGACGCCGTACGTGTCCGCGAGGATCGGCTCGAGCGCCGGGAGGTCGTACTTGATTTCGGTTTTACCCTGTTTGCGCGCGATGTAGTCGTCGACCATGCCGCTGCGCAGCGGGCCCGGCCGGTAGAGTGCGTTGAGCGCGATCAGGTCGTCGAGCCGCTGGGGCTTCGACTTGCGCAGGATGTCGCGCATGCCGCTGCTCTCGAACTGGAAGATCCCGTAGGTCTGCCCCTCCTGGAAAATCTGATACGTCTTCTCATCGTCGAGCGGCACGCTGTCGATATCGAGATCCTCGCCCGTCGTGCGTTTGATCTCGGCGATGGCGTCGAAGATCAACGTGAGCGTGCTGAGGCCCAGGAAGTCCATCTTCAGGAGGCCGACGCGCTCGATCTCCTTCATGGACCACTGCGTCACGATTTCGTCGCGGGCCCCCTTGTAGAGCGGCGCGTATTCCGTGATCGCTTTCGGCGCGATGACGACGCCCGCCGCGTGGACCGAGGCGTGACGGGTCATGCCCTCGAGCCGGCGTGCGACGCTGAGCAGCTCCTTCACCTTCGGATCGTTCTGCTCCATCTGGCGGAGCGTCTCGCTCTCCTCCAGCGCCTTGGCCAGCGTCATGTCGAGCGCCGGAGGGATCTGCTTGGCGACCTTGTCGACGTCGGCGAACGACATCTCGAGAACGCGGCCGACGTCGCGGACCACCGCCTTCGCTTTCATCGTCCCGAAGGTGATGATCTGCGCCACCTTTTCGCGGCCGTACTTCTGCGTGACGTAGTCGATGACCTCGCCGCGGCGGCGTTCGCAGAAATCGATGTCGATATCGGGCAGCGAGATGCGATCGGGATTGAGGAAACGCTCGAAGATGAGGTCGTAGTCGATGGGATCGACGT
>DASSGK010000530.1:0-5723 GCA_035693505.1 Vicinamibacterales bacterium
GAAGTGTCCTATTTCCGGCGCGCGCAGGGCCACTTCACGACGACTGACAACCTCGACGTGTCGCCGTCAGACTTCAACTCGTACTGCGTTACGGCGCCGACAGACTCCCGGCTGCCGAACGGCGGCGGCTACCAGATCTGCGGTCTCTACGACATCGTCCCGACGAAGTTCGGTCTGGCGAGCAACAACCTGGTCACCTTCGTCGACAACTACGGCAAGCAGACCGAAGTGTTCAACGGCGTCGATTTGTCGGTGAACGCGAGGCTCCGGTCGGACCTGTTCGTGACCGGCGGCATGGCGACCGGCAACACGCACTTCAACGTGTGCGATGCATTCGTCGACAACCCGAAGACCGGCTTTGGCCTCTCGGCGGCTGCGGCGGCGGCCGGAACGGCGCCGACTCCGGGGACCGGTTCGGTCTTCTCGTACTGCGACTTCGACACCAGCTGGCTCACGCAGGTGAAGGTCACCGGCAGCTATACGCTGCCGTGGCAGGAGATTCAGATTGGCGGCGTGCTCCAGAACCTGCCGGGCCAGCAGATCACCGCGCAGTGGAACATCACGCAGGCCGATCCGACCGGGCTGGGACGCCCGCTGTCGGGCGGCGCGAACACCTCGCGCGTGGTGCCCTTGATCAAGCCCGGCACGATGTACACGCCGCGCCGGACGCAGGTCGATCTGCGCTTCTCGAAGAGCTTCCGTCTGTCCGGGACGCAGCGGCTTCAGGTGATGGCGGACCTCTTCAACGCGTTCAACTCCAACGCCGCCGTCGGCGCGACGTCGAATGCGGGCGAACCGCCGGCCGCGATCAACACGACCTACGGCTCAGCGTGGTTGAAGCCGCTGAATATTCTGCAGGCCCGTTACGTGAAGTTCGGGGCACAGTTCAACTTCTAACTGGACGGAGGGATGGAACCCCGGAGAACGCCGAGATCGCTGAGGTAAATCTCCTCTGCGGTCTTTGCGTGCTCCGCGGTTTCTTCTTCGTCGTAGGCGAAAGGAGCGAGGCATGTCGAATGGCGCGCGGCTTCGAGGGTTTCCGGTGGCGGCGCTCGCCGCGGTGGTGGCGTCCGGACTGGGCGCCGGACCCACGGGATCGAAGCCCGAGGATGTCGGCATGTCGTCGGAGCGGTTGAATCGCATTCACCCGATGATTCAGGGCCACCTCGACGCGAAAGATTTTTCGGGCGCGGTGACGCTGGTCGCTCGAAAGGGGCGGGTCGTGCACTTCGAAACGCACGGCCTGGCCGACGTCGAGTCGCACAAGCCGATGTCGAAAGACACGCTGTTCCGCCTCGCCTCGATGACCAAGCCGGTCACGGCCGTGTCGATCCTGATGCTGCTGGAAGAGGGAAAGCTGGTCCTCAGCGATCCGATCTCGAAGTTCATCCCTGAGTACAAGAACCCGAAAGTCGCGGTGTGGAGTCTGCCCAACGATCCAGCGGGCGCGGGACTGCGGCTGGTTCCGGCAGCCCGCGAAATCACCGTGCAGGATCTGCTGACGCACACGTCGGGGCTTGCGAACGGTTTCGAAGGGCCGGCCGGCGACTTCGTCCGCCGGGCCAACCTTCCGTCGGGTGGATCGCTCGACGAGCGTGTAAAGAGAGCCGCGAGCCTTCCGCTGAATTTTCAACCCGGCACACAGTGGGAATACAGCCCGTCGACCGGCTTCGACACGTTGGGCCGCATCGTCGAGATCCTGAGCGGGATGAGCCTCGAGCAGTTTTTCAAGACGCGCGTGTTCGATCCGCTGGGGATGAAGGACACGTTCTTCACCGTGCCGCAGGCCCGCCAGGCCGATCTGGCCGTGGCCTACAGCAAAGGCGCTGATGGATTGACGCGCCCGCAGGCTCCTGCGGCACGCGCCGACACCGGCGGCCCATACTTCTCCGGCGCCGGCGGGTTGACCGGTTCAGCGGCGGACTACCTCGCGTTCAGCCAGATGCTGTTGAACGGCGGACAGCTGAATGGCGTGCGTCTGCTCGGCCGCAAGACGATCGAGCTCATGACGTCGGATGCGACCGGTCCGCTCGATCTGCGCAACTATGCCGGCGATCAGGTGCTGAAGGGATACGGGTTCGGCCTCGGCGTCCGCGTGCGGCGAAGCACCGGCGACAACGGCTGGATGGGCAGCGTCGGCGACTACGGGTGGGCCGGCGCTCTCGGCACGTACTTCTGGATCGATCCGAAGGAGCAGCTGATCGGAATCGTGATGATCCAGACGAGAAACACGCGGCTCCGCATGGAGTACCCGAATCTCGTGTATCAGGCAGTGACGGACTAGATGTTTTCTGTCTACGCGGGGCTAAAGCCCCGCGCTACACCTGCGTTCTGATGTGGCGCACGCCTTCAGGCGTGCGAAAGTCATTTCGCATACACCTTGTCCAGTACTTCGTATCGTTTCGCGCGTGTCTCTGTCTCCAGGCGCGGCTCGACATCGAGGCGCATGCGTTTGACGACGGCGCCGCCGTTCGCGGCCTGCCACTCCGGCAAACCGGATCCGTTGGGATTTCCTGTCTTGATGAAGTTCGCGAAATAGCCCTGCATCTTCTGCGAGACCGTGAAGTCGTCCGGCGTCCACTCGAACACCTTGTTCGTCTCCAGGTTGCCCATCGCGTACTCGATTTCGGCTGAGTGCACGGCGCCGCGCGGCGGCGGTTGACGGCTGACGTTGGTGTTGGGGGCCGTCGTCACGCCGCCGGCCAGACCGGGAACCGCATTGCCCATTGCCGCCGTCATCGCGGGTCGCGGATGCGAATAGTAGTAGTAGTAGACCGGATTACCGCCGGTTCGGCCGTGCGCGTCCATCCATTTCCACGTGCTGTACGCGATGAAGCGATCGCTGGCGAGATCGGTCGCGGCCTGTTCGACGTCTTCAGGCTTCGAAGGCGCGTACGCCTTGAGCACCTCGTCAGCGCCGGTGGTGAACTGCCGGCGGACGGCCTGTTCGAATCCGTCGGGCGTGACAGGATCGGCGCCCAGCAGCTGCCGCGCCCCCATTTCCTGAGAGTTGGATCCCGCGAGCAGCGGCACGTGCGCCTGATTGCCGGCAGCAAAGGTGTCGGCGGGCAGCTTCGTCAGGAAGTAGCCATCGATGGCCAGCGGGAACGCGCCGCCGGTTCGCTTCGCCGCGGCGTCGAAGATCTGCTGCGTGCTGAGCGCGCGAAGGTCAGCGAGCGTGGAAGCGCCGAGCGTCGTCGCGAACTGCGTTCCCAGGCGTTCGGCGTCGGCCAGGGGAACCGGCGGGAGTGTGGGTCCGAACATCCCGCCGCTCTCGCCAATCGCTCTCGCGAAGAGTCCCTTCGCGATGGGCGAGGCCATCAACGCGCTGACCGAAATCGATCCGGCCGACTCGCCGGCGACGGTGACCTGTGCCGGGTCTCCGCCGAACGCTGCGATGTTCTGCTTCACCCATTCCAGCGCCGCGGCTTGATCGAGGAGTCCCTGATTGCCTGACGCGCGCTGTGGAGACTCGCTCGTCAGCTCCGGGTGCGCGAAGAAACCGAACTCGGCGAGCCGGTAGTTGACCGTCAGCGCCACGATGCCCCGGCGCGCCATGCTCTCGCCGTCGTACCGCGGCTCGGATCCATCGCCCGCTCGAAACCCTCCGCCGTACAGGTAGACCAGAACCGGGAGTCGATCGGCGGCCGACGCGGCCGGCGTCCAGACATTGAGGTACAGGCAGTCCTCGCTCATGCCGTTCGAGCGAAAGTTCATGTCGCCGAACACGGACTGCTGCATGCATCGCGGGCCGAATTGCGCGGCCGGCCGGACGCCCTGCCAGTCCTTGACCGGCTGCGGCGCCTTCCATCGCAGCTCGCCGATCGGAGGCGCCGCAAACGGAATGCCCTTGAACATCCGCACACCCGAGCTCTGCGGCCCGGTGCCTTCGACGATCCCGTTCTTCGTCCTCACCTGATCCGCGGCGCGCGCATCGCCGGCCAGCCCGATCAGCGGCAGCGCGATCGCCAGGGCCGCGCATGATCCCCATCGTGTCTGCATCATGACCTCCGCGCGTGAACCGTCACACCGTATCCCTCACGAGCCTCTTTCGCAACTCGGGAGTGATGTTGCCGCCCGTCACGAGCGCCGCGATCGTGCCTTGGTCCGTCGGCCGCTTCAGCACGGCGGCGGCCGCCGCGGCACCCGCCGGTTCGGCGATCACCTGCTCCTGCGCGTAGAGTCGTTCGATCGCCGCGATCATGTCCTCTTCGCTGACCATCAAGACGTCATCCACCAGCTCGACGATCGCGGCAACGTTAGGTGCCAACGGCCGCCGGATCGCGAGGCCGTCCGCGATCGTGTCGCACGTCGCGGTCTCGACGACGGCGTCAGCCCTCAGCCCTGAGCTCTCAGCCCTCCGACCTGATTTCTCAGCCCTCCGCGCGTTTTCCCATGACCGCAGATAGGCGGGCGCGCGTTCTGCCACGACTCCGACGATCCGTATGGTGGGACGCCGCTGCTTGACCGCGGACGCGACGCCACGGATCAGTGCCGTGTCGCCCATCGGCACGTAGATGGTGTCGACGTCCGGCAGCTGATCGACGATCTCCAGGCCGATGGTGCCCGCACCGACCGGCACATCGGGATCGCGGGCGTCGTGCAGGAAGAAGGCGCCTTCGCGCGCCGCGTATGCGTCCGCGGCGTCGATCGCATCGCTGAGGTCGGTGCCTGACTCGACGAGTCGTGCCCCGAGCGTGCGGATGCGGTCGGCCTTCACCGGATTCGGATTGGCCGGCAGGAAGATCGTAGCCCGAATGCCCAGCAGCTGCGCCGCCCATGCCACGGCCGCACCGTGGTTTCCGGTGCTCGCGCACACGACCTCGCGCACAGCTCCGGCAGCGAGGTTCAACGACAGCGCATGCAAGGCTCCACGGACCTTGAAGGATCCGGTGGGCAGCCCCGTCTCAATTTTCAGAAATGTGTCGTGCGTGGGAGAGGAGAGCGACGCTGCCCGCGCTATCGGGGTGGGCCCGAAATGCCGCGCGAGCAGCGACTGCGCATCGAGGATGCGCTGAAGATCGATCATCCGGCTACGCGATCTTGAGCTTTCGCGGCGCCTGTGAGTTCTGCTCGAGGAACGATTTCTTGCTCTCGAGATCCTTTTCCGTGGGCTGGACGGCTCCCGTGACATCGGTCGCGCGCGACACGATTGTGTGGTCGCCGGGCGTCGCGCCCTTCCAGGTGTAGGTGTAGAACTTCCAGCCGAACTTGTCCTTGGTCGCCGGATCCGCGGTCGCCATCTGCCATGGGCCTTCGTCGACCTTGATCTCGACCGACTTGATGGGCGTGCCGTCGTTCAGCACCACCGCGAGCACCTTGTGGTCGCTGCCGCTCTTCGTGACGCGGGCGACGAACGATTTCAGGTTCATGTGCGTGACTTCCGTCTCGCTGACCTTCAGCTCGCCGTCGACCATCTCGGTTCGAACGGTCCGGTACCACCGCGACTGGTATTTGCCGACGTAGTTCTCGGCCTGCGGATGAATCTCGGCGAGCCACTTCACGTTGGCGACGCCGTACCAGCCGGGGACGAGCAGGCGCAGCGGCGCGCCTTGGTGCTTGGTCAGCGGCTGACCGTTGAGCGCCCAGGCGAGGAACGGCTCGGCGCTCATCGCCTTCTCCTTCGGCAGGCTGCGGCCGAAGTGGTAATCGACCTTGTACTTCTGCGTCCGCCACTCGACTTCTTCCTCGCCGTGATCGGCGCCGAAGAAGACGATGTCCTT
>DASSGK010000531.1:0-4651 GCA_035693505.1 Vicinamibacterales bacterium
GGTTCAGCGTTCGAGGTTCAGGGTTCGGCGTTCAGGGTTCAGGGTTCGGCGTTCAGGGTTCAGAGTTCGGCGTTCAGGGTTCAGAGTTCGGCGCGGGGTTTGCGAGCACCTGCCGCATGATCGCGCAACGCTACCAGGATCTCGATTGCTGGCAACTGTCGAATGAGTTGAAGCAGCGCGTGTACGCATTCATTGCCAAGCCGCCGGCCTCGAAAGATTTCGAATTCTGCGATCAGATCAGGCGCTCAGCCCGTGGCGCTCCGCGAACGATCTCAGAAGGCTTCGGCCGCTTCCGCCCGAAGGAGTTCGCGAGATACATGGAATTCGCGCGCGCGTCGTTGATGGAAACGCAAAACCACCTTGGCGACGCGCTCGATTCGCACTACATCACGGCCGAAGAGCACCAGAGTCTCGTCAACCTCGCCGACCGAGCCATCGGTGCAAGCACGAAGCTGCATCAGTACCTCACCACGTGCCCACCGCGGGGAACCAGGAACCCAAGAACCCGGAGCCGGGAACGCAGAACCCCGAACCAGGAACGCCGGACCCGGAACAGAGAACCCTGAACCGAGAACCCTGAACCGAGAACCCTGAACCCTGAACCGAGAACGCTGAACCCGGCACCCTGAACCCGGAACCCGTCAGGATCCTTTGATCTTCTCGACCTGCTCCATGACGCGCAGGATGTTGCCGCCGAGGATCTTGTCGATGTCGGATTCCGAGTAGCCCTTCTTGAGCAGCGCGTCGGTGATCTTCGGCAGCTTCGAGGCGTCCTCCATGCCGAACGGCATCGTGGCGCCGTCGAAGTCCGAACCGAGACCGACGTGGTCGGCGCCCGCCACCTTCACCGCGTGGTCGATGTGCTCGACGATTTTCTCCCACGTCACCATCGGGAGCTCGCCCTTCCGCATCGCCTCATGATCCTCCCGCTCGCTCTCCATCGTCGCGCACGCTTCGTTGCCGCCGCATTTCTTCGCCATCGCCGCGTTCGACGCGACGACGTCGCCGGACCGCTTCTCGCTCGCGACGCGGAACTCCTCGCTGAGGAATGCGACGTGATAGTTGATCATCACCACGCCGCCGTTCCTCGCGAGCGCGCGCAGCATGTCGTCGGTCATGTTGCGCGGGTGATTGGCTATGGCGCGGCACGACGAATGCGACGCGATCACCGGCGCCTTCGACACTTCGAGCGCATCGTAGAACGTCTTGTCGGCGACATGCGAGATGTCGACCATCATCCCGAGCTTGTTGAGCTCGCGGACGACATCCTTGCCGAAGGGCGTAAGGCCGTTGTGCTGCGCCTTGTCGGTCGAGGAATCGGCCCAGTTGTTGTTCTTGAAATGGGTCAGCGTGAGATAGCGGACGCCGTCCGCCGCGTATTTCCGGAGCTGCCCCAGATCGTCGTTGATCATGTGGCCGCCTTCCATGCCCATCAGCGCAGCGATCTTGTGTTCCGCCGCGGCACGCCGGACGTCAGCGGCCGTCGTGGCGAGCACCAGGTCGTTGGGATGCGCTTTCACCGCCTTGTGGACGGATTCGATCAGCGCCGTCGCCGTCTTGACGGCCGGGGCTCCCGTGACGTCGGATGGGACCCAGATCGAGAAGAACAACCCGTCGAGCCCGCCCTCGCGCATCCGCGGGATGTCGATGTTGCCGTTCTTCTGGCGCACGGCGATGTCGAACGTCTTGTCGAACAGCAGGCGCTGCGTCGTGTCGTCGTGGGTGTCGATCACGATCGCGCGATCGTGAATCTGCTTCGCGCGGGCCGAGACGGCGTCAGCCGGCGCGGACTGGGTAAAGACGAGCACCGGCAACGCGAGTACGGCAAGGAGGAGGGCAGCGCACGCGAGTATCTTTCTCATGCGCGCATTCTAACTCTGTCGGCTATGACAACCTGACGTTTGTGTTCTATCCCTCGGTCCACCGGAACCGCGACGCCGCGATAGTCCAGAACGCGGCGGCGAACGCGAGCAGCACGGCCACCGGCATGAGCGCGCCGCTCAGCCCGATGCCCCGCCACGTCATCGCGTCCAGTCCGTCGACCGCCCAGCGCACGGGCACAATCAGCGTGAACTGCTGCAGCCACGCGGGGAAGATGAACGTCGGCACCCAGGCGCCGCCGAGCATCACCATCATCAGCACCGCCAGCGTGGTTACGCCGCGAGCCGTCGCGGGCGAATTGCCGAGGGCCGCCACGAGCAGGCCGAACGTGGACGCCATCACCGCGCAGGCGATCGAGATGCCGAGAAACCCGGCGGCGCTCCCCTGTATGCGGACGCCGAAGACGATCATCGCGAAACCGAAGGACACGAGCAGGATCATCAAGGAGATGACCGCGCCGCTGACGGTCTTGCCCGCGAGGAGGGTCACCTTCGCAATCGGCGCGCTGCGCAGCCGGCTCCACAGCCCGCGCTGCCGCTCGAGCAGCATCTCGACGCCGATATTCGCCATCGCGAACAACAGGAACTGGATCGCCATCCCCGCGAAGGAGTGGGCGTAGCCGTTGTACGCGATGTTCGACCCGGCCGTCATCGCTTCCTCGTCGACCGTGTAGGGCATCGTCAGGCCGCGTCGTCGCGGCTTCTCGGTCGTTGCGGCCGCGGAGTCGTCCTTGTAGAACTTCTGCACGGAGCTCAACATGTCGACGAGTAGTCTTTTCTGATCGGGCGCCATGCTCGTCGACGATTCAATCTGCGGCAGCGTTTTCTCGATGAGTTTCCGGCCCTGATCGCCGCCGAACATTTCCTGGCTGACCGCCTCCATGACGTGCTGCGTCATCACGCCGCGCACCATCGCCAGCTCGGTGCTCTTGGACGGATCGTGCAGCAGCGTCAGCACCGGCTTCTCGCCGTCGCCGAAGAACGCCTGCCCGGACAATTCGCCGAAGCCTTTCGGAATCACGACGGCAACGGCCGTGTTGCCTTTCTTGACGGCCTCACGCGCCTCGTCGATCGCCGGCTTGCTGACCTTCAGGTTCTTGTCGCTCTCCGCGCCGCTGACGATGGCCTTCGAGATGGCGCTCTCGTCCTGATCCACGATCGACACGGCGATCCGCGCGGGCTCGCGGTTCTGGCCGCCGCCGGAGAACACGGCGCCGAAAAACGACGCGATCGCGATCGGTACCACGAAGCTGACGATGACCGAGCGGCGATCGCTGAAGAAGAGCTGCAAGTCCTTGCGGACCATCGCGAGGAGAGGAATGACAGCCATCAGTCGCGCAAGCTCCTTCCGGTGAGGGTCAGGAACACCGATTCGAGCGTCGCCTTGCCGCCGCCGACGACGGCCACCCGCGACTGCAGGCCCTCGAGCGTGTCCTCCGCAATCACGCGCCCATGGTCCATGACGACGATGCGGTCGGCGAGCCGCTCGACCTCCTCCATGTAGTGCGTCGTGTAGATCAGCGCTTTGCCGCGGGCCTTGAGCGTCTCGAGGTTGTCGAAGATCGCGTTGCGGCTCTGCGGATCGACGCCGACGGTCGGCTCGTCCAGCAGCAGCACGTCGGGATCGTGCAGCAGCCCGGCGGCCAGGTTCAGACGCCGCTTCATGCCCCCGCTATAGGTGGCCACCCGGTCGTTGACACGATCGGACAGGCCGACGAGGTCGACCGCGTTGCCGATCGCCTTGTCGAGCGCGCCGCCGGACAAGCTGTAGAGCGCGCCGAAGAAGCGAAGGTTCGCGCGGGCGGAGAGCTCCTCGTAGAGCGCGAGATCCTGCGGCACAAGCCCGATTCGGCGCTTCTTGGGATCGGTATCGCCGCTGAGACGCGCGCCTTCCACGAGCACATCGCCTTTGTCGGGGGTCGTCAGGCCGGCGATCATCGAGACGGTGGTCGTCTTGCCGGCGCCGTTCGGACCCAGCAGGCCGACCAGCGTTCCCCGCTCGACGCCAAATGAGACATCGTCGACCGCAACGAGAGGCCCGAACGATTTTCGAAGGTGTTGAATGGTCAGCATGGCGAATGCCTGATGTGAATAGTCGATAGCCTCCAGTTCACGTAGGGCGAAGGCTTTAGCCGAGCCATCTTGGCACGGCGATGGCCGGTCGCGGGCTGTTTCCGACGAACGGCGGATTTTACCGGACGAACGGTGGACCCGCCCGGTCAGACGCCGGGCTTGCTGGCCAGGACCGCCGGGTTCACGACGTTGGTCGGATGGCCATCTGCGTACGCGAGGATCTGATCGAAGATGTCGGAAAACTGGAGTTCGTACTCGTCCCTGGTGACATAGCCGATGTGTGGGGTACAGACGACATTTTCGAGCGCCAGCAACGAATCACCGGGGTCATCCAACGGCTCTTGTTCGTACACGTCGACCGCGGCCTTGCCAGGACGTCCTGCTCGGAGCGCGCTGACCAGCGCCCCGGGAACGACGAGTGGAGCGCGGCTGGTGTTGACGAACAAAGCCGTCGGCTTCATACGCAGCAGATCCGCCTCCGTCACGATGCCGCGCGTGGCCGGAACCAGCCGCAGATGGATGGACACCACATCGCTCTGCTCGTACAGAGCGGTCTGATCCGGCGCGACCGCATGTCCGTCCGCGCGCGCCCGCGTGAGCGATCCTTCGCCGCCCCACGCAAGCACGTTCATCCCGAACGCTTTTCCGTACCCGGCGACGGTGCTGCCGATTCGGCCGTAGCCGTGAATGCCCAGCGT
>DASSGK010000532.1:0-5513 GCA_035693505.1 Vicinamibacterales bacterium
CCGCGCAACAATCTGAAGAACGTGCGCAACGGGCTCGCCGACGCGGATGTGGCCGAGTACAACCGCGTGTGGGGTACCAAGAACCCAAAGTAGCGCCAGCGTCTGCATCACGCGCCCGCAGACTCCTTGACCACCTGCACCGCCTCCTGCATCGCCTGACGAATGGCTGGTGCGCTCGACGTGCCGAGCCGCTGCCACTCGTCGCACGCCTGCGCGTCGCCGCTGCGGCACATCGTCACCATCATCGCCAGGGCCGCGAGGGCGGGCGTGACCTTGGGCTCGATGCGCGCCATGAACGGCGCGCGCTGGCTCGCCTCGGGGCGATTGAGAATGGCGGGCGCCGCTGCTGCCATCTCCTTCATGGCCGTGCCGGCGCCGAGAACGCAGCCCATCTCGAAGAGCGAGTCCGACACCAGCGACGGGGACACGCCGGCGTCGCTGGCGTGCTGACTCATCTCGGCCACGCACCGGCGGATGGGCTCCAGCGACGTGCAGATCCGCACCTCGCCGTCGATCGAGGGCAGCGCGATGGAGATGCAGACGTGCTCGCCCTCGCGCCACGCCTCCACCTTGCCGTCGAAGCGCTTGGGCATCCACAACTGGACGCGCTTGGACTGCTCGTTCTCCTCCACGACGGCGCCGATGGCGGCCAGATCCTCCATGTCCTCCTCGAGCGCCTCGTGGGCGTACGGATCGGCGGCGTGACGATCGAGCCGGAGCGCGAGCTGATCCACGCGCGCCGACAGCTCCGCCAACTCGGGCGAGCTGGCCGTGCGGAACTCGCGATAGCTGTCCGCCGTGTCGATGCGAACCACGCGCGGCGGGATGCCGGCGCCGGCGCGCTGCATGAGCCGGGTCATGAGCGGGAATTGATCCACGCCCGTCTGCGCGGCGGCTTCCGCTGCGGCGCCGAGGAAGCAGTCGGAAAACCAATCCTCAGTGGTCGAGGAGGGCTCGTCGACGTCCACGGCGCGCATCGGCGGCGGCGGCTGTCGATTGTCGCGCGCCTGCTCGATCACCTTGGCGACGGCTTCGCGCTGCTGCCCGACGATCTCGTAGCCCTCGCGGTCGGCGGCCTCCTGCGCGCCGATCTCGTAGTCGGAGCCGATCTCCGATGCGCCCTCGGTCGGGTAGTGCGTCCCGATCTCCGACGCGCCGTCCTCGGCGTAGTAGCCGATCTCCGTCGGGCCGAACTCGGCGGCGCTGCTGCCGCCGACGATCTCGAAACCCTCGCGGTCGGCTGCGTCGGCTGCACCGATCTCCGTCGGGCCGAACTCGGCGGCGCTGCTGCCGCCGATCTCGTAGTCGGAGCCGATCTCCGATGCGCCCTCGGTCGGGTAGTGCGTCCCGATCTCGATGGGTCCGACCTCGGCGTACGACCCGGGACCGGCATCACGCTCGACTGCGACGCCGATCTCCGTTGGGCCGAGAAACACGTTCTCGTCCTCGATCTGCGCATCGAAATCGTACTCTTCCTGATCCTGGTCCTGAGCCATCGGAGTCTCTCCTGTCAAAAAATTTCCCGCACCGCATCGCAGCGCATCCGCGTTCTATCGAACAACTTCGTCCAATCCTTGAGGGCGCCGCGACCGCCGATGTGCAGCGCCGCCAGCGTCTCCGCTCTGGTGGCACCCCAGGGCTGGATCAGCTCGCCCGTCGTCAACTGCTGATTGTACAGCGCGATCGATCGCGCGAACAGACTGTACTGCAGTCGCGGATCGGCCAAGAAGCGCTCTCGCGTCATCGGCGCGATGAAGTCGCAAACCTGGACGATCCGATCGTTTCCCTCGTGTCGAAGGTTGTCGGCGAACTTCAGCTCTACCAGCCGTCGCGGTTGAAGCTCGTACGCGCCGAGAGCGCCCGTCGCCGAGACGACAGATGGCGCCTGCGTCTCGAGGGCGGCGGCGAAGCGCTGCCACGCAATGGCGGACACGCCCGGCAACACGATGCGGGGGGAGCGCTGCACGAATCGCGTCGTCATCACCACGTCTCGTCCTCGCACGGCACGAGGAGCCCGATCGAGTACACGCTCACGAGCCCGGCGCGCGAGGGGTGTGGATCCCACGCGACCTGCCCGCCGACGCCAACGCAGCGGTGACCGAACCCTCGCGGCGACATCCCGGAGATGAGGTGCGGCGCCGGCCACGCGACCCCCACGGCTTCGCGCACGACATCGGGTAGCTCGCCGTCCGAGGGCACCGAGATCTCGACGAGTTCGAGGCCGAGCGACGCGAGCCACTGTCGCTCGAGATCACCCTGGCGACTTCCACCGATCGCCGCAGGATCGAAGCGCGGCACGCACTCGATCGGGCAGTCGAAGATGGTCGCGTAGGTGGCCTGCACGCAGTTGCCGTGCGGCCAGCCTTCCTGCGTCTGCGTCACGCCGTTACGCAGCACGACGCGCGCCTCCGACGTAAACGCCGTACGGCGAGCGAAACACGCCGCTGCTGGGCGCCAGGCCCATCGCGTTGAGCTGGCGCGCGAGCTTCTGCGGCGACGCCACGCCCGTCTCGATGAGCTGCTGCGCCTCCACCACGTAGTTCGCCTGTCGCTCGGCGTTCTTGCGGATCTCCTCGCGACGGAGATCGTTGTTCATCGGGCCGCCCATGCCGAGAATCCGGCTCGGATCTTCGGCCGACCCGTCGGGATGCTGCACGATCGCGTGATAGGTGATGCCACCGCGATCGTTGGGCTCCTTGACGAGGTAAGGCGAGGCGGGCACGCCGGCGCGCCACAACTCGGCGATGCGCACGGGCACCAGCTCGTTGCAGTCGCCCTTGCCGCGACGGTAAAGATTCGGGATGTCGAGGAAGATCTCGACGCCTTTGATGAGACGCACGATCATCATCGCCGTTTCAGGATCGATCTGCGCCTCGTCCTTCAAGAGCGCGAGCAGCTTCTTGAGCGTGCTCTTCTTGAGCGGCGGCCTACCGTCGGCCTGATCCGGCGGCGTGTACACGACGCCGCTGTCGTACAGCAACGGTGTGCCGGGATGGCGCGCGAGGTAGAGCTTGTTGAGTCGGCAGTTGACGCCGAGGAGCAGCAGCAAAATATCTTCGCTGTCGTCTTGTTCCTCGGGGCTGTTGAATGGCAATGCGAAACCCATGTGTAAATCCCTCATCATGGTGTTTTCGCTCGCTTTTTCTCTCTGCCTTCTCGTTGAAGGCGAAGGCTGGTCTCTCGAAAAGTAGGATCCGCCCAGCGCTCCTTGAGCGCTTGCCGTAGCTTCTCACGATGTTCCAGCGATTTGACCTTACCCTGCAACGATGCTGACAGTTTTGCTCGTGTTTCAACACTACGAGGTCTACGAGCTGCGCAATTCGCAAGAAGTTGCGTTCGCCTTTTCGGATCCGCCCAGACTTCTTTCGCTCGCTTTGTCATACGACGCATATGATCGCGTCCCGATTCCGTCTGAACGATTTTATCCCACCGCTGCTTCGCGGCCGCAGCAATACCGGCTCGTACCTCCGCGCTGCGTGGCTTACCTGTTAGTGCTTTCGAAATTCTCACGCCGAAATCAGGCTCTCTCACACAACCGCTCAGTGCCTTCGAAATTCGAAGGCAATGCTCTGGTGTGAAGACATAGCCCACAGTGCCGTCGCCACCATCGGTAAGATTCAAGAGCGGGATGTTGAGCGAACGAAAATAACTGATGTAAAAACACTCAGCCTCATCAAGCTCTGCTTTTGATCTGCACACTTCCAGCACCGTAATCTCGTAATCGAACCCCCGCTCGCGGAGCGCACGAATCCACTTCGTGCGGGGAGAAGCAGCACAGGATCTCAAATAACAACCCATGCCGTGCTGTCGTGGTCTTTTCAGCCCTTTCGACGACTGACCAATATAGATACGTGAAGATGAAGGATGATGTAGAACGTAAACGATTTTCGACGACACTGAAGTCTCCGTGTTGTCGTCGGACATCGTTTACGTTCTCCTCTCTGACGTAAAAGAAAACCCTCCTCGCCCGACTAGGGGCGAGGAGGGTCTGGTTGTTACCGGAGCGAGGGGCCGAGAAGCGCGGTGCGCACCTTGACCAGGACGCTGGTGATGTCGTCGTGGACGTAGCCCGCCGGCGGATCGACCCGGTACAGCGCCGACTGCTCGATCGCGTACGAGAGGGTCAGATCGATGCCGCCGTTGATGGTCGGCCAGCTGATGCCGACGCCGAGCGACTGGAAGTTGAACGCGGAACCGGGAATGCCGTTCGACTCCGTCGGGGCGTTCGGGAAGCAGTTGTCCGCGCCGCTGAAGGCCGAGATCAGCACGGTGTCACCCGCCGACGACACGTCGACGGCGCGAGTAACCGCGCCGAGGGTGTCGTTGGTGAACGTCACATAGAGCTGCTCCGTGATGACCACCTTCTCCGGCTTGAAGGACTTGAAGACGCGCGAGGCGCCGCTGACGGTCGGCAGCGTCGAGCCCGACCACGAGGTCAGGGTGAACGTGCCGGTCGACAGAACACCGATCTGCGTCGAGTCCTTGTACGGCGAACGCATGGTCTTCTGGAGCGGGGCGTGCTGGCCGAAACGGCTCTGCGCCAGCTGGCCGAGCGCGCCGCGAAGCTGCGCCGGGCCACGACGCTGCTGGGCAGCACCCATCTGCATGCCGCGCAGCGATTCGCCGATCTCCGAGAAACTGCCGAGGTGAATGTCGTCATCGTCCCAAGACATGGGGACTCCTTTGGTTTTGGTTATCGTTCATACCTGTCTCGGTCGCGCGCACCCGTTGCGCTCGACGTCGACGACCAGTCTCCCAAAACCGATCGTCCTATCCCGACGCGACTACCCGACGCTCCCGAACGACTGGCATCGCGACGTGAAATTAGTGACCCGAGGCCATCTCCTCGATCTGCGACCAGCTCAGGCCGCGACCAGGAGCGGCCTGGCCGAGCGCGCCGACGGCGGTCGTCTTGGCGCCCGGCAACGCGGCGCTCGCAGGCACCAACACCGCCTTCTTGCCGGTGGCGCCACGGCCGTGACGCAGTCCCAGCTCGAGACCGACCGCGTTCAGGCCCGCCTGACCGATGGCGTCGACGACGCCGACCGACATGCTCGGGTGCCCGCCGTTGAAATAGGACAGCGCGACGGCGCCGAGCTTGCCGACGGCCGCCATGAGCCGCGGCGCGTTCTTGCCGGCCCACGTGTCCTGGTAGCGGTGATGCACCTGCCCGAGGGCGTAGGAGGCGCCGAAACCGACGGCGCCGTCGATAACCACGCCCGTGATGCCGTGCTTGCCGGTGCTGAGATCCATTCGCTTCATGAGGGCCGCTGCGCTCGCCATCGGTTCGACTCCTTCGTTTTCGCTGATGTCCAACCGAAGGTAGCGGCAGTGCCCGGGAGCCGTCGAGATTCTGTTTCGCAGGGTCAGCTCGGATAAACGCCACCGACGGCGGTGATATCAACGAGTTAACAATTTGCCATCGCGGATGTACCTTTAACAGCGACATGGCAGACCGCGAACAGGTGCTGTTTCGACTCCGCGACGACGACATGAAACGGCTCAAAAGGGCC
>DASSGK010000533.1:0-19328 GCA_035693505.1 Vicinamibacterales bacterium
GAGCTCGCGGCGCAGCTGTCGCCCGGGCGGCGGCTCGAGCGCATCGCCTCCCGCGTCGGCGAAAAGACGACGGTGCTCGACGTCGCGCGGATCACGCACTTCACCTCGAAGGACAAGCTGACGTTCGCGGTCGTCAACGGCCGCGAGCACGTCATCGATCACGCGCTGACCGAGCTCGAGTCGCAGCTCGATCCCCGCCGCTTCGCGCGGATCCACCGCGCGACGATCGTCAACATCGGGTTCGTGCAGGAACTCTTCCCCGCCGTCGACGGCGGCGTGTTGGTGCGGCTGAAAGACGAGGGCAAAACCGAGCTCAGCGTCGCTCGCGATCGCGTCCGCGATCTGAAACAACGTCTCGGAATCTAGGACAATTGCGGTCGGATTTTGACCATTCGCGCCCGCTCCTGCCCGTTCACGGCAGATAATGCCCGTTCGCTGAAAGTGTAATCAGCTAACGCGTTTATCCTCTATTATTTACCGCATGCACAAGCCTATCAAGTTCGTTGAAAAGGGGCTCTCGATCGCGGCGAACGGCGCCTGGGCGGTCTTCAGCAACCTCAACAAGATCAACCAGCGGCCGTCGTTCACCCCGAGGTGGTCGGACAAACCGCTGCTGAAGTCGTACGAGAAGACGAAGCCGCCGCTCGGCTGGCCGCGCGAGACCGACTCGCTGTGCCCGACCTGCACGCGCGAGGCGCGTCAGGCGATTCTCGACGGCAAGAAGGACGTCAACGATCTGCTGGTCGAAAAGGTCGGCGAGATCAAGGCGACGATCCTCGAGCGCGACGGCAAGATCCTGATGGTCAAGGACTGCCCGATTCACGGCCACTTCGAGGACGTGATGGCGATCGACACGGTGTTCTTCCAGCACCTCGAGCAGGTGTTCCCGGGCCGGGACATCCGCGCCCACAACGACGAGAAGCTCCACAACCACGGCAGCAGCACGATTCAGCACGGCCGCGGCTCGGTGCTCACCGTCGACCTGACCAACCGCTGCAACATGATGTGCGACCCGTGCTTCATGGACGCCAACCAGGTCGGGTTCGTCCACGAGCTGTCATGGGAAGACATCAAGATGGTGCTGGACAACGCGATCAGCATCAAGCCGCGCCGGCAGATGTCGGTGCAGTTCTCGGGCGGCGAGCCGACGATTTCGCCCTACTTCCTCGACGCGGTCCGCTACGCGCGCAAGGTCGGCTACAACAGCGTCCAGGCGGCGACCAACGGCATCGAGTTCGCCAAGCGGCCGGAGTTCGCGCGTGAGGCAGCCGAGGCCGGCCTGCGCTACGCGTATCTGCAGTTCGACGGCATCGGCAACGCCGCCAACTCGCACCGCCGCGTCGGCAACCTGTTCGACGTCAAGCTGCGCGCGATCGAGAACCTGCACAGCAACGGCGTCGACATCGTGCCGGTCGTGACCATCGTCAACGGCGTCAACAACGAGCAGGTCGGCCGGATCATCGAGTTCGCGCTCGACAACCCGAAGACGATCAACTTCCTGTCGTTCCAGCCGGTGTCGTTCACCGGCCGCGACGAGGAAGTGACGCCGGAGCGCCGCGCCGCGCAGCGCTACACGCTGTCGCACCTCGCGCACGACGTGAAGAACCAGACCGGCATCGGCGAGCCGACCCGCGACTGGTTCCCGATCTCGTTCATGGGCAGCTTCACCGACTGGGCCGACGTCACGCACGGCGCCGAGAAGGAATTCGGCCAGCTGACGTGCGGCTGCCACCCGAACTGCGGTGTCGGCATGGCGATCATGATCGACAAGGAAACCAAGGAAGCGGTGCCGGTCACCAAGTTCCTGAAGGCCGAACGCTTCGCCAAGGACGTGCAGCAAGTCACCGACGCCGGCCGCAGCCGCTTCTGGTCGAACTTCGGGATGGCGCTCGCGGTGATCCGCAACTACGACTCGTTCAACTCGCCGACGCACTTCAAGCTGACCGACCTGCTCAAGAAGTTCGACAAGACCTTCGGCGCCACCAAGGCCGCCGAGAAGGGCAAGTACGGCAAGGTCGAAGGCGATCGGACGATGGACGACATCGCCAAGCGGCGGGCGGATCGCTGGAACTTCCTGTTCATCGCCGGGATGTGGTTCCAGGATCTGTTCAACTACGACTTCCGCCGCACCGAGATGTGCATCATCCCGTATGCCACGCAGCAGGGTGAGATTTCCTTCTGCGCGTACAACACCGGCATCGGCTGGCGCAACATCATCGAGAAGATGCACATGACGGCGACGCTCACCAAGTGGTACGAGGAGCACGGCCGCCACGAGATCTTCGCCGGCAACAAGTCGGTGCCGCTCAGCTCGACCGAGCACCGTCTGAAGCTGAACGAAGAAGCCGTCCGCGCCGGCGCCCAGACCGACATGGAGGAGATGGGCATCGCCAAGAACGCGCGCGAAGAGAAACTGGCGGCACAGGCGCGCAAGCACAAGACGCCCGAGGAGATCGCCAAAGAAGCGGCGCACAACGCCGAGATGGCCAAGCTCTACGCGCAGCACGTTCTGAAGGAGCAGCCGACCCTGCAGATTCAGGGTCTCGGTGGCAAGAAAAAGGCCTCACAGCCGGCCGAAGTGCTCCACAAGCCGGTCGTCTAATTCTGAATTCTTAATTCTTAATTCAGAATTCCTCGTTCCCAGGGCTGGCGGGCAACCGCCGGCCCTTTCTGTTTTACGCGCCTTTTGTTCGCCCCACCGCTCTTCTCGTCCGTTTCGCCCCCGTTGAGACCCTGAGAAATAACGCGCTCGTGGCCGTCTAAGTCCGTAAGGGACGCATATAATCGGCGGTCTTTCCAGTGACACTTCAGCCCGGCTCCCGATTGGGACCCTACGAGGTCGTCGCTCTGCTGGGGCGGGGCGGCATGGGCGAGGTGTACCGCGCGCTCGACACGCGCGTCGGTCGCGTCGTCGCCGTCAAGATTCTCACCGCCGAAGCCGCCGCGCAGCCTGAACGGCGGCAGCGCTTCGAGCGCGAAGCCAGAGCCGTCGCGCGACTGAACCATCCGCACATCTGCGCGCTCTTCGACGTCGGCCAGCAGGACGGCGTCGAGTTCCTCGTGATGGAGTTCCTCGAGGGCGAAACGCTCGCCGCGCGGCTCGCGCGCGGTCCGCTGCCGCTCGACGAAGCGCTCAAACACGGGGCCGCCCTCGCGCAGGCGCTGGCGCGCGCGCATCGCGAAGGCATTACGCACCGCGACATCAAGCCGAGCAACGTGATGCTCACCGACGTCGGCATCAAGCTGCTCGACTTCGGCCTCGCGAAGCTGCGCGACCGTGGCGATCCGCCGGCGCCCGGATCGCCGCTCGACGACCAGCCCACGGTTGTCGCGCTCAGCCCCGAGGGCACGCTGGTCGGGACGATTTCGTACATGTCGCCCGAGCAGCTCGAAGGGCGCGTCGTCGACGCGCGGACCGATATCTACGCGCTCGGCCTGATCGTCTACGAGATGATCACCGGCCAGCGCGCGTTCGCGAGAGCCAGCCAGGCCGGCCTGATTGCGGCGATTCTCACCGAGGATCCGCCGCCGATGACCATCCTCCAGCCGAAGACGCCTCCGGGGGTCGAGCGGATCATCGTCACGGCGCTGGCCAAGGATCCGAACAAGCGGTGGCAGGACGCCGGCGATCTCGCACGCGAGCTGTCGTGGGTCATCACCGACTCCGACACGACGACCAGAAACGGCACGCCGATCGTTCAGCCCCCCGGCTGGCGGCTCTGGCTGATCGCTGCCACGGCCGTTATCGTCGCCGCCATCGGCACGACGGGGCTGGTGTGGAGGAGCGGCAAATCCGACAATCCAGTGCGCAATCCGCCCTCGTCGATCCGCAATCTGGTCGTGCTGCCGTGCCGCGCCAACGGCGACACGGTGACCCAAGCTTATTGCGACGGCCTCACCGACACGCTCAGCGCGAAGTTGACGCCGCTGGCCGTCGCCCGTGGTCTCCAGTTCACCTCCACCGTGGAAGTGAGGGGCCGCGGTGTCCACGACGCCGCCCAGGCCCGCCGCGAGTTTGGCGCCACGCTGATTCTGGAAGGCGCCATCCTTCGCTCCGACGACAAGCTGCGCATCAACTACGTGCTCGTGGACGCGATCACCCTTCAGCAAATCGACGCGTTTTCATTCACGGTCACGGCGGGAGATCCTTTTGGTCTTCAGGATCGAGTCACGACGTGGGCCACCAACGTCCTCGCGATGCGTCTGAACACCGACGAGCGGCAATCGCTGACGGCATCCGGGACCCGCGTCGCCGCCGCCCTCGACCTCTACCTCGAAGGACGCGGGTACGCGCTCGAGTACCAGAAGCCAGGCAACATCGACGCGGCCATCGATCGATTCACTCGCTCGGCCGAGCTCGACCCGCGTTTCGCGCTGCCGCAGGCCGGCCTGGGAGGCGCGCTGTGGTTGAAGTACGAGGCGTCTCATGACGCGTCGATGGTGCCGCGGGCCCGCGCCGCGTGCGCCCAGGCGCTCGCGCTCGATCCCGCCGCTCCCGCCTCGCACATCTGCCTCGGGACGATCGCCGTCGGCACAGGCGCCTTCGCGGAAGCGATCGGTGAATTCCAGACCGCGATCGATCGCGCGCCTACCAGCGACGAGGCGTACGTCGGTCTCGCGCGTGCGCAGTCAAGAAGCGGGGCGACCGACGCGGCCGAAGCGACATACAGGCGAGCGATCGCGCTGAGGCCCCAGTATTGGGCGACGCACGTGTGGCTGGGCACCTTCTACCGGGAACACGCCCGCTACGCAGAGGCCGCGCAGGAATACGAGAGAGCCGTCGCGCTGACTCCGGACAACGCGCGGATCTACTACATCCTCGGCGGCCTCTACGGATCGATCGGCCGTTACGACGAGGCGATCGAGGCGTGCCGCAAGTCCGTCGATCTGGAGCCCAGCATTCCGGCGTTCTCCAACTGGGGATCCACGCTGAGCAAGCTCCGCAGATTCGACGAGGCGATCGACAAGTTCGCCCGGGCACGCAGCCTCGGCCCCGGCCCCGACGACTACGTCATCGTCGGCAACCTGGCCCGCGCCTACTACTGGTCGGGGAAGCGGGCGCAAGCGATGGCCTTGTACAACGAAGCGATCCAGGCGGCGCTTCGCCGGGTGAACCTCAATCCGCGGGACATCGACGCGCGCATCAGCCTTGCGGGCTTTTACGCCAAAACCGGCGAGCGCGCGGGCGCGCTCGAACAGCTGGATCGGCTGGCGAGCGACACCGCCGATCCGCACGTGCTCGTGTACGGTGCGCTTGCCTTGATGGGCGTCGGCGACCGTGCCGAAGCGCTCACCTGGCTCGAGCGCGCCGCTGAACACGGCATGGCCGTCAACGAACTTCACGATTGGATCGAATTGGATCCGTTGAGAGGCGAACCCCGGTTTGCGGCGCTCACAAAGTAGCCGCGCAGAAGGAGGGAGTATGCAGAGCTCACAGAGTACGGCGACACTGGATCTCGCGGACGGTCCCACGCTGGCCGACAACGAGTTGGGCGTGCACTTGATCTACGTCCCGAGGTCCTGTGCCCACGGACTCGGGCAGGTCATGAGTTGCGTTGGCCAGCCAGAGCCGACCGATGTCGTCGTGTACGACGGAAAGCCCTTTCACTGCGCGGCGCTGCCAGGTCACAGGAAGGGACCTCAGGCGCATCCCCGGGTTCATGAGGACTACCCGCAGACTGTGCTTGTCGTGACGGGAGCGAAGGACCAAAGCGCCGTATGGTGGAGTGAGACGCCGTTCAGCAACGTGACGATTGGGCCATCCGATCATCCCAACCGATTCTTCCCGGAAGCCGACACCCAAGCACCTAAGGATCCGTTCGGCGAACCGCTGCAGGTCAACACCGAAACCAGCAATGGAAGGCTACTGTATGTCGTGCGTTCGCCTGTGCCGATCCCGGGAGCCGTAGGCCACATGTACAAGATCGAGTTCACGATGGAAGGCCAGCAGATCGACCCCGACATGTACTGCGGCGCGCCGTAGCACTGTCTGGGCCCGCCACGGAATCACGAAACGCACGAAAGAAATTGATGGTTTCGTGTGTTTCGTGTTTTTCGTGGCTATTCGACGTTCGGCACTGAAGCAGCAACGACGCTCCAGGAAGAGCGCCGGCTCAGGAGCAGGCGGTTTCGAACCAGATCGAACGTGACGCGATAGGCCTGCAGCGTCGTGTGACCGAGAAGTCCGCCGATCTGGAATCCCAGATCCTGGCTCGGCCGCGCAAGATTCATCGTGATCACCGGCGTGGCCGGGAGCTCGACGTCGCCAAGCATGAAGGAGGGCGCCGGGATAATCATGACGGCGCCCGGATCGCGCCGGTTTCGCGTATCGACCACATGCATCGGGAGCTGACGACGGAGAACGAGATCCGCCGGATCGACGGCGGCCCACGGCGCAAACACCGTGGCGTTGGCTCCGCTGTCCACGACGAGCGCGATCGGCCGTCCCCCGACGCTCGCGCGAACGGTCGGCACACCGTGAAAGCGCATCGGCAGCGCCCACTCGTGCGGATCGTCCGGCAACCGCCGGCTCACCAGGAGCTCCGCGCGATCGTAGTCGATGACCATCGAGAGTCCGAACGCAAGCGGGGAAAATGCGTCACCGCCAAGCTGGGGAGCCGTGTGAAACGCCTGCGACCGGACGAACGCCGGTACTTGATGAAACGTCAAGCCGCCGAACGAGAATTCGTCGAGCAGGACGACGAACCTGGCGTCGTCGCGTCTTCCCTCGAGCAGCACTTTTGCTCCGGACCGCTCGGCGGTCTGCAACGTGACCGCCGCGCGCTCGGCGCCGGTATCGATCATCCACGGGGTTGGATGTCCCCCGTTGAGGCTCGCCATCACGAAGAGATGGCCGCCGGCGATACGGAACTTGATCCGCTGAACGCCGTCGTCTTCGAAGGCGACATTGCGCGGCGATCGGCGCATCGCCCGGAACAGCGCGGCGTCCGCGGCCGCGGCTATCAGGGCGGTCGATCCGCGATCGACGCGCGGCGACGTCTGCACGAAGATGTCGAACTCACGCGCCGCAGCCGCAAAGTCCCCGAGGTGCGCGAACGCCCGGCCCATCGTGTAGTGCCATTTCGGTCTCGGGTTCGCACACACGAGCGCGGCGTCGCACTCGCGGCGCGCGCCCTCGTAATCTCCGCGAGACAGCAGGGCGCGCGCGATCAGTTCGCGGCTCGCGCCATCTGCCGGACGAGCCGACACCGCCTCGCGTGCGATGGCTTCTGCTTCGTCGAACAGTCCGCGGTTCCACAATTCATCGGCAGCCGACGGCGAATCGTTCTGATACGATCCCGCCACGGCCGGCTGGGTCAAGGGACGGGCGGCAATCAGCGCGGCAACGACAATCGCGAAACGGAGACGAGCAGCCGGTGCCATAAACACCTCTGCTCGTGAGCGTAGAAAGCGGACGCGAGTCGCGTCTCAGGCTTCGGACAGGAATCGATCAGGATTTCAATCAGGACGCACGTGGCAGTATCGTTTGGACCGTTCGTCCTGAACCTGGACACCCGGCAGCTCCTGCGCGACGGGACCGAGGTACATCTCTCTCCGAAGGCGTTTGAGCTGCTGGCCATCCTCGTGAAACGCCGGCCGGCGGCGTTGTCGAAGGCCGCGCTCCAGGAACATTTGTGGCCGGAGACGTTCGTGGCAGAAGCGAATCTCCCGAATCTCATAGGCGAGATCAGGGCGGCTCTCGGGGACGATCCGCGCAGCCCGACATTCATTCGCACGGTCAGTCGTTTCGGCTATGCGTTTTCCTCGACCGACTGGCCCGCGCCGGCCCCGGAAGAGCCGCGGCTGGAGTTCAGACTCGAGCGCGATGGCCGGCAACAGCTGCTGACCGACGGGGAAAACCTGATCGGCCGCAGCACGCAGGCCGGATCGTGGTTCGATTCGATCTCCATCTCGCGCCGCCACGCGCGCATCATCGTCAATGGCGAGACCGCCAGCGTCGAGGATCTCGAGAGCAAGAACGGCACGTACGTAGACGAGGTGAAGATCACCGCCGCGACGCCGCTCGCCAGCGGTGCCCGAATCCGGTTCGGGTCGGTCTCCGTGACATTCAGAATCGAACGGCTGGACGATTCGACAATGACCGCCGTTGAAGGAATTAAGAATTAAGAATTAGGAATTAAGAACGGAGACGTCTAGCGCGCGCGGCCGAAGTCGAGGCGATCGAGTCCGACGCGCCCGTTGCTGATCACGAGCAGCGGATCCTGCAGCGTCACGATCTGTTCGAGCGGATTGTGTTCGACCGCAATCAGATCCGCTTCGAAGCCGACTTCCGCCGAACCGACGCTCTTCTCGAGGCGCAGCATCTCGGCGCTCGTGATGGTCGCTGATTGAACCGCTTCCAGCGGTGTGAGGCCCATCTCCACGAAATGCGCGACCTCCTGGCTGACTCTCGTCAGGCTGTTGGGTCCGTATCCCGTGTCCGTGCCGGCGACGATCTTCACGCCCATCTTGTGCGCGCGGCCGATCACATCGCGAAGGCGCGGCAGCATGTGCTCCCCGCGGATGCGCAGCGCCGGAACGTCATAGTCTCCGCCAGCGTCGGTCAGATCGATCACGGTGGTGTAGGTCGGATCGAGGTAGGTCCCTCGCGCTTTCATCGCCTCGAGCGTCGCGTCTGACAGGTACGTGCCGTGCTCGATGCTGCGAACGCCGGCCTTCACCGCCGCCATCGCCCCTTCGTCGCCGTGGGCATGTGCTTCCACCGGGGCGTTCTTCGTGGCGGCTTCCTGGACGATCGCCCGTATCTCATCTTCGGTGTACACCTGCTTTCGCGGATCCGTGTCCGCGGTGCCCGCGCGTTCGGTCGCGAGAATCTTGATCCAGTCGACGCCGTGAGACAGGTTCAGCTGCACGGCGCGGCGCATCTTCTCGATCGTCGTGACGCCGGACAGCAGATCGATGTACGACGGATCGCCGAGGAACGCTTCGGGTGCCATCTGAGGCCGCACGTGGTAGCCCGCGGTGACGATATCGGGCCCGACCATCGCGCCGCCCTTCACGAGCTGATGAAAGCCCACGTCCGCATAGTTCGAGACGCCCGCACTGCGCATGGTCGTGACGCCGGATTCGAGCGCCCGCCGGAACGACGGAAAATCGGCGGCGTGCGTGTGCGCGTCGATCAGGCCCGGCAGCAGGTACTTGCCCTTCAGGTCGAGCGCCTTCACGCCCGCGGGGGCGGCACCCGTGCCGATCGATTCGATCCGTCCGTTGCGGAGCACGACGGTGACACCGGATGCGATCCGGCCGTCGCGCACGTTGACGAGGTTTGCGTGAACGAGGGCGAGCGGCTCGCCCTGCGAGCCCGGCGCCTGCTGTGCCGCGAGCGTCGCAACAAGCCAACCCGCCGCCATCAGCGCGACGAGGGACTTCATGATCAGCGAGGCGGCACGACGGCGATGACTTCGACTTCGAGCAGCAGTTCCGGCCGGACGAGACCCGCCACCTGCACGAACGTGCTCGCCGGCGAGACGTCCTTGAAGTACATCGCGCGGACGTCGCGAACGGCCTGGATCTTCGACATGTCGGTGATGTAGCTGTTCATCTTCACGACATCGGAGAATTTCGCGCCGGCCGCGGTCAGCGCCGCCTCGAGATTCTTGAAGACCTGCTCGGCCTGCGCCTTCATGTCGCCGGGCGCGCCGACGATCTTGCCGTCCTTGTCGTAGGCGATCTGTCCCGAGATATAGATGGTCCTGTTCGGACCCGTGACCTCGACGATGTGGGTGTACCCTGTCGGCGTGGACAGGGCCGGCGGGTTCGTCCGCTTGACCTGCGCAAAGGCGAGAACCGGCATCAGCATGAACAAGGCAGGCAATAGCACGCGCATTTCGCTCCTCCTCGGCAAAAGCTCTTAGCCCTCAGCCCCAAGCCGTACGTTACTTCTTCTTGACGGGCGGCTTGACCGGCTTGGGCGGCGGTCCTGGGCGGTACTCGAGCATCACGTTGCTGACGACGGCGATCGGGCGGCCCACCTGCGTGTACATCGCCGGGCCGTCCATGCGTTCGACGGCGAGTTTCTCGCCAAGAAGGCTGACTGACAACTCTCCCTCCGGGATGGCCACGCTGATCGACTCGGTGCCGGTGGGCGCCACGGCTTTCACGCCGCCGGGTCCGGCGCCGCCGCTGACACGATCGACGAGATCGGCGGCCGCGCGAAATTCGTTCTGCACGACGGCACGGCTCAACAGCGTGTTGTCCATGGTCAGCACGCCGATGGTCGCGGTGTAGCGCGAATACCCACGGTGTGCCTTCACCTGCTCTTCGGAGTACGTATGCAGGTTGTGCAAATCGAAGGTGAGCGTCGCAGATCCCTTGTGAGGTGGAATCGTGATCACGACGCCGCCGGCCGGATCGCGGCCGATCATGACTTCGCAGAACGACAGCTTGGTTTTGACACCGACACCAAGCGGAGCGGGACAGGTCATCTCCGGCGCGACGCGCTTCGGCGCCGCGGCCGGAGCCGCGGGCGGCGTCTTGCGTACCGGTTTCTGAGCTTGCGCGAACGCGGGCAGCGCGATCGCCAGAGCGACGAGGCATGCTAATGCGCTACGCATGCGATCAGTATAGTACGTCTTGAAGTGAGAAGTCAGAAGTGAGAAGTCAGAAGTCAGAGAGTGCGCTCGTCCTTCGTACTTCTGACTTCTAACTTCTAACCTCTAACTTTCTAGTGGCTCGGAACCGCTCCCGCTCTTAGATTCGCGTCGAAGAAATCCTCCACCCGATGCCAGGCGTCGCGCAGCACGTGCTCGCGCGTGAAGTAGTGGAACTCGCCCGGATACGTCATGAACGAGACGAGGTCGCCCTTGCCTTTTTTCAGAAGCTCATCGATGAGCCTGACCGAGTGGAGATACGGCACGTTCACGTCCGACGTGCCGTGCAGCACGAGCAGCGGACGCTCGAGGCGATCGACGTGCGAGATCGGCGACGCGTTGTCGTACACCTTCGGGTTCTGCTGTGGCGTCCCGATGCGGCTCGCCGTCCATCCGCCGTGGTACGGATCCTCGTAGTACATCGCGTAGTCGACGACGCCGGCCACGTCAACCGCGGCGCGAAACAACTTCGGCTGATCGGTGACGGCGATGAGCGTGAAGAATCCGCCGTAGCTCAATCCCCACACGCCGACGCGATCCATGTCCACGTACGGCAGCGTCTTCAGGTAATTCGTCACCATCCAGGCGTCCTTGGCATCCTTGCCGCCCACGTCCATGTACACGCCTTCGCGCCACGCCTTGCCGTACCCGATGCTGCCGCGATAGTCGGGCATGATGACGACGTAGCCCTTCTGGAGCAGGTACTGATGGAAGCTGTAGTACACCGCGTAGTTGCGCTGGACGTGCCACCCGTCGTAGCCCTGGTTCACGCCGTCGCCGTGGATCCAGACGATCGCGGGATGCTTCTTCGAGCGATCGAGCCCCTTCGGCACGAACAGCCACGCGGGCACCTTCTGTCCGTCTGGTCCGGCGAAGCTCACGGATTCGGGCTCGACGAAGGCCGACCGATCCATCGCAGCGGGCATCGAGTCCGAAAGCCGGGCGGGCTTGGCGGCCGGTTTGGCGTCGGCGACCCACAGATCGGCGGAGTTGTGCGGGTCGGTGTGCTGGTACGCGAGGCGGGTACCATCAGGCGACCACTGCGGGGTGATGTCGGTGCCACGGCCGCTGGTGATTGCGGCAATCGTCGCGTGCGACGGATCCGATCCGATCGTGGCGACGTAGAGATGTCGATCTCCGTAGTGATCCGGTTCGTTGGCGTCGAACGCGATGCGCGTGCTGTCCGGCGACCACTGCGGCGACCGCACCTCGAAGCGGCCCTTGGTGATTTGAATCGCGGCGCCACCGGCCGCCGGCATCACGTAGATGTGATCCCAGCCGTCGCGATCGCTGACGAACTCGACCCATTTCCCATCAGGTGACGGCTGCGCGCCGGGATCGCCGGTGATGCTCCAGAATTTCTCCGCCACCTCCTCGTGCAGGACCTTCGGCTCCCCGCCGGCGGTCGCGACTACCGACGTCGTGCGCTTCTTGTAGTCCGCCGAGGTGCGCTCGACCAGGAAGTGTGACGCATCCAGCCATCGCCGTCCGCCGAAGCCGCCGCCCGAACCGAGCATCTTCATGCCGGTGCCGTCTACGTTCACGACGCCGGTTTCTCCGGGGACGTTCTCGCTGATCGTGTAGATGATCTTGACGCCGGAGTAAGGCGGCGTCTGCTCGTGTCGGATCGTCCGCGCGTTGTCGGTGAAAACGATGGCCTTGCCGTCCGGCGACCAGCCGAGCCCGCCGATCGCGTGATTCTCGCCGCGGAGGACAACGGTTTCCTTACCATCGGCCAGCGATCGAATCATCAGATCGCCTCCGCTGGCGCCGGCGCCGCCTCGCCCGCCTCGCCCTCCCGCCGGCGGGGTCGTGCCCGAAGCGACGGAAGCCGATCGGACAAACGCCACGCGCGCGAGGTCCGGCGAGGGCGTGATGTTCGACTCGGCCTGTGGCGTGGACCACACCGCCGACGGATCTCCCCCGGCGACCGACACTTGCCAGAGGTCTCCCATCCTCGGGAAAAAGATGCGCTGGCTATCGCTGCTCCAGAAGAACCCGGCGCCCTGGCCGTCGGGAAAGCGCGTGAGGGCGCGTGCCCCAACGGGCGCAGACGAAGCGGCGACGTCAGCGACAAAGATGTTGGCGATTCCCGCGCGCTCCCAGAGGAACGCAACGTGCCGCCCATCCGGCGACCACACCGGGCTCGATGGATGCCGGATATCGATCAGCTGCTCGATGGTCAGATTGCCGCCCGCACGCGCCGGCGACTGGCGGCCAGAGGTCTCGACGATGGCCACGACGGCGCCGACGGTGAGAGTGAGAACGATGGCGAACATCTTTTTCTTCATGACGACGGCAGTATACCGACGCTTCGGTGTCCATGGAGTCTCATCAACCGAGCAGCACGAATCCAAGTTTTCGAAGATGTCTACGTTGTGTCGAGATTCGTGAGAATTTGTCGGTGTGCCCTCAAAGATCCGTTGGTAAAGTGTGGGGTTCAACAACAGGATTTTTCCTTCCAGTCCTACTGTTCAGGAGGATCACGCATGAAACGGATTGTTAGTGTCGTCGCCGCTCTGGCGGTCCTGGCCTTGGCCTCGACAGCGAGCGCCCAGGTCCAGACCGGCAGCATTCTCGTCAGGGCCGTGGATGAGCAGGGCGCTCTCATGCCAGGTGTGACGATCACGCTCACCAGCCCGGTGCTGGTGGCCGGTTCGATGACAGGTGTCACCGACGCCGGAGGCGTCAATCGCTTTCCATCGCTGGTGCCCGGCACCTATACCGTGAAGATCGAGTTATCCGGCTTCCAGACAATCACTCGCGAGAACATCGCCGTGCTCGTCGGACAGACGACGCCGGTGGAGTTCTCGATGAAGGTCGCGAGCCTGGCCGAGAACATCACCGTGACCGGCGCCTCGCCGACGGTCGACACCACCAGCGCCACCGTGGCGGTGAACCTGAGCGAGCAGCTGATTCAGGGCACGCCGGGCGGCCGCGACATCTGGGCGCTCGTCGAAGCGAAGGTGCCCGGACTCGTCATGAGCCGGCCGGACGTCGGCGGCACTTCCGGCGGACTGCAGGGCACCTTCAGCGCACGCGGGACGGCCAGCGCACAGAACACGTCGTTTCTCAATGGCATCAACGTCGGCGATCCGGCGGCCATCGGCGCGGCCGGCTTCTATTACGACTTCGATGCGTTCGACGACATCCAGGTGTCCACCGGCGCCCACGACATCACGGTGCCGACATCCGGCGTGTTCCTGAACATGATCACGAAGACCGGCGGCAATCGCTGGAATGGCACAACGACCTTCACCTACACCAACTCCGGCCTCCAGGGACGTAACGACACCGATCCCACGCTGCAGAAGTACGGCTTCCGCCCCGGAGGCAACACCTCGGACTTCGTCTCCGACATCAACGTGGCCGCCGGCGGGCCGCTCGTGCAGAACAAGGTTCGTTTCTTCGGGTCGTTCCGCGACTGGCGCGTGCACCAGAACGTGCCGGTGCAGAACTCGCAATCAGTCCTGGATCAGACCAACATCACCTCGGGGCTGGGCAACGCGACGTGGCAGGTGAACCAGAACAACCGGGTCACCGGCTTCTATTCGCGGCAGAGATATAGCAAACCGAACCGGCTGCTGAACCTGGCCTCGATCACCGTGCCAGAATCGACGGTTGACGAGGAAGACATGTTCGACCTCGGCCAGGGTCTCTGGAACTCGGTGCTCGGCAAGAACCTGTTCCTTGACGCACGGTTCGGCGTGAACAAGATTCTCTTCCCGACCTATTTCAATGGCGGCACGAATCAGTCGATCACCGACAACGCGACCGGCATCATCTACGGCAACAATCCGAGCCAGGTGGTTCGCCATCGCGATCGCTACCAGTCGAACGCCACGGCGCAGTACTACAAGGATCAGGCGCTGGGCGGCCGGCATGAATTCAAGTTCGGGTTCGACTATACCCACGCCGTCACCCGCAACGAAACGACGCGGCCCGACAACGTGTCGCTCAACTACACGAGCGCGAGCGGCAGCTTCGTGCCCCAGAACGTCACGCTCTATGCGACGCCGCAGAATGACGCGACCGCACTGAACGTGCTCTCGCTGTTCGCGCAGGACAGCTACAGCGTGAAGCGCCTCACCGTCACCGGAGGGCTGCGTTACGAGCGCCTCGAAGGCTACCTGCCGGATCAGTCGAGCCCCGCCTCGCCGTTCGCGACGGCAGGCATCGGCGGCTTTGCGGCTCAGCCGCGCAGCTTCGCCGAAGTCCGCAACGTGGTGAAGTGGAATACGGTCGGTCCGCGCATCGCCGCCATCGTCGACCTCACGGGCGACGGAAAGACCGCAGCGAAGGTTTCAGCGGGCCGCTACTACTACGTGCTGTCGACCGGCGGCGGCGGCGTGTCCAACGTGAACCCCAACGCCAACTACAGCGAACAGTACGTGTGGAACGATGCGAACGGCGATCACAAGTTCCAGCTCGGCGAGCAGACCGGCACGCCCGTGGTGACCGCCGTGACGGTCAACGGACAGATTCTCACGTCGATCGATCCGAACTTCAGCCGTCCCTACACGGACGAGTACAGCTTCGCCGTCGACCGCGAGCTGGCCGCCAATTTCAAGTTCAGCGCGGTCTACACCTATCGGCGTGAGAAGAACACGCAGGCGTCGGCCAACCCGGACAATCCATATGCGACGACCCTCACGACCGCCGTCGACCCCGGCATAGACGGCGTCGTTGGCACAGCCGATGACGGCACGTACGGCTTCTATCAGCGTCTGTCGGCGGCGAACCGCGTGCTCATCACCAACGATCCGAACGTGCTCCAGAGCTACAAAGGGCTCGAGCTGACGCTCACCAAGCGGTTCACCGACCGGTGGCAGATGCTCGCGGGCTACACCACGTCGGTCAACCGCCTCTCGGACATCAGCATCGACGTCTCGCCCAACTTCCTGATCAACGCCAACGGCGTCATCTCGAGCGACGCCAATCCGGGCGGCGGAGCGAGCCGCTGCAGCGGCTGCGGCGCGTCGAACGGCGACAAGCCCAATCAGTTCAAGCTGACGGGCATGTACGTGTTGCCGTGGTACGACCTGATCACCAGCGTCAATTACAGCGGCGTCAGCGGACCGGCCTATACCCGGCAAATCAGCCGCGCGCTCGCGATCGGCGGCAGCCAGACCATCAATCTCCAGCCGATGGGTGACAGCCGCCTCGATTTCCAGAACCGGATCGATGTGCGAGTCGGGAAAGTGTTCAAGTTCGCCAACAGCCGATCGCTGGAAGCGACGGTGGATTTCGACAACCTGACCAACAACAACTGGGTCTGGCAGGCGCGGTCGCTCACTCCGGCAACGACGTTCACCGACCCGACGACGGGCACCAGGGCAACGCTGCAGCAGTTCCTCTCGCCAGTGGCGATTCTCCCGCCGAGGACGGTCGTGTTCAGAGCAGCGGTGAAGTTCTAAGAACTCGTCAGGGCTAATGGCTAAGGGCTGAGGGCATATTGGGGATGGCAGATGGATTCCATTTGCCATCCCCCATTAGCCATTAGCCATCAGCCATCAGCCATCAGCCGTCCGCCATTCCACCGTCCTGCCGATCCCGCCCGTCCTGCCCTTTCCGTCCCGCTGAGTTCTGCCACACAATCGACACAATCCATCCAAGCTTTCGAACATGAGGGATTCCGTCTGCGAACCTTACGGAAGTAATAGGAGTGTGCGATCGCCGGTTTGATAGCGTCGATTGCATCTTTCCTTTTCAGGAGGTTCGTGTTCATGAAACACATCGTGAGTATGGCGGCCGCGCTGGTCGTCATGGCGCTCGCTTCGACGGCGAGCGCGCAGGTGCAGACTGGCAGCATTCTGGTCAAGGCGACCGACGAGCAGGGCGCGAGCACGCCCGGCGTGACGGTCACCATCACCAGCGGCGTGATTGTGGGCGGCTCGCAGAGCGGCGTGACCGACGTTGGCGGCATTTATCGTTTCCCGGCGCTCGTGCCAGGCACCTACACGGTCAAGCTCGAGCTGCAGGGATTCCAGACCATCATCCGCGAGAACATTCAGGTTCAAGTCGGACAGACGACCCCGATCGAGATGGCGATGAAGGTCGCGAGCGTGAGCGAAGCGATCACCGTCACCGGCGCGTCGCCGACGGTCGACACCACCAGCGCGAACGTCAACGTCACGCTCAGCAAGGAACTGCTGCAATCGACGCCGGGAGGCCGTGACATCTGGGCGCTCACCGAGTACAAGGTGCCGGGCCTGGTCATGAGCCGGCCCGACGTCGGCGGGACGTCCGGAGGCCTGCAGGGCTCGTACACAGCCCGCGGCACCACCAGCGCTCAGAACACCCAATACCTGAACGGCGTCAACGTCGGTGATCCGGCGGCCATCGGCGCAGCCGGCTTCTACTACGACTTCGACGCGTTCGACGAGATTCAGGTGTCGGTCGGCGCGCACGACATCACGGTGCCGACCTCCGGTGTGTTCCTGAACATGATTACGAGGAGCGGCGCCGACAAGTGGGCCGGCCAGACGGCCTATTTCTATTCCGGGAAGGGCGTCCAGAGCGGCAACGTCGATTCAACGCTCCAGAATTACGGATTCAATCCGATCACCGGCGCCGTGAACTTCGTGTCGGACGGCACGTTCAACATCGGCGGCCCGCTCAGCGACACGCTCCGGCTCTTCGCGTCGTTCCGCGACTGGCGCGTTCACGTCAACACGCCGGCTGCGCTGTCCGAAACGCTGGTGGATCAGACCAACATGACGTCCGGGCTGGGCAATCTCACCTACCACCCGAACGCCGCAAACACGTTCAAAGCGTTCTACACGCGCCAGTACTACAAGAAGCCGAACCGCTTCCTCACGAGCGCGACCGTGCCGTCGACCAACTTCACCAGCGACTCGGTCTCGAACGAGGATGACGTGTTCGATGTGGTGCAGGGGTTGTGGAACTCGACGATCACGCAGCGGCTCTTCATGAACGCCGCGGTCAGCTTCAACAACATCAACTTCCCGCTGAAGTTCAATGGGACCACCCAGTCGCTGACGGACCTCTCGACCGGCATCCTGCTGAACAACGAGGCGTCGCAGTCGCTCGCGATCCGGAAACGGCTCGAGGCGAACGCCACCTTCAACTACTTCATCGATCAGGCGCTCGGCGGCCGCCACGAATTCAAGTTCGGGTTCGACGAGGCGCATGCGCCCGTGCAGACGGAAACCGACCGCTGGGGTGACGTGGCGCTGACCTATCGCAGCCTGGCGAGCGGCACGACGCCCGCGGGCTCGGCGAACGTGACGCTGTACAACACGCCGGTCATCTCGAAGTCGTCGACCGACATCTTCTCGCTCTTCGTGCAGGATGCCTACATCCTGAAGAAGCTCACGGTCACGGCCGGCGCGCGTCTCGAGCGCCTCAATTCGTATCTACCCGCGCAGTCGAGCCCGGCGACACAGTGGGCGGCGGCCGGCATCGGCGGGTTCCCCGCGCTGGCGCGGACGTTTCCGGACAGCGGCAACATCATCAACTGGTGGAACCTCGGACCGCGCGTCAGCGCGGCGTACGACCTCACCGGCGACGGCAAGACGGCTCTGCGCGCGTCCGCGGCGCGCTACTACTACGTCCTGAACTCCGCCGCCGTCAATCCGGTGAACCTCAACGCGACCTACAGCGAGTTGTACGGCTGGAACGACAAGAACGGCGACCTGCAGTTCCAGCCTGGCGAGCAGACCGGCACGCCGGTCGTCACGAGCGCGGCGTCGACATCCTTCGATCCGAACTTCAGCCGTCCGTACACCAACGAGTTCACGGCCGGAGTCGACCGCGAGATTCCGGGCAACACGAAGCTCAGCGCCACCTTCACGTATCGCTCGGAGAAGAACCAGCAGGGGTACGTGAACACGGCCGCACCCAACACCACGTTCCCGGCGCGCACCACCGTGGATCCGGGACCGGATGGCGTGACCGGCACGAGCGACGACACGACGATCACGACCTACAACCGCACGAATGCGGCGACCCAGATCCTGATCAACAACGATCCCAGCCTGGTGCAGACCTACAAGGGCGTGGAGATCACCGCGACCAAGCGCATGTCGAAGCAGTGGCAGGTGCTGGCCGGGCTGACGCTGTCGAAGTCGCGTCAGGACAACCTGAGCGAAGCGATCAGCACGACCAACCTCAACTCGGGGCCGAACTCGCTCATCAACACGAGCGGTCCGATCGCGACTGACGTCCCGGTGCAGTTCAAACTGACCGGCACGTACCTGCTGCCGAAGGACATCGCGCTGGCCGCCAACTTCCGATCGCAGAGCGGCACGCCGTACAACCGTCAGCTGAGCGTGCCGATGTCGGTCGGCGGCAGCGCAACGGTCAACGTCGAGCCGTTCAACAGCGAGCGCCTCGATGCGCTGACCACGCTCGACCTGCAGGCGTCACGGGTGTTCACGATCGACAACGGCCGATCCTTCAACGTCGTGTTCGCGGTGTCGAACATCACGAACGCCAACACCGTCTGGTCGGTGCGGACGCTGACCGGCGTGTCGTCGTTCCGCGTCGGCGGCGACCCGGCGGGTGCGATCAACACCGTGCCCCAGTTCGGCACGCCGACCAACATCCTGGGACCGCGGATCGCGCGCTTCGGCGTGACGTTCAGATTCTAAATGGTCAGGTAGGTCTCTTAGGTCAGGTAGGTCTTGAGGGTCAGGTAGGTCTTGCATGTCAGGTATGTCTTGCAGGTCAGGAGGTCTTGCAGGTCAGGTAGGT
>DASSGK010000534.1:0-14393 GCA_035693505.1 Vicinamibacterales bacterium
GTCGTCACGAGCGAGAAGACACCCGATCAGTTCACCATTGACGACGCCAACGAAGGCAAGTACCGGTTGACCGGCATGAAACTGGGGGACTACGTCGGTCAGCGCGTGCAGCTGGCCGGAGCGGTGGCCGAAAGCAAGAAGCTGGTGATCAAAGGCGGACTGCTGCCGAACGCGAATGTCGCGGCGCAGGCGGGCGCGATGGACCCCGCACGAGCCGCGGTCGCCTCATCCAGCGGCGCAGCTGGACCGGGAACGGTCGACCTGCCCGAGTTCAAAGTGAAAAGTGTCCGGCCGGTCAGCGGAGGTTGTCCGGACTGAAACCGGCCGGCGCGCGGACTCGCAGAAATGAGGGCTATTCGGGGGAAACCGACGTCTTGCCGCAATCGTCGCAGCGAAGGTACAGCACGGGAAGCGCCTCCGACCGACCAATGACGCGTGCGCTCGGCACGCCGCAGCGTGGACAGACAATTCCCGAAGTGGATCGTTTGGCCATTGGGTATTCTCCTTACACTCGTTTAGACTCTGATCCGACTGATTAAGATACACCGTTTGGCCGGTCCCGGCTGTACGAGTTGTGTATTTCCTTGTCTCTAAAGGCTTTCCCAAGCACTTCCGCAGAAAACGGCCTCAACAGAAGAGCTGGTCACCGATGGCACCGCTCTTTGCAATACCACCCTGTGGAGGATTGAGATGCTCTACACATTGGCCGTGATTCTGTTGATCGCCTGGCTGCTCGGCGTGGTCGGCACCTATACGATCGGCGCGTTCGTTCACGTTCTTCTGGTGGTCGCCGTCGTGCTCTTCCTCGTCGGCATCATCCAGGGCAACCGGACGGTCGTTTAAGGCGTGGGGCGCGAGTCCGCCGGCGAGTGCATCTGATACTCGCGCGGCGGCTCCGCTCCCAGCAGGTATTTCACAAAGTAGTCCCAGCGGCGCCGTACCATGTACCCTTCGTTGCCGAACCCGTGACCACGGTTCGGCAGCATCAGTAAGTCGAAGTCCTTGTTCGCTTTGATCAGCTCGTTGACGACGAGCAGTGTGTTGTTCGGGGGTACGTTGTTGTCCATCGTCCCGTGCGCCAGGAGCAGCTTCCCCTTCAGGTTCCTGGCCTGCAGCTGGTTCGCCTGGTTGTCGTAGTTGGTCGTCCCGTCCGGTTTCTTCTCGAGAAGCCCCTGCCACTTTTCGGCCCAGTCGTCTTCATACACGCGGTTGTCGTGGTTCCCAGCCTCGGAGATTCCCACCTTGAAAAAATCAGGGTAACGGAACATGGCGTCCGCGGTGGCATAGCCGCCGCCCGAGTGTCCGTAGATACCGGCGCGGTCGATGTCGATCCACGGGAAGCGTGACGCGAGCTCGCGCATTCCGGCGACCTGATCCGGGAGGGTGTTGTCCCCCATGTTGCCGTAGTAGGCCTCGTGAAACTGTTTCGACCGCCACGGAGTTCCCATCCCGTCGATCTCGACGACGACGAATCCGAGCTCGGCGAGAGCCTGCGCGTCACCCCGCGCGGGGTTGAACGTGCGGCCGCCGACGCTCCCGGTCTGCGGTCCAGGATAAATGTGATTGACGATCGGGTACTTCCTGGCGGGATCGAGGTTCGTCGGCTTGTACATGAGGCCGTACAGATCGGTGACGCCGTCGCGCGCCTTCACGGTAATCGGGACCGGGGGCTTCCAGCCGGCCGCCACGAGCCGCGTGATGTCCGCCTTTTCAAGCGGAAGCACGAGTTTCCCGTCCGCGTCGCGGACCTGTGAAACCGGCGGCACATCGGGCTTCGAGTACGTGTCAACGAAGAATCGTCCCGACGGCGACAGCGTGACGTCGTGGTCGGCATCCTCCGGCGTCAGCAGCTGGAGATTCTTCCCGTCCATGCCGACGCGATAGAGGTGCCGGAAATACGGATCGCGTCCCTGCTCGCGTCCAACCGCCACGAAATACAGCTGACGGTTCTTCTCGTCGACGCGCAGCAGCTGCGTAACGTTGCCGTTGCCCGTCGTGATCGGATGTTTCTCGCGCCCGGTCTTCAGGTCGTGCAGATACAGATGCCCCCAGTTGTCGCGCTCCGAGAACCAGATCACTTCGTTGGAGGCTGGGAGGTAGCGCCAATTGACGGCGCCGTTGCCCGACTCGTAGAACGTCTCGGCCTTTTCCTCGAGCACGTCCTTCACCGCACCGGTTGTCGCATCGGCCACGCGCATCTGCTCGTGCCGGTGATCGCGCGCGGTGGAGACGAAAGCGACGTTGGCGCTGTCCGGGCTCCACTGCACGTCGCCCCAGTCACCGCGGCACGCGAGGTCGTCGCAAAGCGTCGATCGGTGCTGATCCGGCGGCAGCTGGAGCCGGACGACAGTACTTTTGTCGACATCGATGATGACGCGCTGAATCATCGTGATGGTGGCGTCGCCTGGCAGCGGGTACTTCCACGCCTGCAGCGCCGGATGGCCGACCGTCGTGTCGACGAGATACATTTCGCCGACACCGCGCTGATCTTGTTGAAAGGTCGCGATCTTCTTCGAATCCGGCGACCAGCGCACGATGGGCCGATCGCTGCGCGCCCAGCCGGCGTTGTCGGTGGCGTAGCCGAAGTCCTTCACGCCGTCTTTGGTCAGCTGCGTCTCGCGCCCGGTCGCCACGTCGCGCACCCACAGATTCCAGTCGCGGATGAACGCGGTGCGCTTGCGATCCGGGGATGTCTCCGCATAGCGTCCGCCGGCCCCCGGCCCGCCGCGTCCGCCCTCTTCCCGCTCCGCCGCCTTACACGGCTCCAGATCGCAAGGCGCCTTGGCCGCCCTGACGGGATCCACCAGCACGACCTCGACGCCTTTCTCTGTGGTGACGCGGTACCAGAAACGATCCGACGCATCTCCCGGCAACCAGGACGCGCGAACGCCGGTGCGCAGGACGAGCGGCGCGGTGTTGTAGGTCATGAAGGCTTCGGCACGTGCATAGTCGGCCGCGGTCAGCTGGACCGGCGGGTTGGCCGCCTGCTGAGCGAGCGCGGATGTCGAAACAAGCGCGCAGGCGGCGCCAGTCACAGCCAGACGGGGGATACAGGACATGAGCGGATGATACAACCCCGCGGCACTGTCCTCGAAATGCCTCAGCCGGGGTCACGAAACCACAAAATCCCAATAAATTCGATGGCAGGCTACTTGCGCCTCATGGCTGTGCCGGAGGGCACCATGACCAGACTCACAAAGCTCATCCCGCCAACAGCACTGCTCGCGGCGGTGACGCTTGCCGCGACGCCCGCCGTCGCGCAGGAGAAATATCACGGACGCGGAAATCCATCGGCGCAGCAGTCCGGCGGTCGCCCGGAACGCGCGCAGCCGCGCAGCGAGGCCCCTCGTCAGGCGGAGGCGCCGCGACCGCAGGCTGGCGCAGCGCCGCGGGTGGAGTCCCGTCAGGAGACGCCTCGGGCGCAGCAGCCCAGGCCTGTCGAGACACCGCGCGCCGAAGCGCCGCGGCCGATGGCGACACCGAGGGCCGATAACCGGAACTTCGACAACCGTCGCAACGACAACCGGGGCTTCGACAACCGTCGCAACGACAACCGAGGCTTCGACGACCATCGCAACGACGACAACCGTCGCAACGACGTCGTCGGACATGCGGTTCCGCGCCCGCAGGTCGTCGTGCCGCGCGGGAACGTCTACGCGCCGCACTACTCACCGCGAGTGTATGCGCCGTCGCGGGCGTACGCGATCCACTCCTACTACCGCCCGTACGCGTTCCGGCCGCGCGTGTCGATCGGATTCGGCATCTACGCGGGCTACCCGGTTCCGTACACGTACAGCTATCCGTACCCGGTTGAGGTCTATGGCTACGGCGCGCCGCGCGAGGTCGTCATCAACCCGAGCGTTCCTGCGTATGGCGGCGTCGCGCTCGACATCACGCCGTCCGACGCTGACGTCTGGGTCGATGGTCAGTACGCCGGTAAGGTTCAGGACTTCGACGGGACCACTCAGCCTCTGACGCTGACGCCGGGCACGCACACCATTCAGGTGCAGGCGCCCGGGTATCAGCCGATGACGGTGGACGTCGGGATCCAGGCAGGACAGGTCATTCCGTACCGCGGCGACCTGATGCCTTACTAATCAGGAACGACGAGCGACCGCAGAGTCAGGACGTAGATTTCCCGACCAGCCGCGCCGGTATACGGCGAGCATCGGGAACCACCGCAGCAGCTTCAGAAGACCAGAAGCTGCTGCGGTTTTTTTTTGTGGGACTACTGAGTCCTGACGAGCTGGCCACGCGCCACGCCGCCGGGATTGGCGGTCGAGTGCACGTTGAAGTAGAAGCCGGCCGGGTTGTTCAAGATGGTGTTCGCGAGGGCGGGATCAACGGTGATATTCGCGGCCGTGAAGGATCCGGATCCGTTGGTCAGCACGTTCTGACCCGCACTGATACCGCTGTTCACGACAATCGATCCATTGACGCCGGCCGCCGCCTGGTGAATGTGCGCGATGTTGATCGGGGTGTTCGGCGGGAACCCCGAGAGGTTCACGACGAATGTTGCCGTCGCCGAAGTGATGTTTCCAGCGCCGTCTTTCGTCGTCACCAACGTGACGGTTGCGTTGCCAGACCCCGAAGCTTCGGCGCCCTGAATCGCCGGCACTTCGTTCGCCGGCAACAGGTTCGCTGTGAATGTCGGATTCGTCGGCGTCGTCGGCGATGTCGACGACGAACCGCACGCTGCGGCGAGAACACCAAGAGCCACGGTCAAGAGGGAGAGACGTTTCATCGGACTAACTCCTTTTCGAGAGAGAGACATCAATAGAATTTCCGGGTCAGGTTGAACCCGAGGGTGAGGTGCTCCGGCACGCCGCCGCGCGCGATCTGCCGGAACGTCGTGCCTGGTCCGTTGGTGAACGTGAGCGAGAACACGTGGGCGCCGACCCGCTCTTCGATCGCGAACGCGTACTGCGCGTCGGCGATCGCCAGGCCGCCGATGCGCGGCGAGCCCTCGAGCACGAAATACGTGCTGTGCCAGAAGCGCAGGCGCCCGCCGAGCCCGAGGATTCCAGTGTCACGTGTGTCGGCACCGCCAGTGCCGGTGTTGTGCACCCACAGCGGCGTGGCATAGAGCGCCACGCGATCGCCGATCGTTCGCGAGACGACCAGCCCGAGTGCCGGCGCAAAGTTCGCCTGAGCGCCACCATCGGTGTTGTGGAAGTTGTTGTCGCCTTCGATCGACACGATCCCCGACAGCCCGAAGGGCATCGATGCGGTCTGATGCCAGCCGTCGTACTTCGCGGTGAACTGGAAGGTCTTGCTGATGCTGGTCCGCAGGACGATCGCTTCGAGGTGTTTCGTCACCCCGTAGCGGAATTCCAGGCCGATGTTGGCGCCGTTGTCGAGGCCGAACAGGTTGCCCAGCTGCGTCTCGAAACTATCACCGCGCAGGTCCTCGTTGAACCTGTGGGTCAGATGAAAGGTCATGCCGTTCTTCGGCAGCGGCAGCGTCGTCGGCAGGTTGATCGTGACGAAGTCCGGCTCGGCGGGCCGGAGCTTTGCGTGATCGTCATCATCCGCCGGTGGAGTTTGCGCGGCCGCCGGCTCTGCTTCAGCAGCCGGTGGCTGCGACTCAGTGGATGGCGGCTGCGCGTTGACGGGCTTCGCAGTGGAAACAGCGAACGTCAGGAAGAGTGCGAAAACAGTCCAAGAGTATCGGGTCACAGGGCGCCTCCTCAGCAAGGTCGGGACCAGTCGCTAAAGCGTTGAATTGAAAAGGGGAACGGACGAGAGTGCGTTACTCGAATCGTAAGGCCTTACGGTCTGCGATACACAACGGTACCGCCCACCATCGTCATCGACACCTGCATCTGTTCGATGTGCTTGTCGGGACACGTGAGGATGTCCTCGGGCAGGACGACCAGATCAGCCAGCTTGCCGGTCTCGATCGAGCCCTTCAGCCGCTCCTCGAACGTGAGATAGGCGTTGTTGATCGTTTCGACCTGAAGCGCTTCCTTGCGCGTGATCTTCTGATCGGGACCGAGCACGCCGCCGCTGATCGTGTCCCGCGTGACGAAGTGATAGAAGACCCAGAGCGGCGGATACGGCACCACCGCCGAGTCGGTTCCTCCGGCCACGACAAACCCGGCGTCGAGAAACGCGCGCATCGGGGTCGTCCGCGCCGCGCGAACAGGGCCCCAGTAATTCACCAGGCTCGGACCCGCGAGATACAGGTGATTCTGCGCGGAGATCACGAGGTCGAGTTTCTTCAGCCGCGCAATCTGATCCGGCTGCGCGATGAATCCGTGCTCGAGCGCCCATCGGCGTCCGGCAATCGACTTCTCCGCGTTCGCGGCCTCGTACGCGGCCAGCACTTCGTCGATCGCGGCGTCGCCGACCGCGTGAGTGGCGACGCGCCATCCCAGCCGGTTGAGTTCCTTGACGACGTCCGTGTACGGCGCCTGCTTCATGGTGTTGACGCCGTAGAACGTGCCGCCTTCGCCCCATGGCTCCGCGTACGGCTGCCGCATCCATCCGCCTTCGAATCCGCCGTCGACGCCGAGCTTCATGCCGCCGACGCGCAGCCATTCGTCGCCCTCATCGGGCTTGACGCCAAGCGCGGTGACGGCCGTCCGCATCTTCTCGGCGGTGTCCGCGCCGACACGCATCAACTGGCTCACCCGGATCGTCAACAGCCCGCGGCGTTTCATTTCCTGCAGCAGGCGATACTGTTCGATCGGCGCACCTGGATACCGGATGCTGGTCAGCCCCGAGGCATTCAGCTTCTTGTGCTGCTCGATCAGCGATTCGATCGTCAGCGGCGCGGACGGCGGCAGCTGAACGAGCGCCTTCGCGCGATCGATCAGCTCGCCGTTCAGTTCGCCCTTTGCGTCGCGCGTGATGCGGCCGCCCGGCTGTTGCGGCGTCTCTTTCGTGATGTTCCATTTCCGCAGCGCCGCCGAGTTCAGGATGTATTCGTGGCCGCCGCGCACCAGGACGACTGGATTCACAGGCGACACCGCGTCGAGATCGGCACGGTACGGGAGCCGATGCTCCTTCAGCTGCGCTTCGTGCCAGTCGCTGTTCGACACGACGATCGCGCCCGGCTCGGACTGCTTCACGCGTGAGGCGACGGCCGCGAGAATGTCGGGCAGGCTGCGCGCCCCTGAGAGATCGACGCCCGGGCCGCCGCCCGCGTCGTGCAGATGCCCGTCGGCGAGTCCCGGAATCACCGTCTGGCCGTGCAGATCGATCGTCGCGGTCTTCAGACCGGCCAGTTTGCGAATCTCCGCGCTGGTCCCGACCGCGCTGAACTTGCCGCCGGAGATCGCGACGGCCTCAGCGATCGAGAATCGCGCGTCGACGGTGATCACGTGGCCATTGACGAGGATCGTATCCGCAGGCGCGGATGGCTGCTGTGCGCCGAGGACGCCGAATCCGGCAAGAACGGCGACCGCGACAAGAACCCCGAGCACCCCGAGCACCTTCCGAACCCTGAGCACCCCGAGCACCCTCCGAACCTTGAGAACCCCGAACATCACTGATTCGAGCGCATCGGCGTGCGCAGCGTGCCGATTCCCTCGATGTCGATCGTGACGACATCGCCCGGCTTCAGGAATTCCGGCGGCTTGCGTCCCGCACCGACGCCGTCCGGCGTACCGCTGGAAATCACGTCGCCCGGATAGAGCGTCAGGATCGACGTGAGGTAGCGCAGCATGTGCGCCTCGTCCCAGATGAAGTTCTTCGTGTCGCCGTCCTGCTTCACCACGCCGTTGACCTTCGTCACGATGTGGAACGACGACGGGTTGGCCACGAACTCCTTCGGCACGATGAACGGACCGAACGGCGCCGATCGGTCGCCGCTCTTCCCCGCAAACCAGTTCGGGCTGTTGAACATCCCGGTGAGAGGCCGCCGGCCGGTGCCGCCGCGATCGCTCAGGTCGTACATGATGCTGTAGCCGAACACGTAGTCGTGTGCCTGCGCCTCGAGAACCTTGAACGCCTGCTTGCCGACGATGATCGCCAGCTCGCCTTCCCAGTCGACGTTGCGCCCGGGTGTGATGGCGTAGCTCTCGTCGGGATCGATGATGCACGAGCGTGGCGACTTGGCGAAGAACACCGGGTCTTCCTTGTCCTGGTCGGCTTCGTTCGCCGCCTTCTGCTGCGGGCTGCCCGGCGGGAACATCTCGCCGGCGTGCAGCTTGTAGTTGGCGGCTATCGCGAGAATGTTGTACGGATACTTGATCGGCGCCTTGATCGCGACCTTGCCGACGTCGAAGATGAACGGGGCGTCGAGCTTCGTCGCGCCGAAATAGTTCGCGATGCGATAGAGGTTCGGCGCGAGCTCGGCGTAGTTTTCAATCAGCGTCCGCATGTCGCGCGGCATGGCCGGCGCGCCTCGCAGCGCGATCTCCTGGACGATCATCGCGTGCGCGCTCTCGATGTCGATCACACGAGTGCCGAGCACGAGGCCGACACGCACCTTCCCCGCGGCTTCGAAGGTGGCCAGCTTGAACGGTGTGTCCGGTTTGGTGGAGATGACCGGCCGCTGCGCCCGGACGGGGGCCATCAGCGCAAGCACGACGGCGAGAACGGCTAAACGTCGCATCACACCCTCCCGGCAAGCCGCGAACCAAGAACGCCGAACCACGAATGCCAAACGTCGAATCCGAACGCTGAACGCCGAACCCGAACGCTGAACCCTGAACCACGAACCCCGAACGCCCGCGGTAATAATACCCGCCCCGTTCGCCGCCCGTTTGGGTGATTCGCCGGCGCGCCGCCTCTGTCAGGATCGGCGCATGGCTACTGACCTTCTCACGTCATTTTCGAATCAGCTCGCGGACGCTGCAAGCGCAGCTTCACCATCGGTCGTCCAGGTGCAGGGCCGCCGGCGGCCGGCCAGCGGGCTCGTCTACGCAGACAACGTCGTGCTTACCACCGTGCGGGCGCTCGGCCGCGAGGACGGCCTGCACGTCCGCAGGGACGACGGGCGGACGCTCGATGCCGAGCTTGCCGGCTGGGATCCGTCGACAGGCCTCGCGGTCCTGCGGGCCAACGGCCTCGAGACCGCGCCGCTCGCTCCGGCGGTCGCGGCTCCTCGCGTCGGCCATCTCGCGCTCGCCGTCGCGCGCTCCTGGAGCAACGTCGTCACCGCAAGCGCGGGGATCGTGTCCGTCATTGGCGGGCCGCTCCGCACGGGACGCCGACGCTCGATTGATCAAGTCATCAGGACGACGGCGCCGATGCACGATGGGTTTGCCGGCGGCGCCTTTCTCGACACGTCGGGTGGATTGATTGGCATCGCGACGGCCGCGTCAATCCGCGGTCTCGGTGTCATCATCCCCGCCGCGATTGCCTGGAAGACGGCGGCGACCGTGCTCGAGCACGGCCGTCTCAAGCGCGGTTTCCTGGGCCTCGCGGGACAGCCGGTCTCCCTGCCGGAGAATCAGCAGGGAGCGGACGGACGCCAGCAGGCGCTGCTCGTCATCGGCGTGACGGCGGGAAGTCCCGCCGCTTCAGCCGGAGTGCTGGTCGGCGACCTCCTGTTCGAGTTCGACGGACATCCGGTCGAATCGCCGGAGGAGCTGCTCGACCTCCTGCTTGGCGATCGCGTCGGCAAGAGCGTGGTGCTCAAGGTCCTGCGCGGCGGCACGGCCGTCGATTTGCCGATCATCGTCGGGGAACGAGCGGTGTAGGCGATCAATGGGGTCAGATCTCGATTTTCTCGCGTCTGCCTCCCGTTGCGAGAAAATCGAGATCTGACCCCATGAGAGTTCACCTTGTTGGTTCGCCCTCCGACCGTGCGCGGCTCCGGGCGCAATTGAATGGATCGATGGACGTCGTGGGCGAGTTCGACTCGCTCGCGGCGGCCCGCGCGTCGGATTCAGAGAGCGATGCGATCCTCGTCACGCCCGACACAGCCGATCTGGACGAGGGTGAAATCGACGAGCCGTTGACGCCGCGCGAAATTCAAGTGCTCGAGCTGCTCGCCGAGGGTCTTCCCAACAAGGCGATCGCTCTGCGGCTGCACATCAGCGATCAGACCGTGAAATTCCACGTTTCGTCGATCTCGGGCAAGCTGAGTGCGAAGAATCGGACCGACGCGGTTCGGCGCGCTGTCAGACGAGGGTTGATCGCGTTGTGAGATTTCAGAATTCAGAGTTCAGATTTCAGATCTAAATCTGAAATCTGAACTCAATCTGAAATCTGAACTCATAAATCTGAAATCTCATTTCGATTCCCGTGGCACCACGGTGATCTGACGACGCCGCGCGGAGCGCAGGATCGAGACCGCCGTGGTCTGGCCAATCCGTTCGTCCGTGAGCAGGCGATGGAGATCGTCGATGCCAGTCACCGGCGCGCCCGCGAAGGCGATCACGACATCACCGTCCTTCAGTCCGGCTCTGGCGGCGGGGCTTCCCGGTTCAATCGAGACGATGAAGACGCCGGACGTGACCGCGAGCTGATTCTCTCTTGCGACCGCACGCGGAATCGGGACCGTCTGGCCGGCGAGGCCGATGTAGCTTCGCCGAATGCGCCCATCGCGAATCAATCGCGCCGCGACGAACCGCGCGGTGTTGCTCGCAATCGCGAAGCACAGTCCCTGCGCCGGCAGAATCGTCGCCGTGTTGACGCCGATCACTTCCCCGCGTGTCGTCACGAGCGGGCCGCCGGAATTTCCCGGGTTGAGAGCAGCGTCCGTCTGAATGATGTCGTCCATGAGCCGGCCGGAACGCGCCCGCAGCGACCGCCCGAGTGCACTCACGACGCCCGCCGTCACCGAATGATGGAAGCCGTACGGGTTGCCGATCGCGATGGCGATCTGTCCGACTCGAACCGCGCGCGAGTCGCCGAGCGTCGCAAACGGCAGCGCGGAGCCGTCCACCCGGATCACGGCCAGGTCGGTGTCGGCATCCTGACCGATGAGATCGGCCTGCATCGATCGCCCATCGGTCATGACGACCATCAGCCGCGCGCTTTTTTCGACGACGTGACTGTTGGTGAGGATCAGGCCGTCGGGCGTGAACAGGACTCCGGAACCGCCGCCCTGTGCCGCGTCAATCTTGACGACAGCCGGCCCGACCACCTCGACTGCCGAGATGACGGCTGAAGAATACGCATCGAGCAGCGTCCCATCGTCCGGTTGCGCGAGCATACCCCGATGGTAGGAGGACGCTGGCGCTCGCACACCACCCATTCGGGCGGCCTTCGCAGATCAACTTGTGAGCTTTAACTTCTAGCTTCTAAGTTTTAACTTTCGGCTTGTAACCCGGTCCCCTGATCACCCGCCCGGGCTTCTGTCCGGTGTGCTCGCCGTCCTTCAGCACCTGTCCGCCGTTCACCCACACGTGCTTGACGCCGACGGCGTACTGGTGGGGCTTTTCGTACGTCGATCGATCGTCAATCGTTTTCGGGTCGAAGACGACGACGTCGGCGAAGTAGCCCTTCTGCAGGCGTCCGCGATCTTTGATTCTCAGCGTCGCCGCCGGGAACGACGTCAGCTTGCGGATCGCCTCTTCCATCGGAATGACGTGCTCGTCGCGGACATACTTCCCGAGCAGGCGCGCGAAGTTGCCGTACGCGCGCGGGTGGGTGCTGGTCTTGATGAAGACGCCGTCGGGCGACATCGATGACGCATCGGACCCGAAGCTGACCCACGGCAGCGCGATCTGCCGCTTCACGTTGTCTTCCGACATCAGGAAATACACCACCTGGACGCGGCTGCCGTCTTCGACGACGAGATCCATGGCAGTATCCTGGATCGATTTGCGGCGAAGCCTCGCGACTTCAGCCAGCGTTTTCCCCGCGTAGATGCGCAGCGCCTCGTTCTTGAAGCCGACGAGCAGCGTCCCTTCGCCGCCCGCCGCCAGCAGCAGGTTCTCCCACACATCCTGCGGCGTCGTCATTTCGCCTCGAACGCGCTCGCGGATCGCTCGATCCTGCAGGCGCTTCGACCAGGCGGCGTAGCCGCCCTCCTGCACCCACGGCGGCATCGCGGCGTCGAGGCCAGTCGAGCCTGCCGTGTAGTTGTACATGTCCGCGGTGATCTCGAGACCTTCCTTGCGTGCCGCCTCGACTTTCGAGATGGCGGCGTCCAGCTTCTTCCAGTTCGACTCGCCGCTCGCCTTCAAGTGGTAGATCTCGGCGCGAATCTTTGCCTCGCGCGCGATCGTCAGCGTCTCGTCGATCGCTTCGAGCAGCCGGTTGCCTTCGCTGCGCATGTGCGAGATGTACATCCCGCCGGAGGCCGACGCGACCTTCGCCAGTTCGACCAGCTCGTCGGTCTTCGAGAACACGCCGGGGATGTAGATGAGCGCCGTCGTGAGGCCCATGGCGCCTTCGTCCATCGCGACCTTCACGAGCTCCCGCATGCGATCGAGTTCAGCAGGCGTCGGCGGGCGGTTGTCGAGACCGACTTCGTTGGCGCGCACCGTCGCCGCGCTGACAAACGACGCGACGTTGGTCGAGACTCCACGTGCGACGAGATGATCGAGGTACTCGCCGAGCGTGTTCCACGAAATGTTGAACTTGATGTCGCCCTGCCGCTCCGTCTGGTCCTGCTTCATCTGCTCGGTGAGCGGCCCCATGGAGCTCTCGCCGAAAACCTCCAGCGTCACGCCCTGACGGAGCGTGCCCTGCGCACGGCCATCGGCGATCAGCGACGTTTCCGAGTGGCTGAGCATGTTGATGAAGCCGGGCGCGATGGCCAGCCCGGTGGCATCGATCTCATCACGGCCGCGCTCGGCGCCGAGGTCGCCGATTGCGGCGATGCGATCGTCGAGAATGGCGAGATCGGCGGCTCTGCCGGCCGCACCGGTGCCGTCGTAGATCGTTCCGTGCCGGATCACGACGTCATAGGCCGGCGGTCGCGCGCAGCCCGCGAAAAACGGCAGCCCGAGCGCGATCGACAAAGCAGAAACGTGAAGAATTAGTCTGGGCACTGAACGGCCTCCGGGTGTATATACGATGCGAACCTTAGCACTCGAGGAGATCGGCATGGTCAAAATCCGTCGGTCAGGCGCTCCGGGGCTGTTCGGTCTGCTGCTCGCGGCGTCGGCAACAGCCGGCGTCACGATCCTCGCCCAGGCGCCCGCCACACCATCCCCCGACGTGACGTTCACCAAGAATATCGCGCCCATCCTTCAACGAAGCTGTCAGGAGTGCCATCACGCGGACGGCGTCGCGCCCATGGCGCTCGTGACGTACGAGGACGTGAGGCCGTGGGCGAAGTCGATCAAGGTGCGAACCGCTTTGCGCAGCCAGCGTGGCGCGATGCCGCCGTTCTTCGTGGAAAAGAACATCGGCATCCAGAAGTTCAAGCACGATCCGTCGCTGAGCGACGCGGAGATCGACACGATCGCGCGCTGGGTCGACTCGGGCGCGCCGCGGGGCAACCCGGCTGACATGCCGAAGGCGCTGGAATTCGAAGGCACCGACAAGTGGACGATCGGCGAACCGGATCTCATCCTGCGATCGAAAGACGTGACGGTGCCCGCGATCGGACCGGACAAGTGGGGCGACTTCGGATTGATTCCGACGGGGCTCACCGAAGATCACTACGTGTCGGCCGTCGAAGTGCGCGAGATCAATGACATCCCCCACGAAAAGTCGGCCACGACGGTCGGCGGACGCTACGTCTTCCACCACATGACGTACGAGAGCGTCGTCGAAGGCGAGCGCGCGAGCAGCGGCGCGAACGAAGGCGGCGGCAGCTGGCCGATTCACGAGGTCGGCCGCAACGCGGACATCTTCCCGCCGGAAGCGGGACGGCTGCTCGCGGCGCACTCTTCCCTCTCGTTGAACGCGGGCCATCTCCACTCGAACGGCCGCGAGACGAAGGGGCATCTCGAGTTCGCGTTCAAGTTCTTCCCGAAGGGCTACAAGCCGATCTACAAGCGGTCAAACGTCCGCCTTGGCAACGGCATCGACATCGACGTTCGCCCGAACGAAGCGGGACAGGAACTGCACGCCTACGCCGTTCTCCAGGAGCACACGAAGTACATCACCTTCGAGCCGCACCTGCACGCACCCGGCGTGCGCATGTGCCTCGAGGCGATCTGGGGCCACAACATCCAGACGCTGAACTGCGTCGGCTACGACCACAACTGGGTGAAGCAGTACGTCTACGACGACGATGCGGCGCCGCTGCTGCCCAAGGGAACGGTCGTGCACTTGATCGGCTTCCTCGACACGACCGCGGCGAACAAGAACCCGGTCGATCCGCGCAACTGGGCTGGCGGCGGACGCCGCTCGGTCGCCAACATGTTCATCGACCTCGGCTACTCGGTCTCGCTCACCGAGGATCAGTTCCAGGCCGAGATGGCGAAGCGGCGAGAGGCTCTGAAGAGCCCGAACAATTACGATATTGGATGTCCGCTGTGCTGGGCACCGGTGCCTCCGCAAAGACCGTCAACCACGGCCGGCCAGCAGGGAAA
>DASSGK010000535.1:0-9338 GCA_035693505.1 Vicinamibacterales bacterium
GAAGGCGGTCGCTGCATGCTGCGAAGGTGACATCAGTCCGCTGGCGCCCGCCTCGATCCTTCGCACCCATCCGAACACCACGATCTACCTGGACAAGAGCTCCGCCGCCCTGCTCACCGCAGGAAACCTCTGAGACGGGACCTCTGAGACGAAACCTCTGAGACGAAACCTCTGAGACGAAACCTCTGAGACGAAACCTCTGAGACGAAACCTCTGAGACGGGACCTCTGAGACGGGACCTCTGAGACGAAACCTCTGAGGTAAAACCTCTGAGGAGGCAAAACTGCTGAGGTGGTGCCTACACCCGGCGAACGAGGCCGCGGTCAGTCGCTTCGGTGTTCCGCACCAGCAGCAGGACCAGGATCGCTCCCGCGAGCGGGACCAGGCCGGCAACAACGATGATCGGATCAAACGCGTGCGTGGTTGCGGCCTGCCGCTGATCGGAGTAATGCCCGATCAACAGAAACGCGACGATCGTGGCCAGGCCCGCGCCGGTTCCGCTCAGACCGCTGACGGTGGCGACCGCCTCGCCCGGATACAGGTCTGACGGAAGGACATTGGCGATCGTGCTGAACGCGGCGTAGCAGAACGTGGAGACCGCAAAGAGCGCGGCTATCACATAGAGATTGGTCGTGAAAATGGTGGGAATGAGCAGGGTGACGCCGACTCCACCAAAGACGACGACCGCCTTTCGAGCGCCGCCGAGCGACCACCCTTTCTTGATCAGAAATCCAGACACGCCTCCGCCGATGAAATTCCCCAGATCCGCGGCGATAAACGGCACCCACACCGCAAGCAGACCGCTGCGCAGGTCAATGCCCTTGGCCACCAGGTAGATCGGAAACCAGTCGGTGACGAAGAACCACACCGGATCGGTGAATGTCTTCGCGACGATGACGCCCCACGTTTGCGGCAGCGAAAGCAGATCGCGCCAACGCAGCCGCACGTGGCCGGCCGATTCGGCGTCAGCCCGATCGAGCGCGAGCATCTCCCGTTCGGCGTCTGAGATGCGTGGATGGAGCGAGGGCGGATAGTACAACCATCGCCACACGACGAGCCAGAGAAGGCCGAGGCATCCGGGTACGGCGAACGCGGGACGCCATCCCCATCGAAAATAAATTCCCAACACGATGAACGGCGCGACTGCACCGCCGATCGAGGAGCCGCTGTCGAAGAGAGCCGTTGCCAGGCCACGCTCGTGTTTCGGGAACCATTCAGAAACGGCTTTGGTCGCGGCCGGCCAGTTTGCCGATTCGCCGGCGCCGAGCAGGAAGCGGAAGAATCCAAAACTGTAGAACCCACTGGCAAGCGGCGTGAGGATGGACACCGCCGAGTACGACGCAACGGTGAGCGTCAGCCCCTGCCTGGTCCCGATCCGATCGATCAAGCGCCCGAGGACCGTTTGACCGATCGAGTATGCAAGACGAAATGCGATCACCAGATACGCGTAATCGGTGTTCGACCAGTGGTAGTCGGCTTTCAGATAAGGCGCCAGCAGCGAAAGCGTCTGGCGGTCGATGTAGTTGATGATCGTGGACGCGAAGAGCGCCGCGCCAATCCACCATCGCAGGGCGGGGATGGCGCGGCTGGTCTGTTGATTCATCAGACCCCTTTGCGCCAACCAGGATCATCGTCGCGCTTCGTCTCGATCGCCATGGAACCGTCGGCACTGAGCGGCTGCTCGCAGGTCCAGGCGATCGGTTTCAGCACTCCGGGACGAACCTCCAACTGCGCGGACAGATGAAGCCTGCCCGCATAGTCTTTGGGCAACAGAAATGCGCCCATGCGGATTCCACCGCCGTGAGGATGTCCGGGATCGAGCGTTCCGCGTAACTTCAATCGGCCGTCCGGGCTTTCGAGTCGCAGCCACAGCACTCCCGGAACGCCCGCGGCTCCGCGATTGGAAACCGCCACGATCAACTCCGAGCCTCCGTAGCGCTTGCGTTGCCAGACCCACGAGGGCCGGAGTCTGTATCCGAGAGACGTACGCAGGCGATCGAAGCCCCGCGGATAGGTCTGGTGGTAGCGCGCCAGATTGGCGGCTTCGGTCCACAGCGACCAGTAGTTCGCTCTCACATCGAGCGTATGCAGCATGTAGTTCTCGAGAACGTTGATCCCGCTCGCGTCCACCGCCAGATTCGCGGTGTCGTACTGGCGAAAGTATCCGTCTTCGAGAATGGCCGCCGACCAGGGAGCGCGATTCGCCAACTGATCGATTTGAATCGGTTCTTCGACGATGATGCTGTCGGAGCGTAGCCAGGCGCCTGCCTGCATGGCCATCGCCAGAATTCTGCGATTGCCGACGTTGCTGATGTCGGGTTGCGTGTTGACGGCAAGCGGCGTCTTCTTCCAGGTCTCCAGCTGCCTCGCGGTCATCGTCACGAACGTGCGCTCGGCCGACGAGAAATCGTCGAACGGACTGGGGAGCGTGCTGGTGTGTCCCTCGCCCCAGAATCCGTACTGCATCAGGTCGACCCATTCGATGAGCGGATCGCCATCGAATCGCGCGGCGAGCAGATCGTTGAGTTCCGCAAATGCTTTTTGAAACTCCGGGTGATCGTACCGGGGCTCGACAAACTCGGTCGTTCCGAGCTTGGGAATGCGTCCGATCTTCACCAGCGGGATACGCGAGCGCAGGAACTCGGGCAACGCTACTTGATCGGGCTGGACTTCCGGATTGGACATTTGAATCCGGAACGCGACCCGAAGACCGTGCCGTCGCGCTGCATCGAGCGTCAACGCCCAGACGGGATGAAGATTGAGTATGCCGGGTTGTGACTGCACGTGCCGCCAGTCGCAACGGATGTAGAGGACGTCAACGAACGGCAGGCTCGAAATGTTCTCGACATGACGCTCGAGCGTTTCCCGTCCGGCTCGCGCGGCCAGCGATGGACCGCCTTCCTCCCACGTGTATCCGACAAGGCCGAGGCCGGGGTTGCGCTGCGGCTTTTCCGAAGGCGTGGTGAAGAGAAGCGTGAGCCAGCCTTGATCCTGGTCGATATCGAAAGGACCTTGATCCAGCCGGTCGCCGGTCGAAGCAGGCGGGCGCAACTCCTGCTGAACGAACAGAGGCGCAACGCTCGACGCGGGGGCCACCGCCCCGAGCAACGCAGCCCTCTTCAGCAGGGTTCTTCGATTCATGTCTTCAGGAGCAGGTTTCTCGCTTCGTGACGGCAGCTCGGCTAAAGCCTTCGCGCTCCATCTATGGCGTCGAAACCGGCGGGACGCGGCGCTTCGTCGCCTGCTCGAACGCGTACGCCAATTCGATCAGTCGGGGCTCGCTGCACGCGCCCCCGGTGAAGCCGACGCCGAACGGCGCGGCCTTCGCCTGAAAGCTCGCGGGGAACGGCGGGTTCGGCGCGTTCGGGATCAGACCGAAGGGGACGACGATAATGGGGTAGCCGGAACGCGCGGCCAGGCCGGCTCCGGCGCCGCCCGGCGTGAGGATCGCGTCGAGGTTGTTCGCCTTGAGGACGCCGTCGATGCCTCGATCGCGGCTGAGCAGCCAGTCCTTCTTGTGATCCGCCTCGTTTCGCGCGCGGTCCGTATCGAGGTTCATCTCGTCGGAGATATCCAGCCGTGATTGCCCGAATTTGATCGCGCCGGCTTTTGCGTGCGCCAGATTCCACTGGCGCAGCTCAGTGAGCGTCTTGACCGGCGCGGCGGCTCCAAGGCTCTTCAGCCAGAGGTTGAAATCGCGCTTCATCCCGTATTTGAAGTTCACCGAACAGCCTTCGTCCATTCCCTTGGCCTGATCGGCGCCAGAACAGAAATCCCAGGCGGCGAAATTGTCTTTGGGATCCTTCGCGGCGAGACTCGGGACGTCGGCGGGATCGACGACGATCGCGCCCTGCTGTTTCAGGACGGCGATCGCGTCGGTCATCACCCTGGCCTGATCGGCATTCAATCCGCCCCGCCCGGCGGTGATCGTCGTCGTCGTGCTGATCCCATCCGGACGGTTGGCGGCGTCGCCATTCAGCGTGATGCGGTCGTAGTAGTAGGCGCGAGGAATGCCGATGCGCGCACCCTTCAGCCCGCCCGCCCGCAGGAATTTTGTGTAGTCGCGTCCTGGCGGCGGCGTGCACGTGCTCGTCGCCGGGTCGTTGGGATCCGGTGACGGACTCTCCAGCGCGCCGAGCATGATCGCGGCGTCGGTGACCGTGCGCGTCATCGGACCGGCGGTGTCATGGTCCGCGGTGATGGGAATGACGCCATAGCGGCTGATCCGGCCGATGGTCGGACGGATGCCGACCAGCATGTTCGCATTCGACGGGCTGATGACGGAGCCGCCGGTATCGGTGCCGACGTTGGCCGCCCACAGGTTCGCCGCGGTGCCGATGCCCGAGCTCGACCCGCCGGTCTGCAAGGCCGGCCGTCCGTCGAACGTCGCCTCGCGCGGATCGGGTCTCGGATCGTACGGGTTGTATCCGAAACCACCGACGGCGTTGTAATTGCCGGGCATCGGATTGGGTGCGCCGGCAACCCAGTTGGCGAGCTCGGTGAGGCCGGTCTTGGCGACGATGATGGCGCCGGCGTCGCGAAGGTTCTTCGTCAACGTGGCTTCGTACGGCGGCACGAGGCCGGCGAAGGCGAGCGCCCCGCCGGTCGTCGGCATGTCGGTCGTGTGAATGTTGTCCTTCAACGCGACCGGGATGCCGTGCAGCGGACCGCGGATCCTGCCGGCCGCGCGATCGCGATCCAGTCGATCGGCTTCATCGAGCGCATGCGGGTTCACGAAGATGGCTGCGTGCAGCCGATCTTCATAGGTGGCGAGCCGCACAAGGTACTGACTGACGAGCGCCCGCGAGGTCAGGCGGCCCGATGCCATCGCGGCACGCATCTCCGGGATCGTGGCTTCGATCAGATGGAACGGCTTGGCGGGCGCCGTGGTGCGGCGGGGAGTCTGTGCGGAAAGCGCGACCGCGAGAATGCCGGCGAACGAGAGGAAGATGACGGTACCTTTCATAGGCCCGCATTCTATGACGCCGCGACTCCCTGCGCTATTCGGCGCGCAGGGCGATCATCGGGTCGACGCGCGTCGCTCGTCGAGCGGGGACGAGCGTGGCGACGAGAGACACCAGCGTGACAAGCAGGGTCACCGACGCGTAGGTGAGCGGATCCCTTGCGCTGACGCCGAAGAGCGTGTTCTGAATGCCGGCGCCTGCCACGGTCCCGATCGCGAGCGCGATCGCCAGGCCGAGCATCAGCCCGACGGCAATTTGCAGGACGCCCTGACGCAGCACCATTCCGAGAATCGTGCCGTCGTGGGCGCCGAGCGCCATCCGCACGCCGAACTCCTGCCGCCGCTGGTTCACCGAGAACGACATCACACCATAGATACCAACTGACGCGAGGACCACGGCCACCGCGCCGAAAATCGAGAACATCGCGGCGATGATGCGATTCTGCGCGACGAACACTTCAATCTGCTGCTTCGGTGTCCCGACGAAGTACAGCGGCAGATTCGAGTCCGCCTTGTTGACCTCGCGCCTGAGCGCGTTCGCGAGCGCATCGGCGCTCTGGCCTCCGCGTGGCTTCACGACGACGGTGGCAAACTGGCTGACGAACGGTGCCGGCGGCGCCGGGCCGAACGCCGTGGAGTAGAACGGCACGTAGAATCCGCTGTCGTCCACTCCAGGATTGTTGAACGGGCCGAGCATGCGGACGTTCGACACGACGCCGACGATGGTACGCCATGGACCGGGCTGTGTTCCGGCCGTGTTCATGGTGCGGAACCGGCGGCCGATTGGGCTCTCGTTGCCGTAGTGCTTTCGCGCGAACGCCGCGTTGACGATGGTGACCGGAAGCTTCGAGTCGAGGTCGCTCTCATCGAAGGTGCGCCCCTCGAGGAGCCTCTGTCCGGTCACGCCGAAAAACGTGCCGGTTACCTGCTCGAAGTTGGCTTGCGGACGATCCTTGTTGTCCTTGTAGGTCCTGCCGTCGATCTCGATCGCGCCGTTGCCTGAAAACACCATTCGGAAACGGCTGGTGAAGCCGACGGCCTCGAACTCAGGGTTCGTCTTCAGTGCTCTCAAGAGGCGATCGTAGAACACGCGGCGCGCATCGGCCGACGGATAGTCGCCGTCCATCAACCCCATTCGCGCCGACAGGATGCCGTTGGTGTCGTACCCGTAGTCGATCGTCTGCTGCTTGAGGATCGATCGGACCTGCAGCAGCGATCCGATCAGCAGCACGCAGGTGACCACGATCTGGAAGACGACGAGCCCGCGCGAGATCAGCGTGACGCCGCGGCTGGTCGTTCCCCGCCCGCCGTCGCGCAGGACGACGTTCGCGTTCGCGCGGGACGACATCCACGCGGGGAGCAGGCCCGACAGGACCGCCGCGGCGATCGTCGCTCCCACCGTCACTGCGAGCGCGATCGCATCCACGTCGAAGGTGATGTAAGCCGGCGGCGGGTTGTCGAGGGCGCGGACGGTTGCCGTGAGCCATGACGTGCAGCCGTACGCGAGCGCGATCCCGAGCGCCGCGCCGATGCCGGCCACCAGCATGCTCTCGGTGAGCATCTGGCGGATCAGCCGCACTCGCGTCGCGCCGAGCGACGAGCGGATCGCCAGTTCCTTGGCGCGGAGTGTGGCGCGCGCGAACTGCATGTTCATGACGTTCACGCAGGCGATCAACAGCACGCCCACGCAGAAGCCGAGCATCGTCAGCAGCGTGCCGCGGAGGGGCCGGGGCGTGAAGGTCTTGATCAGCGGCTCGACCCGTCCCGTGTTGAATTGTTTGTTGGTGTCGGGATAGGCGGCCGCGAAGTGCTTCGCGAGCGTGGTGAACTCGGCCGTCGCTTGATCGGGCGACACGCCGGGTTTCAGAAGGCCGATGACTGACGGGCTGATGTTCGCGGGATCCTTACGGTCTTTCGGCGGGAACTCGCTGTAGAGCGGCAGCCACAGCTCCTCGTTCTGCGGAAACGCAAACCCCTTCGGCATGACGCCGACGATGGTCGCGGGCTTGCCGTTGATCCGGACGCCTTTGCCGACCACGTCGGGAGATCCGCCGAAATCACGCTGCCAGATGCCGTAGCCGATGATCGCGACCTTCTCCCCGCCTGGCGCATTGTCGCCAGCTGTGAAATCGCGTCCGAGCATCGGCGACGTGCCGAGAATCGTGAAGAACCGATCGGTCACGTAGGCGCCGGTGTACCGCTGCGGCTTCCCATTGTCGGTAACGTTGACGGTGGAACCGTTCAGGTACGCGGCCAGGACGTCGAACGACTGCTGCTGCGGCAGCAGCTCGTCGAAGTCCATCGACGAGATCTGTCCGTTCACGCCGAAAAAGTTCGAGCTGGACGGATCGATGAAGTTTGCGCTGGCGAGGCGATCGGCCGTGGGGAACGAGAAGCCGCGCAGCATCACCCCGTTGACCACGCTGAACATGGTGGTGACGCCGCAGATCCCGAGGGCGAGCACGGCTACGGCCAGGGCGCAGAACGATTTTTCCTTGATGAGGACACGCAGGCCGATTCGCAGATCCTGACCGAACGTCTCAGCGACCACGTCGCTTTTAGACGAGGATCGGCGAACTTAGTTCGACTGTCCGGATGCGGGAATCTGGCGACAGTTCCGGGCCGGATTTGTCAGCCTTGGGTCGTTGCTGCCGCCATCGCCAACCGTTCATCGCGGTAAGGATCCCGGGCAAGGCGGCATTCGGCGTTCAGCATCATCGTCGCGCGCTCGTTCGCGGTGAAGGGTTCCCAACGCGGGAGGCCCGCGTGGTTGGGATCGCCGGTGCGTGCAAACGCGACCCACGCGTGGCTCATCCGGTCAGCCAGCGGTTGACGGTCGGTCCCGTTGCCGACGATGGACTGGCTGTTGTCGACGTTGTCGAACGCGAACGGGATGTCCATGCAGTGCATCGCGCGCAGCCGGCCGCCACTGACCGGTGAATACCACTGAAAGCGATACATGTAGACCGGTGCTCGAGCCGCAGCGCTTTTGCGCTCCGCTTGCCTGTCGACGCCGGTGCGAAACTGAGAGGCGTCGGTTTCCATGATGAGCGCGAGGTCGAGCAGGCTGGCTCGCGGACGGCCGTGTTGATAGACGCCGACGAGGGTTTCCGCCTTCGCGGCGTCCACCCGCAGCGTTCGCATGATGCGATCGCGCAAAGCCGCCGCATCGGCGGGCACGGTGTAATCGGCGTTCACGCTCCAGGTCACCTCGGTCTCCGTTGAACCGATGAGGAGCGGGATCGATGCGGACAAGGGCGTCGCAGCAGGGTTGAAGACGTCGTGCGGCAGCGATCTGCCGTCGACGACCGGAGAGGTCGTGAAGCCGCGGCTGCCGGCCGGTGCCTGCATCGCCGCCAGGACCTGTTCGACCGGCAGGCGCTGCAACTCGTCGAGTTGATGGCTCTTCAGACCGAGGCGCGAGATCAACGCATCCGCGTTCTGCGTCGCACTTGCTGCCGGCATGCTTGTGACGGCCGATCCGCTTTGCGCGATCGCGCGATGGAACAGGCCCTGGGCCGCCGGCATACCGAGCAGGGTGCTAACTTTTCCCGCGCCGCCGGACTGACCGAAAATCGTGACGTTCTTCGGGTCGCCGCCGAATCGATCGATGTTGTCGCGGACCCACGTGAGGCCGGCGATGATGTCCTTCAGCCCCGCGTTGCTCGCGTCGGCGAAGCGGTCGCCGCCCAGCTCGGTCAGATGGATGAAGCCGAGGACGTTCAGCCGGTGGGTGATGCTCACCACGACCACGTCGTGGCGGCGCGCGAGGCTGGCGCCGTCGTAAGGGAGCGCGGCGGGCGAGCCGCCGGTGTATCCACCGCCGTGCAGCCACACCATCACGGGACGCGTGCCGCCGGTCGCGGCTTGCGGCGTCCAGACGTTCAGATGGAGGCAGTCCTCACTCATCGGCTCGGTGCCGGTCAGCGGCTGCCACTCGGGCACGAATGGTGCGAGCACCTGTGGAGCGCGGGGTCCGAACGCGAACGTCTCGAGGACGCCGGTCCAGGGCGCGACCTCGAGAGGTGGAAGAAATCGCCGAGCGCCGGCGGTCGATGCACCGTACGGGACCGACTTGAAGGTCTGCACGCCGTCGATCGACAGTCCGCGGACACGGCCGGCTTTCGTCTCGACGATAGCGCCCGGCGTCGGCTTCGGCGCGTCAGCGAACAGCCGTCTCCGGTCAGCAAGAATTGCCACCGCCGCGGTCGTCGTCACGTGCACGAATTGCCGTCGGTCCATGGTCGCGGACCTTAGCATAGACCTCAGAGGGTAAACCTCTGAGACGGAATCTCTGAGACGGAATCTCTGAGACGGAATCTCTGAGACGGAATCTCTGAGACGGAATCTCTGAGACGGAATCTCTGAGACGGAA